>JAMHUH010000695.1:0-5768 GCA_035904925.1 Nannocystaceae bacterium
GAGTGACGGTGCTGGCCGAGAGCTGGGAGTTGCCCGACGGCGATTCGATGGTCATCACCGCGCCGCTGCCCGAGGGCGGGCTCGGGTTGGATGCGCGGGCGAGCTTCAGCCTCGCGGGCCCGATCGTCGACGAACTCGGGCCGCAGGCTGGGGCGCTCGAGCGGCTGCGACGCGTCGGTCGATGAACGAGCGCTCAGCCCAAGTCGAGCTCGCAAAAGGTCGGGATCCCGCGCGGATCCAATTCGAAATTCCGAATCCGCCACGAGTGCACGGCCACGTTCGCGCCATACATCAATGGCAAATAAGGCCGCTGATCTTCGAAGAGCTCGAGCACGGACTGGGTCGCCTGATCGTTGGATTGCGCGGCGGCGAGGCGCTTGTCCATCTCGCGGTCGCCGAACGAGGCCATGTTGGTCGTGCTGGCCATCTTGTGCTCGGGCCGGGGGATTCGGCGGCTGCTGAGCAGCGCGGCCAGGAAGTCGAAGGGGTCGGGGGTCTCGGCGATGTAGCCGGACAAGATCAGGTCGTGGTTGCCGCGGCGGACGGCCTCGAAGAAGTCGTTGGCGCTGGTCGAGGCCTCGATGGTCACGGCGACGCCGACCTTGCCGAGCTGGGCGGCGATGGCCTCGGCGACGCCGCGGGGGTCGGGCAGGTAGGGGCGCGGACCCCAGACGGTCAGCATCCGCAGCGGCCCCGCGGGCTTGGGCAGGGCCGCGAGCTCGCGCTTGGCGAACTCGAGATCGAAGCCGGCGATGCTGCGCTGGATCGAGGCCATCGAGGGCGGGAGCAGGCCGCGCGCCGCGAAGGCGCCGGGGTTGTCGTGACAGACCTTGGCGACCGCCCAGGTGTCGATCGCGGCGCTCAGGGCTCGGCGGACCTTGACCTCGCTCAGCCAGGGTCGGCGACAGGCGAAGGCCAAGAAGGCGGTGCTCTGGCCGGGCTGATAGATCTTGCGCACGCCCTGGAGGCCGCGGGCGACCTCGCGCGGAAGCATCAGGCTGACGTCGATCTCGCCGGCTTCGATCGCGTCGCGCAGGGCGTTGGGTCGGCCTTGGGCGTCGAGCGGATAGCAGTGAAAGACGATGCGCTCGAGCTTGGGCGGCTTGCCGCCGAGCGGAGGGATCCAGGGCGGGTTGCGAACCAGCGTGAGCAGCTCGCCCGACTCGCCGTGCATCTCGTCGGCGATCATGAAGGGGCCGGTGCCGACCCAATTCTTGGCCCCGCGCTTGCCGATGACGCTCCAGATCTGGCCGAGGTGCGGCTCGAGCAAGACCTCGTTCTCGAGGCAGGAGAGCTGGAGTCGACGACCACCCGCGGCGCTGATCTTGGCGGCGGCCCGGAGCGGCGCGACGCGATCGAGCGAGGCCGCGACGTCCTCGGGCTCGACGCTGCTGCCGTCGGCGAAGCGAAGATCGTCGCGCAGCCGGATCGAGTAGCGGGGCAGGCCGTCGACGCCGATGGTGTCGAGGCGCAGGCCGTGGGCGAGGTAGCGAAGGTCGGGCTCGAGCTGGCCCTCGCGGCGGCGGTAGAGCGTGTCGAAGCACTGGGCGCGGACCGTCACGCCAGCGAGGTCTTGGGCGTCCCAGGGATCGAGCCCGTACCAGCCGCCGAGCAAGCCGACCCGCAAGGTCTTGTTGTCGGGAGCCGCTGGTTTGGGTCGGAGCGCCACGCGACGAGCATTGTTTCAGACCTGCGCGGATCGGCCAAGTGGCCGCGCGAACGCTGGTCGAGCGCCGCCCCCTGGCGTTTTCTCTAATTGGTGTCCACAGCCCGCTCGCGCGGCCTGGTAGGGTGACGCATGGACCTTCGTCTGCGCTCGCTCCTCGGCCTGATCTCGCTGCCGCTCGGACTCCTGGGCTGTCCAGACTCCGGGGAGGGCGATGACGAGGCCAACACGGCCGTGGACGCTGGCTCGAGCTCGGAGGACGGCGCGAGCGAGAGCGCGGGCGAGTTCGGGACGGATGGCTCGAGCAGCGACGCGACCAGCATGACCGACACGACCAGCGCCGACACGTCGACGAGCGACGCGACGGACAGCTCGAGCACGGACGCGACCAGCTCCGACACGCTCGACACGACCGACACCACCGACACGACCGACACGACCGACACCACGGACACGGGCCTGCTCGACTGCGTGCCGGTCGATCCCCCGGTCCCGCCGGCCGACTGCGCCGCCGCCAACATCTTGCTCGCGCCCGAGTTCGCCAACGACTACGAGTGCTTCGACCTCGGCAGCTTGCCGGGCGTGCCGGTCAACTGGGGCGGGCTGACGGTCGAGATCGACGACCCCTACACCTTGCTGATCGGCGGCTCGGCCAACACCGCCGCGGGCAAGCTCTACTCGGTCGAGATCACCCGCGACGCGAGCTGCCACGTGACCGGCTGGGCGGGCTCGCCGATCGTCGAATTCGCCGAGGCGGCCTACAACGACGGCGGCGTCACCTATGGCCCGGCCGACGTGCTCTTCTTGGCTCGCTGGCCCAACAACGAGCTCGGCCTGCAAGAGCTCGGCTCGATCGCGACCGACAAGATCATCCCGCTCGGTCCGCTCGGCGTGACCTCGTCGCCGGGCGGGCTCAACTTCGTGCCGCCGGGCTTCGCCGGTGAAGGCCAGCTCAAGCTGGTCGCGTGGCCCGGGGGCCAGTGGTACTCGATCGAGCTGGTCGACGACGGCATGGGCACCTTCGACATCGCGTCGGCCACCTACGCGACCACGATCCAAGGTGGGCCCGAGGGCTTCGTGCACATCAGCGGACAAAACCCCGGCTTCGCGGTCGACGGGCTGCTGGTCTCGGAGTGGTCGGCCGGCAACCTCGCGGCCTACGACGCCGACGCCAACGGCGATCCGGTCGTCGCCAGCCGACGGCCTTTCGTGACTGGTTTGACGGGCGCCGAAGGGGCCTTCTTGGATCCCTACAGCGGCGACTTCTTGTTCACGACCTTCGGCGGTGGGAATCGCCTGGTCGCGATTCGCGGGTTCACGCCGAACCCCCAGTGACCGATCCCCAGTGACCAATCAGGGCCCGCGGAAGCTGCCGATCCAGATCAGCCGCGAGGCGTCGGCTTCGGTCAGTCGACCCGCGGCGATCGAGTTGCCCGCGGCGTCGCTCGCGACCGCGCCGACGAACAAGTCGGGCGCGACCGCCATCTCGCCCGGCGGGCTGTAGCGGGTGGCACAGGTGGTCTGGCCCGCGGCGTCGAGCCGGTGCACGAAGGCCTCGGCCCAGGTGTCTTCCTTCTCATCGCGGACCAGATCGCCGGCGACGAAGAGCAGCCCGTCCGAGGGCTCGCCGAGCGAGAGCGAGAGGTCGCGCAGCGTCCAGGTGTCGCCCTCGTCGACGAAGCTGGGCATCTCGCGGACCCAGGCCAGCTCTTGGGTCGCGCTGTCGAGCGCGTGGACCCAAAAGGTCGCGCCCGGGCCGAGTCGAGCGATGCCGAAGTAGACCTTGCCAGCGTCGGCGACCAGACCCGCGCCGACATGCTCGTGGTCGGTGCCACCCGCTTGCGGGGCGATGTCGACGAGCACGCCGGAGCCGTCGTTGGCGAGCTCGATCAGGTGCGCGTCGTAGGTTTCGAAATCGACGTACTCGACCGGCATCGTCCAGATCCGGCCCTCGTCATTGACCGTAATTTTGCCGCCGACGTCGAGGCTGTAGCCGTTGGCCGCGACCGGGCCCGACCAGAAGCTCTCCCACACGATCGAGCCGTCGGCGCTGTCGAGCTTGGCGATCCAGGCGTCACCGTCCTTGTCGGCGACGCGCTGAAAGCCCGAGATCACCAGGCCGCCGTCGGGCGCGAGGGCCAGGCCATTGGCGCCGTCCTTCGATCCGACGACGCTGCCCGAGTAGGTCTGCGTCCACAGCTCGTTGCCCTCGGCATCGAAGCCGCGCAGCCAGGCATCGGTGCCGTCATCGTCGGCGCCGACCGTGCCGCTCAGGTACATCCGGCCTTGCGCGTCGACGACCACGGCGCTGGTCAGCTCGTCGCCGCCGAAGTCGAAAAAATCGGACCAGAGCAGCTCGCCGGTGCTGGTCCAGCGGCCGAGCCAGAGATCGTCGGTGATCGACGAGACCTGCGCGTCGTGGGTCGCCGCGATCACGATGTCGCCATTGGGTGCGATCGCCATGTCGACCACGACCGCGATCACGTCGGGCACCGAGACGCTCAGACGGCTTTCGAAGGCCAGCCCGCAAGGCAGCCGACACAGGCTGTCACAGCCGTCACCGTCGAGGGTGTTGGCGTCGTCGCAGTCCTCGCCGGGCTCGAGGTAGCCGTTGCCACACTCGGGCGGGGGCGGCTCGAAGACCGGCGTGGTCTCGCTGCTCTCGGCCTCGTCGTCGCTGGCCGCGTCGCTCGGGCAGGCGGCCAACCAAGGCACGAGCGCGAGCGCAGCCAGGTCGATCGGGTTGGGTCGCCGCACTCGCTCAGGATGGCCCGGACTCGCGTGCAGGGTCAACGCGAGTCGGCCGGCAGGCTGGTCTGTGTGCACGTCGACGAGCGTCGGGTTTCGTGCGCGCGAGTGATCGGGTTCACGAACGAATTTTTCTCGACGAGTTCGCTCGTTCACGCGCTCGTGCACGCGCTCGCGCGCGCATCCAACCCCGGGATCGGGGCGGTCCCGGTCTTGCGTCGGCGAAGCGAGCGAGTAGTAGTGGAGGCGCAACGTCGCACCTCGGAGGTCCTCGGCCCGCGCTCGCAAAGTCACTTGCGATCGTGAAGCGCCCTTGGACAGCTCGTCGCCGACTGCGACCTGAGTGCGCGACCTGTTTGCACGGAGACCCCATGTCCATCACCCGAATCGTGTTTTCCACGCTGATCCCCACCTTGCTCGCCCTCCCGCTCTTCGCTTGCGACCCGGAGGCTGGCGACGACGACGAAGAGAGCCGCGCGGGCGAACTCGCGGCCAAGATCGCCGTCGCCGACTACTTCATCGTGACCGGCCCCGACATGCGCAAGTGCGTCTCGCCGATCTGCGGCGGCTACTTCGTCGGTCGGGTCAACACCGAGGTGGCCCGCTGCGCCGACGGGACCTGGCAGGCCGAATGCCACATGTTCGACCTCGATCTGAGCAAGCTCGAGCTCGACCCCGCGACCGAAGAGAAGGCCCGCGAAGCGATCACCAGCGGCGGTGCCCTGGTCCGCGGCGCGCTGGCCAAGGTCGACATCGGCAGCCCGATCTTGGCCGACGTCTTGGTTGCCAACGAGGTCTGGATCGGCGCGACCGGCAACGAGCCCGAGGGCCACTTCTCGCGCGTCGACGACACCGGCATCGTCTGCTTCACCTACCCCTGCGCCACCTTCATCGAGCGCAGCTTGAACACCAACTTGATCGACAACCTCGATGGTGTCGACCTCGCGAGCTCGGGCGCGACCGCCCAGCAAGTCACCGCGGCGCAGGCCGAGCTGAACGCGACTGGCCTGCTGGTCGCGGGCACGCACACGGTCGTGACCGGCCCGGCGGGGACCATGAATGCGCTCGAGGCGTCCGAGTTCTACACCCGGCTGAAGAACTAGTCGTCACTCGACTCTGCGATCGAGAAGGCGCGCGTCGATGGTCTCGACGCGCGCCCGCTGGGCGCTCTCAGCCTCCGTGGAAGTCGAACCAAGGCTCCTCACGCAGCAAGTGTGAGAGCACGAGCGCCATCGGATGGTTCGCCCGGTCGATGTGCGATCGATCCTCGCTGACCGACTGACCCGCCGCGCGAAGTCGACGAACCTCGAAGGTCAGCGCAGCCGAAATCGTCGGTCCGCAAGGCGTCAGGAAG
>JAMHUH010000696.1:0-2270 GCA_035904925.1 Nannocystaceae bacterium
CTTCGGCGTCGAGCTCAGCGCGCCGAGCCAACCTTGGCCCGCGCTCGCGACCGGCGGTCGAAGATGGACGTCGAGCAGCTCGACCCTTCCGCCAGGCGTGACGATGATCGCCCGCGCGGCCGGGAACCATGCGTCCACGTCGGCCGGCGGCTCGAGGACCTCGAAGGTCGAGATCGGCCAACGCGAGAGCAGGGCCAAGCCCCCCGCACCACAACAGTGATGAAAGCTCGCGTGTGGCCAGCGTCCCGCCGACGAGGTGGCCTCGCGCAGGGCCTGCTCCCACTCGGGCGTGGTCTCTTGCAGCACGATGATGTCGGCGTCGGCGTCGACGATCGCCGCGAGCGTCGAGGGATCGCCAGCGAGCCCGAAGTTGACGTTGTAGCTGATCAGGCTCAGCTCGACGCCTGGCTCGGGCTCGTCGATGTCGCGCGCCTCGGGTGCGCAGCCGAGCACGAACCCGAGCACGCACGCGATCTGCCCGCGACGCGTCACAGCGAGAAGGCGTCCGCGTTGGCCACGTTCTCGCGGATCTGCGCCTTGGCGGGCCGGCTCGTGGTCGGCGAGGGCGCAGCGGCGGCCTCTTCGAACTTGTTCTTGGCCTTGTCGATCGCGCCCGTCTGGGCGGCGAAGTCGTCGTCGAGGTTGCGATCGAAGGGATCGCTGAAGCCTGCCGCACCGGCGGCGTCGCCGGCCGACTGCTTGCGCGAGCTGATCTTCTGCAGCTGGCTCTCGAGCAGCGCCTGGGCCTCGCCGCCGCGGCCCTCGTTGAACAGGTCGTTGGCCGAGTTGAGCGTCCGCGAGGTCTCGGCCCGGGTCAGGCGCGCGAGCACGATCGCGTCGAGCGGCGAGACCTCGCTGGCGCTGCGGCTGAGCTGGGCCGCGAGCGAGCCGAAGCACTCGCCCGGATCGTCGTTGGCGACGCCGCTCTGGCTGACGCCGGTGTAGCTGAGCGAGACGTTGGCGATCGGGCGCTCGCCCTCGGGGCTGGCCGGCACGTCGAGCCGGAGCAGCAGGGTCTTTTGCTCGCCCGCCGCGAAGCTGCCGAGCGGGACGATCACGCGCCGATCGACCTGTTGGTAGCTGCGATCGAAGACCTCGGCGACCCGGACGCCCGGCGCGAGCTCGACGACCAGCTTGCCCTCGGTCGCGACCGTGCGGATCAGCGACTGCAGCTCTTGCTCGAAGATCTCGCCCAGGTTGCTGCCGGTCTCGGAGAAGTAGTGACGACCGTTGCTCTCGCGGGCGATCGCCGACATCAGCTTCTCGTTGTAGTCGACGTCGACGCCGATCGACGAGATGGTCACGCCGTCGTTGCGGGCCTGGCGAGCGAGCACGCGGATGCCTTGCTCGTCGCGGGTGCCTCGGTTGGCCTCGCCGTCGGACAAGAGCAGCATGCGGTCGATCCCGGCCCGGCGACGCTCGAGCGTGCGCATGCCGAGGTCGATGCCGCACGAGATGCAGGTGTGGCCCGAGGGCAGCTCGGTGGTGGCCACGCGAAGATCGCCGATGACCCGCTCGCGGTTGATCGCGTCGATGGTCGTCACCGGGATCAGCACCCGGGCCTCGTCCGAGTAGGAGACCACGCTGACGGTGTCGCCCTCGCGCAGCCGCCGGATCATGCCCTCGGCCGCTTCGAAGGCGTTGCGCTCGCGCTGTCCGGCCATCGAGCCCGAGCGGTCCATGACGATCGCCAGGTTGATCGGCGAGGCCGCGCTGCCGAAGGGATCGCCGCTCGGGTCGAGCTCGCTGTGCACGTCGACGAACAAGAAGGTCTCGTTGGCTTGATCGGCGAGCATCGTGGCCTGGGCGAGCCGGCCCTCGAGCATCAGGGTCTTGCCGGCCACGAAGGTCGACTTGTCGACCTTCACGCTCGCGATCGCGGGGTCGTCGACCTTCGGCTCGACGCTCGGACCGTCGCTGGGTCGCGCGGCGATGCTGCCCTTGCCCTCGCTCTTCGTGGCGGCCTCGGCCGGGCTGGTCAGCGACCACACGCTCGCGCTGGTCAAGGTCATGCCGAGGGCGGTGAGGAATCCGAGGGTGGTGATGCGCATGAGAGCTCCTGCAAACGACGAAGGCGAGACGGGATCAGGTCAGTTGGAGAGCAGCCGGACGAGCCAGGTCAGCAAACCCGCGGTCAGCGAGAGCGCGACGATGATGGTCGCCGCCGTGCGGGTCGAGACCTCGCGGGCCTTCGCGGCCCGCTCGACGACCGCGACGGTGTCGAGGCGCTTGCCCTGCGGACGCAGCTCGCGGGCCTCGCTGGTCGACGC
>JAMHUH010000697.1:0-8315 GCA_035904925.1 Nannocystaceae bacterium
AGCGCCCCGCTCCAATCGTGTCCTAGAAGGCTCGAGAGGGCGGGGTCCTCCCCGCCCTCCCCCGAGAAGCCTCTTCCTCTTCCCTTCACCCCTTCCCCGGCGTCGACACGCTTCTCGTCCGGCTTCTCGCCCGGCCGACCGAACACCTTGCCCGCTCGAGCTCGTCGAGTTCGCGGGCTGCGATGGTTCATGAACCTCGACGTCGCGTGCTCGCGGCGTGGTTCACCCTCGTCGCTCGAAATTCCGCAAGACGTGGCGACGGTTGAGCGGCTGAATCTCCCGCCCATGCTGATGGGCATGTTGCTCGATCTTCCGAAGATCGTCCGACGCCACATCGAGCGAGGTTGGAAACACGATCCAGGTGACGAGTTCGCGGGTCGGCTTCGAGGTCAGCGAGCCCTCGTAGAGGTACCACTGCTCGCAGTTCTCTGGCAGCAGCGAAGCGGGATGGATCTCGACGTCGTCTCCGCTGGCCTTCGCCATGCTCGACGCCTTCGCCCAAGTGTCGAAGAACGCTCGCTTCGCCTGTGCATCCTTCACGTCGAAGAAGACCCCGAGCACGATCATCGTCGACCCGAGGCGAGGGTCGACGATCTCGTGGACGAGGTGGATCTCGCCGCGTCGCTTGCTCCCGTCGATTTCATGCTCCGAGGGCGCGTGTAGATGGATCTGGACCAAGTTGGCCGTGGCGTGGTCGAGCGCGACCGAGTGCGAGGGCGAGGGCTTCCGGATCTCGAACTTCCGGTGGCCCTGCTCGCCGACGAATTGACCCGAGACGGGCTTCTCCGAGTAGCGGACGGTCAGGTAGCCGGCCCGGACGACGATGCGGAACGCGTCCGCGTGGACGATGGAGATCGGTGACTGCTGAGCCCAGTGGTCACCAACTTCGACGGGCGCGGGGTTGATGGACATGGTGGTCATGATGCCTCAGATCTCGACGACGACGCCGAGGCTCTCGACGTTGTGCCAACCGGCCGCACTGATCGCCCAGCGACCCGGGCCGAGTTCGAACTGCAGGGTCGACGCCGGCACGATGCGATCGATCGTCCAGCCGCCTCCGCCGTCGTCGGCATAGACCACGAAGGCGCGCAGCGGCTGCTCGGCGGGATCGCTCAGGCTCACGCTCGTGCCGAGGACTTCGACCAGGGGCGGCTCGACGATCTCGTCGAGCCGCTCGGCCAGCGGCGGGCTCAGGGCCGGCAAGCCGTAGAATTCCTGGTGGAGCGCCTCGTTGATCCCGAGCGTGTCGGCGAGCAGCGGCTCGACCTGGAAGAACACGTTGCCGAGCGAATTGCCGTCGGCGTGCATCCGGCTGATCTCGATCTGCAGCAGCATCTCGTCGAGCGACCACTCGGGCGCGGTGCCGAGCTTGCTCAGGTAGTTGCCGGCGAACACGTAGCGCTCGGGGTTGACCGTGGTCCACCAGTCGAGCAGGACCGCGTAGTCTTGCTGGGCGTAGGTGGTCGGCCAGTAGAGCTGCGGGGCCAGGTAGTCGACCCAGCCCTGCTCCAGCCAGAGCTTGGGATCGGCGTAGAGCGAGGTGTACTGATCGAAGCCGACGATCCCCGCCGGGATCCCCGGCCGATAGATCCCGAAGGGCGCGATCCCGAAGCGCACGTCGGGGTCGGCCGAGAGCAGCGAGTCGTGCAGCTCCTCGACCAGCGCGTTGACGTTGTCGCGCCGCCAATCCGACTTGGCCAGCGCCCCGCCGTCGGCCAGATACTGATTCCAGGTCAGCGAGTCGGGGAAGTCGTTGCCGTCCGGGTAAGGGTAGAAGTAGTCGTCGAGGTGGATGCCATCGATCGGGTACTTCTCGACGATGTCGAGCGCGACGTCGACCGTGTGCTCGCGGATCTCGATCGCGCCCGGGTCCATCCACAGGCCGCCGTTGTAGACGTGCGCGTGCTCGGGCGCCTGCAGGGCGATGTGGGGCGAGGCCAGCGGAGCGCCCGCCGACGCGGCGGCGCGGTAGGGGTTGAGCCAGGCGTGGACCTCGATGTTGCGCAGATGGGCCTGCTCGCACAAAAAGCCGAGCGGATCCCAGCCAGGGTCCTGGCCTTGGGTCCCCATCATGTAGCGGCTCCACGGCTCGAGCGTCGAGGGGTAGAAGGCGTCGGACTCGGGCCGGACCTGGAAGACCACGGCGTTGAGGTTGATCGCCGCCATCGTGTCGAGGATCTCGAGCAGCTCGGCCTGGCCCTGCTCGGGCGAGAGCCCGGCGCTGCTCGGCCAGTTGATGTTGTAGACGGTCGCGACCCAGACCGCTCGAAACTCGCGGGCGTGGCCGACCTCGCTCAGCTCTTGCATCGGCCCGCCGCTCGAGTCGCTCTCGCTCGCATCGCCGGGTAGATCGGACAGCGCGCTCGTCGACTCGCTCGAGCCCGACTCGCTGTCCGAGCTGCCGATCTCGTCGCCGAAGCTGGTCGGCCCCTCGTCTGCGCTGCCCGAGCAAGCCATGAGCAGAGCCGCGAACACGAAGGACGAGCGACGCATCGCGGCGAGGGTACAGCGACGCCCGCCGCCGCGGCAGCAGAATCGAGCACCCGACCACCGACGAACCCGACCCGAGCCAGATCGAGGCTGGCTACGCCGACGTCGAGTTCGGTCGGGTCTACTTCATCGGGCCCTGACCCTGCGTGTACCATTCGGCGTGGCCAGCCAGCCGATCCTCCCCGCCGAACGAGTCGCCAACGTCCGCTACGCCGTCCGCGACGTCGTCGTCCTCGCCGATCAACTTCGTCGTGAGGGCAAGCGGATGCTCTACCTCAACATCGGCGATCCCAACCCCTTCGGCTTTCGTCCGCCGCAGCACGTGCTCGACGCCGTGCACGAGGCGATGCAGACCAACCGCAACGGCTACGCGCCCTCCGATGGGATCGACGAAGCGGTCGAGTCCATCAATCGCGACGCGAGCGCGCGCGGGATCCAACCGATCGTCCACACCTGGATCGGCAGCGGGTGCAGCGAGGTGATCGACATGGCCCTCTCGGCCTTGGTCAACCCGGGTGAGAACGTGCTGACGCCCTCGCCCGGCTACCCGCTCTACACCGCGCTGCTGGCCAAGCTCGGCGCCGACAACCGGGCCTATCAGCTCGACGAGGCCGCGGGTTGGCAGCCCGACGTCGCCGACATCGAGCGGCTGATCGACGCCAAGACCCGCGCGATCGTGGTCATCAACCCCAACAACCCGACCGGCAGCGTCGCGTCCGAGGCGACCCTGCGCAAGATCGTCGAGCTGGCGATCGCCCACGACCTGGTCATCTTCGCCGACGAGATCTACGACCGCCTGCTCTTCGACGGGGCCAAGCACATCCCGCTCGGCTCGCTCGATCCTCGTGCCTGCGTGCTCAACCTGTGCGGCCTGTCGAAGAATTGGGTGCTGCCCGGCTGGCGGATCGGCTGGGGCATCCTCTCGGGCCCCGAAGCGCAGCTGCGCGGCTACATCAACGCGATCCAGCAGCTCGGCCGCGCCCGACTCTCGGCCAACCACCCCGAGCAATACGGCATCAAGCCCGCGCTCGAGGGTCCGCAAGACAACCTCGCGCAGATGATCCCGCAGCTGGTCGCCCGGCGCGACGCCGCGATGGCCAAGCTCGCGAGCATCCCCGACATCAGCTGCGTGACCCCGCAGGGCGCCTTCTATGCGTTCCCGCGCCTGCATCGGCAGGTCGACGACGCGACCTGGTGCCGCGAGTTGATGCGCGAGACTGGCGTGGTGACGGTGCCGGGCAGCGGCTTTGGTCAGCGCGAAGGCACCCAGCACTTCCGCTTGGTCTTGCTGCCCGACGTGCAGACGATCGAAGAGGCCTGCGACGGGATCGCCCGCTTCATGGCCCGCGGCTGATCAGCGAAGCTCGATCGCAGCTGCTCAGCCTGGCCCTGGTCGTGCGTCACGCTCGACTTGCCCGATATGCCCTCGAATTTGCCCAGCAGCCCGATGGCCGACCCGAACCCGCGTTCGCAGCATGGGCGCTGGTCATGCTCGCACGCAGTTGCGTCGTCATTCGGTGAAGGGGAAGGCGTCGTCGTCCTCGTCGTCCTCATCCTCGTAGTCGTCATCGTGCTCGAGCGCGACCTTGGCCGCGACCTCGGCCGCAGCCGCGACCTCGACCGCAGCCTTGGCCGCGAGCGCGCGGCCGATCGGGCAGCGGCTCGGATCGACGGCCTCGCCGCGGCGATAACGGCCAAGCAGCTCGCGCGAGCGCTCGGCGAGCATGCGCCGGACCTCGCGGCGCATGCCCTTGATCCG
The DNA here is from genome assembly GCA_035904925.1 of Nannocystaceae bacterium. Classification (GTDB taxonomy): domain Bacteria; phylum Myxococcota_A; class Polyangia; order Nannocystales; family Nannocystaceae; genus Plesiocystis. Next base: position 4,250 of record JAMHUH010000697.1, read on the forward strand.
CGGGATCGTCATCGAGTCGTAGCCGGTCGTCTGGTGGCGTAGCCAGGCGATCGTCGCGGCCTCGGCTCGCTGCTCGATCGGGATCGACTTGGTCCGCGCGACCGTGCCGCTGCCGACCGGCACGGCATGGGCCGCGATCGCGGCGGCCAGCTGCTTGGCGAGCTGTGCGTGACGCGGGGCGAATGCGAGGAACTCGACGATCGTGGCTTCGAACTCGTCGGCGTAGCGATCTTGGACCTGCGCTCGCCGCTTGCGATCGGCCTCGAGCCGGTTGGCGTACTGCGGCTTGGCCCGCTCGAGCTCGAGCTCGGCGCGAAGCGTGGCGATCCGCTCGGCTGGCGCCCACACGCCGCGCGAGAAGAGCTTGCGACCGCGCTTCTCGCTGACCGACCAGGTCGGGCCGGCTTGCTTGACCCGACGAGTCAGGCCGGCGTCGCCGGGCGGCAGCAGCTCCCAGCCCTTGGGGACCTCGAGCAGCTCGCCGGTGCTGGTTCGGACCCGACGCAGGTCGGGACCGGGGGAGACATCGCGGGTTTGCGTGGGCACGCGCGCGAGACATAGCAGCCCGCTCGTGTTCTGGGCGAGCCGCCCGCTCAATCGTCGGCATCGCAGGCGCAACCGCGTGGCTTGGTGCAGGTCGAGTCCTGGCCAACGCAGCTGTCTCCGCAGGCCTTGCCCTTCTTGCAGACCCGACAGCACGCACCAGCCTCGCGCTCCGCTTCGGGCTCCCGCTCCGCTTCGGGCTCCCGCTCCGCTTGGGGCACCCGCTTCGCTTCGGGCTCGCGCTTCGCCTCCGGCTCCCGCGTCCGCGCGGGCTTGTCCGGCAACGCGGGGATCTGGCCCGCGTCGCAGGCCGCGAGATCGGCCCGGACCGCGGCGGCCTCGGCTTCGTTCATGCCGAGCTGCCACCTTCGCTTGACCGCCACCCACTCGCGCACGTAGGTGCAGCGAAACTCCTCGCTCGGCGGCAACCAGGCCTCGGGTCCCTTGTCGCCCTTCGATCGATTCGCGCCGTACTCGACCGCGATCAAATGGTAGGGATCGTCGAGATCGTTGGCGTAGGCCTGGCGGCGCGCGGCGTCCCAGGTGTCGGCGCCCGATCGATGCGCGTTGGCCAGCGGGACCAGGTGGTCGACGTCGAGCAGGTGGACCTCGCGGATGATCTCGCCGGTATAGGGGCACTGCCAGCGGCCCGACTCGACCTCGCAATTGCGCGAACCCTCGAACACGACCCCCTCGATCGCCTCGGCGATCAGGACCTCGGTCCGCGTGTCCTGGCAGTCGTGATCGTCGTCGATCCAGTGCTTCCAGGCCTTGCGATCGTAGGGCGTCGTCGGCTCGGCGGCCGGGCCCGGCAAGTCCGCGTCGGCATGAACTTCGGCCTCGGCATGAACTTCGGCCTCGCGATCGGGCAGCGGCGCCGACTCGTGGGTCGGGCCGCCCGTGGGCTCCATGCATGCGAGCCCAGCCAGCCCGAAGATCACCACCAACGCGCGGAGGCTCGAGGGCATCGCGGAGTCTACTGTGGTTGCGAACTCGTCACCGAAGCCCACGCCCGAAAACGCGCGAGCCCCTGGCAAACCATGGAATGATCGCCAGGATGCCCAACCTCGCCTCGCAGCGCCGCATGGCCACGATCTCGTTCGCCACGCTCGCGATCTTCGGCTGCTCCAGCAACCCACCCAGCAGCGAGGCCGAAGCTGGCGAGAGCGACGAAGTCGGCGAGAGCGAGAGCGAGAGCGAGAGCAGCAGCACTACCAACGGCGACGAGATCCCCAGCGGAGGCCCGAACGAGCTCGACATCCCCGAGGCCGACCCGCCCGAGCTCGACCCGATGGTCGTGATGACCTTCAACGTGCTCTGCTCGTTCTGCGACGACACCTACGACCCCTGGGACGAGCGCGTCCCCTACATCGCCGACACCATTGGCCGCCACGCGCCCGATCTGGTCGGCTTGCAGGAGCTCTTCACCGCCGACGAAGTCCAGCAGCTGCTCGCGCTGCTGCCCGAGTACGACGTGCTCTTCTATTCGGACGACACCTCCGACTACGCCGACGCGACGATCGGGTGGCGAGCCGATCGCTACAGCTTGGTCGACTCGGGCTTCTACTGGCTCAGCCCGGCCCCCGACTTGCCCTTCTCGGTCGGCTTCGCCTCGCCACAATTTCCACGCCTGGTCGCCTGGGCCCAGCTCCACGAGCTCGCGACCGGGGCCGAGCTGCTCTTCGTCGACACCCACTTCGACAACAACACGCCCAGCCAGGAGCTCAGCGCGCCCTTGCTGCTCGAGCGCACGGCCAACCAAGCGGGCACGCTGCCGATCATCGTGGTCGGCGACTTCAACTCGCAGCCGGACTCGGCCGCCTACGCGATCCTGACCGGCGGCGTCGATGGCCAGGGCTTCGCGCTGACCAACAGCTTCGACCTCGCCCCGACCTGGACGGTCGAGAGCAACCAAGATCCGGTGCCGCCCTACGATCCGGCCACGCGGATCGATCACGTCTTCGTCGCTGGCGGCAATTGGAGCGCGCCGACTTGGACCGTCGACACCTGGGTCTACGGGGCTTCGGACAAGCACACCTCCGATCACTTCGCGATCGCGGTCGCGCTCGAGCCGGGTTGAGCTCAGCTGCCGACTTCGAGCTCGTTCACGACCTTCGTCACACCATCGACCGAGAGCGCCAAGTCCTCGGCCTCGGCCTTGGCGGCCTGGCTCTCGACGATGCCCGAGAGGGTCACGACGCCCTCGTCGACGTCGACGTCGACGTTGCGCGAGCGCACTTCGGGGTCGACGGCCAGCTTGGAGTCGATCCGCACGACGATCCAGCTGTCTTCGAAGGTCGCCTTGGCCGTGCGTGGCGTGGTGTCGATCTCGAGCTCGTTGACGACGCTGCGGACCCCATCGGTGGCCTTGGCGATTCGTTCGGCGTCGCTGCGTTGCTCGCCATTGCCGACCGATCCCCGCAGCGTCACGACCCCGTCGAGCGTGTCGATGTCGATCCGGTAGCGATCGATCTGGGAGTCGAGCGCATACTTGGTCGCGAGCGCGGCGGTCACGTTGCTGTCGTCGATCTGCTGGTCGAGCGGCCGCGTGGTCGCGCAGGCCGTCGCCAAGAAGCTGGCCACGGCCAGGGTGATCGCCAAGCGTTTCGCGCCCAGGTTCGTGTCGATGAATTGGTTCGATTTCATGGGATTCACAGCCCGAAGTAGCAGGTCAAGCCCGCGTTGATGGCACAGCCCGCGAAATCATTGCAGGCGACGTCGTGGCAAGCATCGAGCTGATCGAGCGCGTCCTGCTGCTCGTCGGCTTGACAATTGCCCATGTTTTTGACGCACTTGTCGACGCATTTGTCGACATCGGTGTTGTCGTTGCAATCCTTCGCGCGATCGCAGTAGTTCTCGCAGTCGAGCCGGCCAAAGGGTGGCAGGTCGTCCCCGGGCTCGTTGCAGGCACCCGCGAGCATGGCGCCTGCTCCGCAGAGGACGAACACGAGCGGACGAAGGCAGAGCGCGAGCGATCGAGATTTCTTTTGGGTTTTCATGTGGTTTGAAGGCGAAGACGCCCTCGAAGCAACGGAGCTGCACGATCGAACCCATGCCATATAAGAGAGCAATTTCATCGTCTTGAAGTGCCGAAAATGTTTCGATTCTCATCCACACGTCAATTTGATGTAACCGCGCCTCAATTCGAAGGACCGGCACCACCCGAATGCGAGCGGAAGATCTCGACCACAAAGAACTCCTCGAGCTCGACGCGGAAGCGGGCGTGATCCGCTTTGCAGGGCAGCGGGCGCTCCTGCTCGACGCCGTCGCGATGGGCTTGCTGCGCAAGTACCTGGTCGAGAATTTCGGCATCAACGCGGCCCGGACCGTGCTCACCCAGTTCGGCTTCGCCCACGGCTGGCGGATGGCCGAGGCGATGAAGGCCGAATTCGAATGGGACAGCAGCGACGACTGGACCCACGCGGGGACCCGGATTCACGCGCTCGAGGGGCTCTTTCATGTCCAGCCAGGCACGGGCGGCCCGATGTCCAAGCAGGGCGTGATGATCCTGGATTCCTACGAG
>JAMHUH010000698.1:0-10890 GCA_035904925.1 Nannocystaceae bacterium
CGTTGGGACTGTCGGACGCCGGTATGACGCTGAGGCAAGGTTCGGGCGAGGCCTCGGGCCGAGCACACGCGGTCGTCAAACCACTCAGCGCGATCGCGATGAAGTGCTGACGTCGAGCCAAGATCGCAGCGCGGTCGGGATCTTCGGTGCGAGGCGTGTCGTCGTCGTCTTGGCTCATGCAACCCCCTGGTCCAGCCACGATAACACCGCTTCGTCGCCGCCTGGGAACGAAGCGCGAGAGCCCCTCCAAGGCCGCCTCCCCAGCCTGATCCCCAGCGCCGCCGCGGGCTCGAGCGTCGGCGGGGCCGCGGCCCCAAACGCGCAGACGCTCGGCTTCGAGCAAGGCGTGACAGTCTGCTGCGACCTCGAGAGACCGTGATCGATCCACGAGTCGTCATCATTCGCCTCCTCCTCCAGTCAAGATTCGGAGTGAGGCGTGACGCTTTGAATCGTAGCTCCAACTCAAGCCCGGTCCCACCGCCAAGTGTCCGCCTGGCATACGGAGCCCCCAGCCAAATTCTTCGCAACTCGTATTTGGAAAAACGCGCAACCTCAGATCCGGCCCGAATTCGAACACAGTGTCGAGCCCCGGAAAGGAAATGCCGACATCCGTGAGCACGCGAGTGTCGATCCGGCTGATTTCCCGATGCCTGATTTCGCGCGGATCCTCGCAGGCAACCACAACGCTCTGCTCCGTCTCGAGCCTCCATGCAGACCAATAGATCCACACCTGGTAGTCTCCACTCGGTCGCAACCACTCCGGCACTCGAGGTGGACCAAACTCGAAGGTGATGAAACTTCCGATGCCGAGGCTGGCACCCCACGCGCGCAGACCGAGGATCGGCTCGATATGCCCCATGAGCTGCTCGGTCTGTTTGGTGGTTGCCGACGATCGAGCGCACCGCGTGAGCTGCTGGTCGAGAAGATCTCGGCGTCGAGCAGGCTCGCGGCGATCGTAGCTTCTCCGAGCAGATCCGAACAGCCACGTGACGAGCCGCGATCTCGGGATCGGAGCGGCACTCGGCGCTCGCCATCGTGGTCTGGGCGGACGGGTCGAGGTCGCCACCAGCGAACTCGCCACCTGGGTGCTCGCGTCCGAGCCGCCTTCGTGCCCGGATTCGGGCCAGCCGCCGCCGCGTTGACAGCCCACCGGCCGCCCGGCCAGGCTTGCGCCGATGTTCGCCCCGCTCAGGCCCTGAGGACCCCGGCAGCATGGTCTTCGCCAGCCTGATCTTCCTCTACGTCTTCTTGCCGCTGCAGCTGCTGGCCTACTTCGCGGCGCGCAGCCTGGCCCAGCGCAACGCGCTCTTGATCCTGTTCTCGCTCGCCTTCTACGCGTGGGGCGAGCCGATCTGGATCGTGCTGCTGATCGGCTCGAGCGCGGCCGACTATGTCCATGGCCGGATCATCGAGGCGACCCGAGGCACGCACTGGCCCAAGCTCGCGTTGATCTCGTCGGTGGTCTTGAACCTCGCCCTGCTCGGGCTCTTCAAGTACGGCGCCTTCGCCTGCGGGGTGGTCAACGACGCGCTCTCGACCTCGTTCGCGGCGCCTCAATTCGCCCTGCCGATCGGAATCTCGTTCTATACCTTTCAGACGATCTCGTACGTGGTCGACGTGTACCGCGGCGAATTGCCGGCGCAGCGCTCGTTCTTCAAATTTCTGCTCTTCGTCAGCCTCTTTCATCAGCTGGTCGCGGGCCCGATCGTCCGCTACGCCGACATCGCGGCCGAGATCGAGGGCCGCCGCCACACCCTGGCCGACGCCTCGGCCGGGGTCACGCGCTTTTGCGTCGGGCTGTTCAAGAAGGTCTGCATCGCCAACGTCGCCGGCCAGCTGGTCGTCCAGACGATGGCCAAGGACGCGGGCGCGATCTCGGTCGCCGAGGGCTGGTTCGGCCTGCTGATGTTCTCGCTGCAGATCTACTTCGACTTTTCGGGCTACTCCGACATGGCGATCGGGCTCGGCCGGATCTGCGGCTTTCACTATCACGAGAACTTCGATCACCCCTACGTCGCCCGCTCGGCGACCGAGTTCTGGCGGCGCTGGCACATCTCGCTCGGCAGCTTCTTTCGCGACTACGTCTACATCCCGCTGGGCGGCAAGCAGCACCGGCCCTATCGCAATTTGCTGATCGTCTGGGGCCTGACCGGGCTCTGGCACGGCGCGAGCTGGAACTTCATCTTCTGGGGCCTCTACTTCGGCCTGCTCATCGCGCTCGAGCGGCTCTTCTTGCACCGGCTGCTCGCCGCCCTGCCGGCCGCGATCAGCCATGTCTACCTCTTGTTCGCGGTCGTGCTCGGCTGGGCGCTGTTTTACTTCGAAGACCTCGACCGGCTCGGGGCCTTCTTGCGCCTGATCTTCGGCGCCAGCGATCAGCCCGGCTTCGACCCCGCGCTCGGCTCGATGATCGAGGCCAACGCGCTGTGGCTGGGCTTGGCCCTGCTGCTCTGCGTCCCGGTCGCGCCGATCATCCGGGCGCGCCTGCTCGGCTGGGCCGAGCGCGGGCAGGGGCCGATGCTCGCCGGCACGGCCCTCGCGTTGTTCAACCTCGCCCTGCTGCTGGTCGCGACCGCCATGTTGGTCGGGGGCACCTACAACCCCTTCTTGTACTTCCGCTTTTGAGTCCAAGTCGTCTCCCGAGCATTCCCGTGACCTCCGAACCGACCAAAGCGGCGCAGATCGTCAATGTCGCGCTCTTCATGCTCGCCTTGGTCGGCTTGGGCGGGCTGCTCGTGGCCGAATTCATCCAGCGTTCGCCCACGCCCGAGCTCTCGATCGAGGAGAATCGAGCCTTGGCCGTCTTCCCCGAGCCGAGCGCGGACGCGCTGATCGAGGGTCGATTCGCGCACGGGGTCGACGAGTGGATCGCCGATCACTTTCCGGCCCGCGATCGCTTCATGGCCGCGAATTTCTGGCTCGAGCAGCACCGCGGGTTTCGATCCGAACAGGCGATCACGGTCTACGCCGTGACGATCGACAACGACGCCGAGCTCGAGCCGCTCGACGACGAGCTCGGGCTCGACGAGCTCGAACTCGACGAGCTCGAACTCGACGAGCTCGAACTCGAGCTCGACGAGAACGACGCCGACGCCGACGTCAGCCGCAGCGAGGGCATCCTGGTCGTCGATGGCCGGGCGATGCAGCTCTTCGCGGGCGGGCCCAAGGGCTCGCGCAAATACGCGGCCGTGATCAACGAATACGCCGAGGCCCTGCGCGACAAGGTCTCGATCTATGTCTTGATCGTGCCCACGGCCCAGACCTTCTATTTGCCCGAGTCCTACGCCGGCCGCGTCCGGCACGAGCCGCCGAACATCGCCGCGACTTATGCGATGCTCGATTCGAGCGTCAAGACCGTCGACGTCGTCGCCGCGCTCGCCGATCACGCGAGCGAGTACATTTATTTTCGGACCGACCATCACTGGACCGGGCTGGGCGCCTATCATGCCTACGCCGGATTCTGCGAGCAGGCCGGCTTCGAGGCGGTCGCGCTCGATTCGATGGAGATGGGCACGATCGCGCCTTATCGCGGCTCGCTCTACCGCTACACCCACGACGAGAAGCTGCGCGGGCGCCCCGACCAGGTCGAGTATTGGATCCCGCCGGTCGCGGCCGAGGTCGTTCGCGTCACCCGCGAGGGCATGCGGACCCTGGTCAGCGAGGGCGCGCTGCTGCGCACACAGAGCAAGGGCTATGGGGTGTTCCTCGGCGGCGATCAGCCCTTGTTTGTCGCCCGGACCGGCAACCACACCGGTCGCCGGGCCCTGCTGGTCAAGAACTCCTACGGCAACCCCTTCGCCGTCTATCTGGTCTCGCACTTCGACGAGGTCGTGATCGTCGATTATCGCAAATTCGACGCCAGCGTCCTGGCCTTGATCGAGGACTACCAGATCACCGATCTGATCTTCCTCAACGGCGCGATCACGGCCAACGCCCGCTTTCACATCGCGCGGCTGGCCCGGATCATGAAGGGCCCCAAGAAGCCGCGGCGTACAAACGAATGAGGGGGCGGACTCAATCGCGGGCCGGAAACGCGGCCGCGAGCGCATCGGCGACCATCGTCGCGCGGGCCGTGTAGCCCTTCGAATTATAGTGAATCTTGTCTTTCACGAACCACTCGTCCTGCATGTCCTGCGACCAACGATAGATCCGCGCGTTGGGATAGCGCGACAAGGTCGTCGCGAGCTCGTCGTTCCAGACCACCATGTTCGCCGCCGACCAATAGCCCGCTTCGACCTGGGTGACCGCGTCGATCCACAAGACCGGCTCATCGCCGATGATCGCCATCATCCGCTCGATCCGATCGACCCGATCGATGGTCCCGTCCTTGGCCACGTTGGCCGCGTCGCAGGTGCCCAGCCCGATCACCCAGCAGCCGGTGTAGCCGGCGTCGCGCAGGCGCTGGCCGACCATCGGGCCATTCTCGTGCTTGGCCCGATGCTCGACCAGCGAGCGGCCGCCGAAGAGCTCGAGCTCGCTGTGCTCGACCCCGACCCGCGCGTATTGGGCGTCGAGGCGCAGGCTCGGATCGCGGACGTAGTCCTCCGACATCATCCCGGTCGAGGTCGAGTCGCCGATGTGCGCGACCGACTTGCAGGAGGTGAACGCGGGCGCGTTGGTCCGGTCGACGAAGAGCGGCGGCGGCTGGGGCGGGGGCGCAGGCTCGACGACCTTGGCTGGTTCGGGCTCGGGTTCGGGCTCGGGTTCGGGCTCCGGCTCGGGCGCTTGGGCCAGCTCGATCGGGGCCGGCTCGCGCTGGATCGACTCGGGCCGGGGCCCACAAGCCAGCGCGAGCAGGCCGATTGGACACAGCAGGGAGCCGACGCGGTTCGCGAGCGCCATTCTGAAAAGATCATAGCCCGGTGCCGCCGCGCCGCCTCGAAAGTGGGCTGGAGCGCGACGACCCGTCTCGATCGGCCTGGGTGTTAGGCTCGGGCCGTGCTGACGACCCTCGCGCTCGTGCTGCTGCTCGACCCGCCATCGCTCGAGCCCCTGCCGCTCGACCCCCCGCCCACGCGGCCCAGCCTGGTGGTCCAGGTCGATCGCGGGGACGAGGCCTGCGTCGACGTCGAGCTCGCGCGGCTGCACGAGTCGGTCGAGCTCGCGCTCGGCTGGTCGCTCGAACACCGCCACTCCGCGCCCGCGCAGGCTTGGGACACGCAGGTCTCGATCGCCTGCGTGTCCGCCGAAGCGCCGACGATCGAGCTCGCGATCCGCGATCCGCAGTCGGGCACGATCGCCTCGCGGGTCCTCGACGCGCCCAACTCCAGCGACCCCGCGCGGCGGGCCGAGGCGATCGGGCTGGCGGTCGCCGATCTGGTCCGCTCGACTTGGCACGTGCTCGAGCAAGAGGCCCCGCGCGAGCTCGAGCCGATCGATCCCGATCTGTCGAGCGTCCGCACCCGTCGACGCGCCCGCAACATCGCCCGCCGACCGACGGCGCCCTACCTGGCTGGCGATGGCTTCGTCGTCCGCTCCTACTTCGGCGAGCGGACGCCGACGATCATGCTCGGCGAGCAGGTCGAGCTGGTGCATCGACCGCTGCGCAACCTGGCCTGGAAGATCGACGGCGAGCTCGCGGCCTGGCGGGTGCCGGTCGACGCGGGCGAGCTGCGGACGATGACCCTGACGGTCGCGCCCGCGCTGCTCGGCTACGGCGAGTTCGGTGGCTCGAGTCGCCCGGGTCGGCCCGGGCGGATCGCGATCTATGGTGGGGCCGGGCTGCGCGTGGGCGGCGTGCGGACGCTCGGCGCGGCCTCCCCGAGCGCGGGCTTTCGTCCGCTCGGCGGGCCGCTGGCGACCGCCCGGCTCGAGGTCGTCTGCGGTCGCTTCGTCCGGATGGCCCTGGTCGGCGAGAGCGGCTGGCTGCTGGCGGGGCCCGACGATCCGCAAGGGCTGCGCATGCGCGGGCCCTGGGCCAACGGCGCGCTGGTGATCGTCAGCGCGTTCTGAAAGTTGACTCACGCGCCCGCGAGGCTTGCTCCGGCGGGCGGGATCGCATAGATCAGCCCCCCGCCGGCGATCCGGCGGCTCCTCGCTCCGCAGATGGTCTGCGGGGCCGAAGTCCAAGAGGATCCACATGAGCGAAGCGACAGATGCAACGCGGGCCTACTCCGCGCTGCGAGGTACTCAACGCGAGTACGAAACAACCATGATCTTGAAGCCGGAGACCCACAAAGAGGGTATCCGAGCGCTGGCCGGCCGCATCCAAGGCATCTTGGATCGCAACGGTGGTCGCCTGCAGAAGATCGACAACTGGGGCACGCGAACGCTCGCGTACCCGGTCGGCCGCAACAAGAAGGGCATCTACCTGTACATCCGCTTTCTCGGCGGGTCGGACATGGTCAAGGAGCTCGAGCGAAACCTGCGGATCCACGACGACGTGGTCCGCTACCTGACCGTGCTGGTCGACGAAGACGTCGACCCGGGCGCCCGGCCCACCGATGTCGACGAGGAAGCGATGGAGGCGGCCACCGAGGTCGCGCCGGATCCCCTCGAAGGCCGCGCGGAGCTGGCCGAAGAGGTCTACCACAAGGCTACGGATGACGACGACGACGACGACGACGACGAGGATGACGACTGATGGCTGAAGACATGGATGATCGTGAACCCCGTCGGGGCCGCCGCAAGAAGGTCTCGCCCCTCGCTGACCCGACGGTTGTCATCGACTACAAGAACCCGCAGCTGCTCAAGCACTTCCTGAGCGACCGAGGCAAGGTTGTCCCGGCTCGGATCTCGGGTGTCAGCGCTCGCCAGCAGCGGCAGATCACCAGGGCAATCAAGCGCGCGCGCCAGCTCGCCCTGCTTCCCTACGCGGTGCTGTGACCATGCTCGAGATGATTCTGACCAAGGACGTCGACAACCTCGGCCGCGCGGGTGAACTCGTCCGCGTCAAGCCGGGTTACGGTCGCAACTACCTGATCCCGCGTGGCTTCGCGCTGCTGGCCACCAAGGCCAACCTGACCCAGCTCGAGCACCACCGGCGCGAGATCGCGGCCGCCCAGGCCCGCGTTCACGCGGCCAACGTCGCCCACGCGGCGCAGCTCGAGAAGGCCGTCGTCTCGATCGCCCGCAAGGTCGGCAAGGACGAGAAGATGTTCGGCTCGGTCTCGAGCAAGGACATCGCCGAGGCCTTGACCTCGCAGAACATCGCGACCGATCGCCGGCTGATCCAGCTCGACGATCCGATCAAGACCATCGGTGAGCACGAAGTCGTCGTCCGCTTCTCGGCTGACGTGTCCGTGACCATCAAGGTCCAAGTCATCGCCGTCGGCAGCTGAGCTGCCGCGAGCGATCGCAGAACCAGACCGCGGGCTCGTGCCTGCGGTCTGCTTTTTGGTTTGGTTCGAAGGCCCCCTTGGCGGGGACGCGGGCATGCGCCAATCTCCTTCGGCCATGCGCCTTCGCCCCGACCTCGCCCGCGCCTTGCTGCCCGAGCGGGAGCGCGTGCGGATCGAGTCCTATGGGCTGGACGACGCGGGTCACGGCACCGACGTGTTCGGGACCAGCACCGAGGGGATCGGCAGCGCCTACGCGGTCGCCTACTGGCTGCATCGCTACTACTTTCGGGTCGTGTCGGCCGGGCACGAGAACGTGCCGCGCGACACCGCGGCGGTGGTCGTCGGCAACCACAGCGGGCTGCTGCCTTGGGACGCCCTGATGATCACGACGGACGTGTTTCGCCACACCGATCCGCCGCGGCTGGTCCGCTTCATGGTCGACTTCTTCGTCTACCGCATGCCCTTCTTGGGCGTGCTCTTTCGCAGCCTCGGCCAGGTCTCCGGCACCCGCCGCAACTTCGACGGGCTGATCGACGAAGGCCACCTGGTCGGGATCTTCCCCGAGGGCGCCGAGGCGCTCGGCAAGCCGGTCGACAAGCGCTACGAGCTGCACGCGTTCTCGCATGGCCACGTCGAGCTGGCCGCCCGCCACGGTGTGCCGGTCGTGCCCTTCGGCGTGGTCGGGGCCGAAGAGCAGCACACCGTGATCACCAACCTCGAGCCGCTCGCCCGCGCGCTCGATCTGCCCTTCATCCCGATCACCCGGACCTTCCCCTGGTTCGGTCCGCTCGGGCTGCTGCCCAAGCCGGTCCGCTACTACATCCACTACGGCGAGCCGCTGCACATCGATCCGGCCGCGCTGCAGAGCCTGGCCGTGCGCGAGCACGAGGTCGCGCGGGTCCGCGACGCCGTCTACGAGCAGATCCACCTCGGGCTCGAGGTCCGACGCCGCGCCGAAGGAGATCCCGTCCGATGAACGAGAAGCAGGGCGAGCACGACGAGCAAGGCGAGCACGAGCCAGTCGAGCGGCCGCGCTCGAGCGGCGCGGTCGAGCGACCCGAGACCGGCACGCTGCGGCCCGGCAAGCGCAGGATCCTGATCGCCGGCGCGCATCGGCGGATCGCCGTCGAGCTGATCAGCCAATTGCTCGAGTTCGACTCGGTCGAGCTGATCCTCGGGGTCGGCGAGGGCGCCTGTCCGGCTGCGTTGATCAACCACGACTCGCGCCGCTTCATGTACCGCTCGGCCTCGCTCGATCGCCGCCGCCAGGTCGACGACCTGTTCTTGTTCGATCAATTCCGCGAGCGGCCGCTCGACTCCGTCGTCCACTTGGCCTTCGCCGGCAACCCCAAGGGCTACGACGTCAAGCGCCACGAGTACAACGTCAACGCGGCCCGGCATCTGCTCGACGCCAGCTTGCGTCACGGCGTCGGCAAGTACGTGTTCTTGTCGAGCGACTCGGTCTATCAGATCGGTCCGCGCGGCGACTACAAGGTCGCCGAGGACGCCGAGCTCGACCTCGATCCGAGCTCGCCGACGACCGTCCGCGACATCATCGACGCCGAGTTCCTGTGCCGAGCGAAGATGGACCACCCCCACTGCGAGGTGATCGTCCTGCGACCCGCGGGGGTCATCGGCGGCGGCGTACTCTCGGGCCTCAACCTGCTCTTCGAGAGCCATCCGCCGGTCCTGCCGATCGGCTTCGACCCGATGATCAACCCGACCAGCAAGGAGCGCCTCGCTCGCGACCTGGTGCTCGCGTTGATGCTCCACGGCAAGGGCCTCTTCAACGTCGCCGGACCGACGACGGGCCCGCTCAGCCGCTTCTTGGAAGAGCGCGGGATCGTGCCGCTGCGCGTGCCGGGCCCGACCCTGCGCGCCGCCAACAAGGTCCAGCGCATGCTCGGCCAGACCCGCTACCACGCCGAGTATCAGCCGCGCCGCTTGTTCTACTCGCTGGTGCTCGACGACTCGCGCTTCGCGAAGAGCTTCCGGGCCAACGCCGGGCTGCTCGGCGCGACCTGACGCCCGCGTCGGACGCGAGCGCGGCTGTGATACGCTGCGCTCGCATGAACGCGGGCACACAGCGGGCCTTCTGGGACCAGATCGAGGAGATCTTCGATCCCGAGCTGCCCGCCGAGCAAGCGCTCTTCGCCGAGCGCGAGCCCGACTACAACCCGCTCGCCAAGCTCGTCGAGTTGCTCGAGATCGAGACCCAGACCCTGCGTCGCTACCTCGTCATCGGCGCGGTCGGCAACGGCAAGACCTCGGAGCTCTACCACTTTGGCGCCCAGCTGGCGGAGCGACGAATGATCGTGCTCGTCGATCTGTGGCGCCACTTTGCGAGCACGATCGGCGACTCCAAGGCGCTCGAGCGCCTGCAGACCTGGGAGCTGCTCGGGCTGGTCGGCGTCGCGCTCTACCGGGCGGGCGTCGATCGCTTCGGACACAAGTGGAAGCACGAGCCCAAGCAGCTGCAGCAGGCGCTCGAGAAGGTCCGTAAATCCGAGGGCGGCGAGGGCCCGGAGATCGACGTGGCCAAGCTGTCCAAGGCGATGGTCGTGGTCGCGAGCGCGGCCGTGGGCGCGCTCGCGGCCGGTCCGGCCGGCTTGGCGCTCGGGGCGGTCGCCGACACGGGCCTCAAGGTGCTCGACGCGGGCGCCGACGCGGCGAGCTGGTCTTGGTATCCGGGCAAGGCGGCCCGCAAGGCGAGCGACGATCACGAGGCCCGGCCCGTGCTCGATGCCGTCAACGCGATGATCATGACGCTGCAGGGTGCGTACGGGCGGCGCCTGTTGATTTTGGTCGACGGCCTCGATCGCGCGGGTGACGAGCGCGTCCGGACCCTCTTCGCCGAGTCTGCGCTGCTGGGCCAGCTGAACTGCGACGCGGTGTGGATCGCCCCCGACGGCGTGCGCAGGCTCGATGCGTCGATCCGCGGGCTGACCATCCAAGAGCTCTGCAACGTGCCGGTGCTCGATCGCAAGCAGCCCAACGAGCCGCGCGAGGCTGGCCTTCGCTTCTTTCGCTCGCTGGTCACCAAGCGGCTCGATCGAGCCCGCAGCAAGCTGATTGGCTCGTCGGGTCCGGCCGATCCCTTTCCAACCGAGCTCGTCGACGAGCTCGCCTACTACTCGGGCGGGGTCACGCGCGACTTCATCAAGCTGGTTCGCCTGGCCACGTCCAAGGCCCTGCGCGCCGACGCAGACGCGATCGACGTGACCATGGTCGAGTATGCGCTGCGCGAGAGTCGAAGGGCCAAGGAGCGGGCCATGAACGCGGCCGAGATCGAGCTGCTCGAGCGGCTCATGACCGACCCCGAACGCAAGCTGCCCGAGGGCGAGATCGCGGCCCAGCTGCTCGCCGAGCAGCGGCTCTTGGCCTACCCCAACGAGACGACATGGTACTATCCCCACCCGCTGCTGACGATGGCGCTCTTGAAGCCCAAGCCCAGCTCGCCGAGCTGATCGAGCAGCTCGACCGCGCCAAGCGAGGGGTCCTCTTCGCGCTCACGGACGGGACCTCGACCTCGCTGGGCTGGGTGATTCGGGCCCTCTCGCTGGCGTCGCCCTGGGCGAGCGACGAGACGCCCGCGCTCGAGGTCCGCCTG
>JAMHUH010000699.1:0-4846 GCA_035904925.1 Nannocystaceae bacterium
GCGGGCAAGCCGACGGGCGAGCCCGTCGATGGTTGCGGCGCGGACATCGAGGACTACGGGCGCCTCCAGCTCTATCTGCACATGCAAGACAAGACCATCTGGCGGGTCGACTTCTTTGGTGCGGTCGGAAGGGAGGGCAAGGCCGTGGGTATCGATGGCTCGCTCCGCTGCACGCAGGTCGACGAGGCACCGCCGCTCTGAGCCAAGCACCGCCGCTCTGAACCAGGCACCGCCGCTCTGAACCAAGCTCGAACCCCACGCCTCGACGCAAGACGATATGCTCGCGCCATGACGCGTGGATCGGGTGGTCGAGCGCTCGTGGTCGGGCTGGGTCTTTGGTTCGCGTCCGCATGCGACAAGCCCGAGTCGAAGACCGAACCCTCGAGCCGCTCGCGCGAGCACGACGTGGACCCGTGCCCACGCTGCCCGAGACCAAGCCGAGCGTCGCGCTCGAGGGCGTGTGGGAGCACCTCGACGGGCTCGACCTCGAGTGGATCAGCTTCGACCCGCGCGGCTATGCCCACACGAATTCGCCCAGCGATCCGACCTGGCTCGACTTCGACATCAGCCTCGCGCTCGGCCGCGGTCTCTACCACTATGCGATCGCAGGCGACACCTTGGTGCTCGAACCAACCCCGGCCGACCCCGAGCGGGTCACGCGACGCTGGAAATTCGAGCGCAAGCCCGATTCGATCGTGATCGAGGGCGACGACTATCGACGGATCGATGGCGCCCCGGTCACGCTCGCGCCCGGCAGCTGGGAGTACTACGATTCGACGAGCAGCGGCTCGGCCGGCATCGCCGTCGACGAAGCCGCGTACGTGATCGCGGCCGACGGGACCTACACCCATTCGGGCGGGTTCAGCTTCACGCACACCGAGATGGACGCGAACAACCCCGCCGCGATCGATTGGTCCGCGACCGGCTACATCGCCAATCCGCCGGCCAAGGGCAAGTGGACGATCACCGGCAATCAGCTGATCCTCGACGACGGCCAGACCAAGGCGCTACGAACGATCTACCCGTCCAAGCACTCGACCCAGGTCGTGTACATTGGCGGGCAGAAATTCGTGAAGATGAAATAGGGTCTTGGGCCGTCCTCCCGATCGAGCCATCGGGCGGGCCCGTCTGCGGTCGGGGTAATCCGTCTTACTCAAAATCAGCCAACTGGGACTCGGAGCTTTTGGCGTCATCGAACGATTGCCGTGGAAGCTCGCGTTTGCTAGAGCGGCGCGATGCGCCGCATTGCTCTCGCGTCCCTCGTCTTCGTTCCCCTCGCGTGCTTCAAGGCTGGCGACGATTCGGTCGCCGACGAAGCGACCTCGGACAGCGCGAGCGAGGCCAGCACGCAGACCGAGAGCGGCGAAGCGAGCACCTCCGAGACCACGACCGAGAGCGAGAGCAGCAGCAGCGAGACCACCACGACCACCGAAACGGGCGGCCTGTGTGGCAACGGCGTCATCGACGAAGGCGAGCAATGCGATGGTGCCGAGCTCGGCGGGTTCTCCTGCACGGATCTCGGCTACCCGAGCGGGACGCTCGCGTGCGACGTCGCCACCTGCACCTACGACGCATCCGGCTGCAGCAGCCCGACCTGTGGCTGGGACCCCATGGCCTCGTACTATGATTGTGGCTTCGCGGGCGAGGATCCCGGAGGCACCCACCCGATCACCTGCCCGGACGGCTTGGTCGAGGGTGACCTCTGTGCCAGCACCGGCCTGACCGGCGAAGGCTGCTGCGACGCCAACAACGACAACTGGTACTGCACCTTGGATGGCGTCGTCTTCTTCCTGTCCTGCGGCTGACCGCTCAGCCTGGACTGGACTTCTCGAGTCGCGCCCAGGTGTCGGCCAGCGTGATCGTTCGATTGAGCACGAGCTTGCCCGGCTCCGCGTCGGAGTCGACGCAGAAGTAACCCAGCCGCTCGAGCTGCACGCGCGTGCGCTCGAGCTGGTGGCGGGTGGGGATCGGCAGATCGGCCAGCGCCGGCTCGACCTTGCACTCGCGCAGGAACTGGCGCGAGTCGGGGTTGAGGCAGGCCAAGAAGTCGCCCTCGCCCTCGAGCGGGTTCTCGACCTTGAACAAGCGATCGTAGAGCCGAACCTCGGCCCCGATCGCGTGCTTGGCCGAGACCCAATGCAGGGTGCCCTTGACCTTGCGACCGTCGGGCGAGGTTCCGCCGCGCGAGCTCGGATCCCAGGTGCAGTGCAGCCGCACGACCTTGCCCTCGGCGTCGGTGACCGCCTCGGTGCAGGTCAGCAAGCAGGCGTAGCGAAGCCGCACTTCCTTGCCCGGGGCGAGCCGGAACCACTTGCGCGGCGCGGTCATGCGAAAGTCGTCGCGCTCGATGTAGAGCACGCGCGAGAAGGGCAGCTTGCGCGTGCCCTGGCTGGGATCGTCGGGGTGCAGCGGGGCGTCGAAGAATTCTTCTTCGCCCTCGGGGTAATTGTCGATCACGACCTCGAGCGGATCGAGCACGCCCAGATAGCGCGGCGTGACCTGGTTGAGCCGGGTCCGAACCGCATATTCGAAGAGCGAGACGTCGACCAGGCTGTCGCGGCGCGAGACGCCGATGCGCTCGCAGAATTCGACGATCGCCTCGGGCGGGATCCCGCGCCTGCGCATGCCGCTGAGCGTCGACATGCGCGGGTCGTCCCAACCATCGACATGGTGCTCGGTGACCAGCTGGAGCAGCTTGCGCTTGCTCATGACCGTATAGCCGAGGTTGAGCCGGGCGAATTCGGTCTGCTCGGGCTTGGCCAGCGCGCCGGGCCGGGCGGGCGCCGGGATCGGGCAATTCTCGATCACCCAATCGTAGAGCGGGCGATGATCCTGGAATTCGAGCGAACACAGCGAATGCGTGACGTCCTCGAGCGCGTCCTCGAGCGGATGCGCATAGTCGTACATCGGGTAGATGCACCACGTGTCGCCGGTCCGGTGGTGCGGCTGCTTCATGATTCGATAGAGCAGCGGGTCTCGCATGTTGAGGTTGCCGTGCTGCATGTCGATCTTGGCCCGCAGCACCTGCGCACCTTCGCTGAACTCGCCGGCCCGCATCCGCGCGAACAAGTCGAGGTTCTCGTCGACGCTGCGATCACGAAAGGGGCTGTCCTCGCCCGGCCGGTGGAAGTTGCCGCGCTTGTCTCGGATCTGCTCGGCGCTCTGGCTGTCGACGTAGGCCTTGCCGGCCCGGATCAGCTCGACCGCGCTCGCGTACATCTGCTCGAAGTAGTCCGACGCGAAGTAGGCCCGCGCGCCCCAGTCGAAGCCGAGCCAGCGAATGTCTCGCTCGATCGCCTCGACGTACTCTTGATCCTCGGTGCTCGGGTTGGTGTCGTCGAAGCGGAGGTTGCACTTGCCGCCGAACTCGAGCGCCATGCCGAAGTCGATGCAGATCGCCTTGGCGTGGCCGATGTGGAGGTAGCCGTTGGGCTCGGGCGGGAAGCGAGTCTGGACCCGACCCTCGAACTTGCCGCGCTCGCGATCGGCCGCGATCAGCTCGCGCACGAAGTTGGAGGGGCCGTCGGTCTGCTCGGGGGTGGTCACGGGCGCTTCTTACCCAATGCCCCCGCGCGGGTCGAGTTCCGCCCTCACCCGCTCGCGCAGCTCGGCGATTCGGTAGGGCTTGGGCATGTGCCCGCGCAGGTTGGGGAAGGCTGCGAGGTCGTCGGCGGGATCGTCCCCGAACCCGCTGCACATGACGACCGGTGTGGCGTCGCCGCGCTCGCGCATCTGCTCGAGCACTTGGCGACCGCTCATCCGCGGCATGCTGGCGTCGAGCAAGACCAGGGCGAAGCCCGGCGCGCCGGCCAAGACCTCGAGCGCCTCGTCGCCGTCGCTGGTCACGACGACCTCGTAGTCGGGGCCGAGCACGCGCTCGGCGATCCTGCGAACCGCCACTTCGTCGTCGACGATCAGGACTCGAGCTCGCGCTCCGGACACGGCCGAATCTTGGCGTGCCCGTGGGCCGGTGTCCATGCCCGAATCCATGCCCGCCGCCCCGAGCCGGCGGATCCATGCGACGCTCGGGCATGGATCCATCGCTAGGTTCGAACAAGATCCCGCTGGATGGCGACGGCAGCGAGGTCGTCCGGCGCTTCGCCCGATGGCTGCGGATCGTCGGCAGCGCCCAGCTCGGCATCGCCAGCGTCGCGTTGGCCTTGGTCGGGCTCGCGGTGTTGTGCAGCATGGCCGCGGCCGGGGCCGCAGGCGGCTTCGCGTTGATCGGCAGCATGGTGCCGCTGGTGATCCTCGGCGTGGTCGTGCTTCAAGCGCTGCGCTTGCAGGCCGCGGGCGAGCAATTCGCCGAGGTCGCCAACGAGGGCGACATCGACTCGCTCGAATTCGGCTTCGCTCGGCTCGAGACGGTGTTCGTCATCGACGTGGTCATCGGCGCGCTGATGCTGGTCATGCAGCTGTTTGGAGCGATGAAGTGAGCGAGCAACCCAACCCCTATGCGGCGCCGATCCGCGGCAGCGAGCACACCCCGGCGCCGGGTGGCTTCCGGCTCTCCGACGATCTGCGCAAGCAGATCGCCAGCGTCGCCCGGCTGATGTTCGCCGCCGGTGGCTTGCAGATCAGCGCGACCACGATCTCGCTGATCAACGAGGGGATCTCGATCCCGACCCTGGCCTCGGCCGCGCTGACCGGGGTCTTCCCGCTCTTCGTGCTGCTCGCCGGGATCTCGCTGCTCGCGATCGCCAAGCGCGACGAAGGCAACGATCTCGGCGCGCTCTTGGCCGGCTTTCGCCAGCTCCACGTCGCGATGGTGGTCAAGGGCGTGATGCTGATCTTGGTCGTCGCGCTCGGGCTCTTCGGCATCGTCGCCGCCTTCTTCTTCGCCAAG
>JAMHUH010000700.1:0-6769 GCA_035904925.1 Nannocystaceae bacterium
CTGGTTGCCGCCCGCGTACTTGGCCGGCACATACCAGAGCTTGCCGTCGGGGCTGACCGCGACTCGGCCCTTGGCGGGCATGGTCTCGAAGTCGACGAACTCGCCGGTGAAGGGATCGACCTCGACCACGCCGAGGTCGGAGAGGCCGGCGTAGACCATGCCGGTGAAGCTGTCGTGGCTGAGCGAGGTGACGCCGACCTCGAGATCGACCAAGAAGGTGGTCTGGTTGATCGCGGTGTTGAAGCGGAGCAGCTCGCCGGTGTCGAGCGCGACCAACAAGTGGACCGAGCTGACGGCGGCGGCGGCGGTGACCCGGCTGTCGAATTGCGTGAGCAATTCCTGGGTGGCCAGGTTGAGATCCGCGGTGTCGAAGTTGCCGTTGGCCATCGAGTTGCCGACGTAGAGGCGCAGGTCCTCGCCCCAGGTCAGGCCCATCGGGCCGGCGTCGGCGGCCGTGCTGCCGAAGGGCCCGGCGTTGCCTTGCGTGGCGATCGCGACCAGCACGATCGGCAGCGGCTGCGGGTCGCCCTCGAGCAAGCGCGCGACCCCTTGCGGCGGGTTGGCCTGGCAGCCGCAGGTCGGGCAGCAGGTGTAGGTGATCGCGACCTCGCCCAGATCGTTGCCGCCGTAGGGCTGCTGCTGCTGGCTCTCGCCGAGCGGGCCGTGGATGTCGTCGATGCCCTGCGCGGGCGCTTGCGGGTTGAGGGCCTTGAGCACCTTGACCTCGCCCATGTTGAGGTTGGCGACGCCCGGCCACTCGCTCAGATCGCCAGACGGAGTCAGGCGGCGCAGGTAGTCGGTGCCGCTGCGCAGGGTGACCATCCAAGCGTTGCAGTCGTCGGCGAAGTCGAGCCCGAAGATGTCGGTCGAGAACCCGCCGTTGAGCTGCTCGGCGGTCGCGGTGGTGCAGGTGATCGGGCGATCGCACACGCAGCTGTCGCCCCAGCACTGCGAGCCTTCGCAGGTGACCTGACCACAGGGCGCGATCGGGATGCAGGTGCCCTGATCGTCGCAGACCGAGCCGGGTCCGCAGAGCTGGCCCTCGCAGTCGACCGAGGGGCCCGTCAGCGCGCAAGGAGTGTCGGGCAGCACGCAGTCGCCCGTGATCACGTCGCAGAGCGTGCCGGGCTCGCAGCTCTCGGGGTCGCCCTGGCAGCCGCTCGGGCCGGTGTCGGTCGAGTCGCTGGTGGTGTTGGTGTCGGTGGACGACGACGACGAGTCGCTGGTGGTGTCGGTGTCGGTGGACGACGACGAGTCGCTCGTGCTCTGGGTGTCGCTCGACTCGGTCGCGCTCGAGCTGCTGGTGTCGGTGGCCGAGCCGGTCGAGTCGGTCGCCCCGACCTCGTCGCCGGCCGGCTTGTCGTCGCCACAGGCGAGCGCGAGCAAGGGGAAGGTCAGCAGAGTCGAGGTCAGCAAGTTCGAGCGCATCAGCGACTTCTACGCGGGCCGCTCCGCGCTTGGCAAGCGCGCGAGTGTTGATGATTGACCCCACGCACCTCGCCGGCCGACAATCGAGCGTGCTTCGGGCCCTGCTCGCGGTGATCTCGATCTGGCTGGCTGACCCTGCCGAGCGCGACACCATCACGGCCCGCGTCCAGGCGCTCGAGGTTGCCCCCCTCGCGGCCGGAGCGAGCGGCGAGCTCTCGTTGGTCCTGCTCGAGTCGCCCGAGCGCGCGCTGCCGCTCGTCATCCGCCTCGACGCGGACGCGCTCACGCTGGTCGAGAACCGGCTCGGCTGGTCGGCCGTCGTCGACGCCCAGGCGCTGCAGCCACGAGTGCGGGCCTCGTTCCGCGCGCCCGCTCGAGCGGGCGAGTACGTCGTCCGAGCGAGCGTCGACTACGACGTCTGCTCGGGCGAGTGGTGTCGACACGAGCGCGGCGAGGTCGAGTGGACGATCGAAGTCGTCGCGCCACCGAGTTGAGCTCGAGGGCATGCGGCGTGGTGGTCGCTCGGCGTCTGTGAGCGCCGGCGGCGACCGAGCGCACCGAATGGTTTGCGCGCCCGCCACCGGCCGAGTGCGCGATGATGTCGACCATGCCGACCGACGCCGGGCAATGGAACGCTCGCTACGCCGAGGGCCGCGATCGCTGGGACCTCGGTCGCTCGCCACCGATCCTCGATCGCTTGATCGCCGCGCAGACCAAGCGCCGGCGCGTGCTGGTTCCGGGTGCGGGCCATGGCCACGACGCGATCGCCTGGGCCCGCGCGGGCCATCGCGTCGTCGCCTACGACTTCGCGCCCTTGGCCGTCGAGTCGCTGCGTGCCCGGGCTCGCGACGAGGGCGTCGAGGTCGAGGTTCGCGAGGTCGACGTGCTCGCGGCTCCGGTCGAGCTGCGCGGCCACTTCGATCTGGTCTGGGAGCAGACCTGCCTGTGCGCCCTGCCGCCCGAGCAGCGGCGGCCCTACCTCGAGTCGATGCGGCTCGCGCTCGAGCCCGGCGGCCAGATGGTCGCGCTGCTGTGGAACCACGGCAACGAGGGCGGGCCGCCCTGGAACATGAGCCCGGTCGTGGTCGAGCAGCTGGTCGCCGGGATCTTCACGGTCGAGCGCCGCGAGCCGGTCGAGGCCTCGATCGCCGAGCGCGAGCCCGAGTGGCTGTGGTGGCTGCGCGCGCTGCTTCGCTGAGCGCGGCTTGGTAGTACCATCCCGGCCGCCGCGCCGTGGACTCTGCCCTTCAGACCCTGCTCGCCGTCACGGTCGTGCTCTACACGCTGCTGATGTTGGGCGTCTCGTGGTGGTCGCGCGGCAAGGTCAACACGACCGAAGACTTCTTGGTCGCGGGTCGCCGCTTGCCGCTGATGCTCGCGTTCCCGACCTTGCTCGCGACCTGGTTCGGCGCGGGCGTGCTGCTGACCGCGACCGACGAGGTCCGGGCGGGCGGCCTGCGGATGGCCGCGCTCGAGCCGATCGGCGCCGGCCTGTGCCTGATCTTCGCCGGCTGGTGGTTGGCCGGGCCGCTGTGGAAGATGAAGCTGCTCACGCTCAGCGACTTCTTCCAGCAGCGCTACGGACCCCGAGCCGAGCGCTGGTCGGCGATCTTGATGGTCCCGAGCTACTTCGGCTGGATCGCCGCCCAGTACATCGCGCTGGCCAGCATGCTCGAGATCCTGTTCGGGATGTCGCTGACCCTCGCGCTGGTCTTGGTCGCCGTCGTCGGGATCCTCTACACGCTCTTTGGTGGCATGTGGTCGGTGACCCTGACCGACGCCGCCCAGATCGCGCTGGTCGTGGTCGGCGTGCTCGTGATGGCCTGGAACATCTTCTCGGCGCTCGGGGAGGGCTCGGTCGCCGCCGGCGTGGAGCGGCTCTGGACCGAGATGCCCGCCGACAAGAAGATCATTCTTCCGCATGACAACGCCGAGGAGCTGGTCGGCTGGCTCGGGGTCTTGAGCGTCAGCGCGCTGGGCAACCTGCCCAGCCAAGACCTCGCCCAGCGGATCTTCGCCTCGCGCAACATCGGCACCGCCAAGTGGGCCTGTCACCTGGCCGGCATCACCTACCTGACCTTCGGCGTCGTCCCGCTCGGCATCGGCCTCGCCTGCGACATCTTGATCCCCGGCGCGCCCGAGCACTCGACGCTCACGACCCTGGCTCATTACTTTTTGTCGCCCGCGCTGGCCGTGCTCTTCACCTTGGTCGTGATGTCGGCCGTGCTCGCGACGATCGACAGCTCGATCCTCTCGCCCGCCTGCGTGCTCGCCCAGAACCTGCTCTGGCCGCTCGGCCAAGCCTGGTTCGAGCGCCGGCAGATCAACCTGCTGCTGCTCAACCGGATCTGCGTGGTCGTGATCGGCCTGGCCTCGCTGGTCACCGCGTTCTTGGGCGAGAACGCCTACTCGCTGCTCGAGAGCGGCTACGCAGCCGGCATGGTCTCGCTCTTGGTCCCGCTCTTGATCGGGCTCTACTCCAAGCGCGGCGACGAGCGCTCGGCCTTGATCTCGATGGCGGTCGGGACCAGCGTGTGGCTGGTTCACTTGTTCGTCGGCGCCGAGCAGTTCCTGGGCGGCTGGTGGCCGGCGTCATGGATCGCGCTTCCGATCGGGCTCAGCTGCGCGGGCTTGGCTCTGCTCGCGTATGGGCTGGCGAGCACGCGACAGCCTGGCCGAGCCGAGCCATGACGATCCTCGCGCTCTTTTCCCGTTGCCTCCGCGCCGACAATGGCGACGTGGCCTTGCTCTTCGACGCCGCCGAGTTTCCGATAGCCCGCGAAGCGCGATCGTTTTTCATGAGGATGGAATGACCATCTCATCGCACCTGCGGGGCCGTGAGGACCCGGGTGCCGAGCGGACAGGGCGAGGGCCCCCCGCGATACTCGTCGTAGAGCTCGTTGAGGGCGTCGACTTCTTCGCTGCGATCTTCACCGGGGCGCCAGGGCACCACGCTCATGTTGTAGGATTCGCCCTCGAGCCTGATCTCGATCGGCCCGACCCGCCCGCCGGCTTGGTCCCACGCGAGCGCGAAGCTGCGTTCGTCCGGCAAGACCCATGCGCGCGGTCGATCGGGCTCGAGCGGGTGCTCCGACCACGGTGGCGTCGGTGCTCCACGCGTCTGCATGGCCACGACGTGGCCGTGGTCGGACACCCAGGGCTGGTAGTCGAGGTCGCCGAAAGACTCGACGAGGTCGAAGAGCTCGAGGAAGGCCGCGCCGAGCGACTCGGGCTGCTTCGGGCAGCCAACGAAACACACCTGCTCGTCGCCCGACCGCACGCGGAAGCTGCTCACGCCATGAACCACGCCGCCGACGAATGGGTCGCGGCGACAGAGGAGGTCGATCGCTTGGAGGCGGTCGACGGGCGCGAGCGCGTCGATGCGGGCGCGGAGCTGATCGAGCTGGCCCGAGTCGAGGCGCGCGCGGCCGAGCGCGAAGCCGGGTTCGCCGTCGAGGATCATGTGGAGGACCGTGCCGTCCGCGTAGATCGAAACGCGTGGAAAGGTCGCGCCCGCGCCAGCCGTCGCCTCTCCAACCCCCCTCGTGCTCGACCACCGGTCTTCGTAGAGGATGTCCGCGATGTCGGGCACGGGCGGGGCGTGGTCTGGGCTCGGCTCCGCGAGCTCGGGCTCGGCGACGAGCGGGGCTGTGGATGCGTGCGGCTCTTCGCTGCGTGGCTCGACGCTCGGGGTACACGCGCTCGCGCTAGCGAGCCACGTGAACGCGGCCAGGTCGCGGGCCTTCATGCCGTGATCGTATCAGTGCGGCCAAATACATCGTCGACCGCGAGCGTGCAGCCGACGCTCTCGAGCACGAGCGACTCACCGCGGCCGGCCTCGAGGAAGGACCAATGCCCATCGTGCCCGCGGCGGAACACCTCGATGCGCGGCGCGTCCTGGGCGACGAGCACGTACTCGCGCAGCGAGGGTATCTGCCGGTAGTGCGCAGCCTTCTGGCCGCGGTCGTAGGCTTCGGTCGAGGGCGAGAGGACCTCGACGAGCAGCGTCGGATTGGTGACGGCGTTGGCGTCGTCGGGGTCGGTGTCGAGCTCGCCACACACGACGGTCAGATCGGCGTAGGTCGCCATCTCGGTCGTGCGTGAACGAACCCGCAGGTCGGAGCTGTAGACCTCGCAGGGGCCGTCGAGCAGCGCGTTGCCCAGCACGCGGGCGAGCGTGGCCTGCAAGCGCGCATGCTCGGGCGTCCCCCCTGTCATGGCGAAGATTTCGCCAGCGATCCACTCGTGCTTGATGGCGGCCGCTCGCTCCCGCTCGACATACTCGGCATACGAGAACAGCTGCTTGCTCGCGGGCTCGGACACCTCGTGATGGTAGCCGAGTTCGAGCAGTTTGCGCGACCACGTGCTCGCGCCCAGCTCTCGGTCAGCACCGCGCTGTCTGGGCTCATTGACGCCGAGCACACTCGCAATTGGAGTCAGTCGCCAAAGCGAAGCATTCACCTCGGCTCTCGATCGAGCGAGCAATGAAATTGACATATCGACGTGATAGCGTGGCCTGGCCCTCATGCTCCCCATCTGGTCGATCGGCATCTACGCGGGCCGCTCCCCGCTCGAGCTCGCGCCTCATCCGGCGCTCGCGAACCCGGTCTTGCGCGCGGCCGATGTCCACGACCTCGACGCGCTCTTCGTCGCCGACCCCTTCATGGTCCGCAGCGGCGAGCGCTGGTCGATGTTCTTCGAGATCCTCGAGCGCTCGAGCGAGCGCGGCGTGATCGGCTTGGCGAGCAGCGACGATGGGCTGCGTTGGCGCTACGAGCAGGTCGTGCTGCGCGAGGAGTTTCACCTCTCGTACCCGATGGTGTTCGAGCACGAGGGCCAGCACTACATGGTGCCCGAGACGCTCGGGGCCGACCGCGTGCGGCTCTACCAGGCCGATCCCTTTCCGCTGCGCTGGCGGCACGTCGCCGACTTGGTCGAGGGCCAGCACGCCGACTCGACCCTCTTCGTGCACGGCGCTCGCTGGTGGATGTTCACCTGCTCGAAGCCCTACCAGAACGACACGCTGCGGCTCTACACGGCCGATGCGCTGCTCGGACCCTGGCGCGAGCATCCACGCAGCCC
Organism: Nannocystaceae bacterium; assembly: GCA_035904925.1. Classification (GTDB taxonomy): domain Bacteria; phylum Myxococcota_A; class Polyangia; order Nannocystales; family Nannocystaceae; genus Plesiocystis. The sequence continues at coordinate 6,511 of JAMHUH010000700.1, forward strand.
GCTCATCGTCGGCGACACGACCCACGCGCGACCGGGCGGGCGGGTGATCGTCGACGAGCGCGGCCGGCTGCTTCGCTTCGCCCAGGACTGCAGCGTCCTCTATGGGCAGGCGCTCGCGGCGTTCGAGATCGTCGAGCTCGACGAGCAGCGCTACGCCGAGCGCGAGCTCGGTCGGGTGTTGGGGCCGGGATCGGGCTGGAGCGCGCTCGGGATGCACCAACTCGACGCTCAGCGGATCGGCCCGGAGGCGTGGCTGGCC
>JAMHUH010000701.1:0-23858 GCA_035904925.1 Nannocystaceae bacterium
CGCCTTCTCGGGCGCGATCGAGGTCTCGGCGCAAGGGCCCGCCGACGCGGTCTTGCGCTACACGGTCGACGGCAGCGAGCCCGGGCCCGACTCGCCGCGCTTCGAAGGTCCCCTGCACATCGACCAGAGCGCCGTGGTCCAGGTCATCGCGATCGCGCAGGGCCGGACCAGCCCGATCGCTCGCGCGGACTACCATCGCCGGCTTCACGATTGGCCGGTCGAGCTGCGCTACCCCTACAATCGCCAGTATCACGCCGGCGGCCCCGCGGGCTTGGTCGACGGCGTTCGTGGCAGCGAAAATTGGCGGCTCGGCGACTGGCAAGGCTACCAAGGCAGCGACTTCGAGGCGACCCTCGATCTCGGCGCATCCAAGCGTATTCGTCGACTCGGCAGCGGATACCTGCAAGATGCCCGCGCGTGGATCTGGATGCCCGTCGAGGTCGAATATGCGATTTCGAACGATGGCGTGCATTTCGAGGTCGTCGGCCGGGTCGGCCACGACATCGACGATCACGACGTCGACAGCGTGCATCTGCGAGATTTCGCGCTCGAGCTGCCCGGCGGCAAGCGGGCCCGCCATGTTCGGGTCCGGGCGACCAACTATGGCACGATCCCCGACTGGCATCCGGGCGCGGGCAATCAGGCGTTCATCTTCGTCGACGAGATCGAGGTCGACGTGGCAGGTGCGAATCGATGAAGGGCAACGACGAGCAATTCTTCGCGGAGCTCGACGCCGACCGTCAAGGCGCGCCGAAGTAGACCAGCTCGACGCGTGCGTCCATGGTCGCGCCGCCGCCGGTCGGCGGCAGCTGATTGCCCCACCAGCTCGAGTAGCTGATCGTGTTCTCGCTGCCGACGTCGAGCGTCGCGCTCACGTCCGCGCTCCAAGCTTCGATCGTCCAACCCGGGCACCACGACGAGCGATCGTAGAACCAGGTCCCGCCTTGATTCGGGGTCACGCCGTCGACGACATGCTCCGCGCAGCGGTCGACGTTCTCCATCTTGTATTCGTGGCCGAAGGCGGTGCCGAGGATCGAGAATTCGTGGTGGAAGGTGCAGAACTCGCCGCAGTTGCTGCCATTGGCCGCGCCGTGACCCGAGATCTGGGCGACGAGCTCGACCCGCTCGGTCCCGGCCGGCGGCGTGACCAGGAACTCGTTCCAGAGCATGTGGTAGTTGGCGTCCCAGCCGTAGTTGCCGTCGACGACCAGGGGCTCGCTGGCGATCGGTCGCAGGCCGTCTTCGGCGGTGCTGAAGCGCAGGTCGACCGTGTATTTGTAGGTGTAGGCGCCGACGTCGTTGTCGCCGTGAGCCGAGACGAAGGTCAGCTCGCCGCCCTCGGCCAAGGCCAGCAGCTCGGGCGTGATGTCGATCAGCCAGCGACCCGGCGAGCTGTAGGGCGTGATCCACTTGACGATCCGCCGCTTGTTCGGCTCGGAGCAGTCGGGCGTGGTGCACAGCCAGATCGACGCGATCGTGTCCCACTCGCCGCAAGCGACTCCATAAGGATGGCCGGCGCCAGGGCAGTCGACGCGCAGATCGATGGCCAGGCGATCGTACTCGGCGATCGTCGCGGCGTCGGGCAAGGTCCAGGTGAAGGGCTCGCCGCCCTTGATCTCGACGCCCTCGGCGACCCGATGCACGAGCACCTCGCCGCCGGCCTCCTCGGCCTCGAGCTGGGCATCGAGCGCGTATTGGGCGTTGTAGTACTTGGCCCAATAGCGGGTCTGCTGGAGCAGCGGCGTCCAGGCGCCATTGTAGACCGCGACGTTGTGACCCTCGCGGACGCGTTGGTGACGATCGACGGTGAAGTGGGCCTCGTTGGCGTTGCTGGCCACGACCCCGGCGACCAGCGGAATGTCGAGCCCCGGCGTGAGCACGTAGTGGAACTGGTTGGTTCGCGCGTCGTGGATCTCGGGTCCGAGCTCGGTCAAGCGAGCCTCGACCTTCTGGGCGATCTGGCCGACGATCGCCTTGCGCATGTCGAGGTCGTGATCGACGACCGTGTCGATGAACCAGTAGTGGGTGTCGGGATCGCTGTCGTCGATCAGCAGATCGATCGGCGAGCTCCACCAGTTGCCCGCGTAGAGCACGAAGACATGGTTCTCGCAGCCGGTCCAAAAGCCGCTGAGCGTCTGCGGACCGCGGAGCTCCTCGATCGAGAAGTCGGGCGCGAGCAGGTCGTAGCCGACCTCGCTCGCGCTCGCGTCGAAGGGGCGCGGCGTGACGCCATCGAAGCACTCGACGTCGCCGTCCCCATCGCCGGTCTCGGTCCCCGAGTCGGTGCTCGTGCCCGAGTCGCTGCTCGTGCCCGAGCCAGTGCTGGTGTCCGAGCTGGCGACCTCGTCATCGGCCTGGGTGTCGCCCTCGACCTCGACCGAGCTGCAGCCGACCAAGCCGATCAGCGGGAGATTCGAGAGGAAAGCGAGCTTCCACGGCTTCGAGCCTCGATAGTCAGCCACCTTGCGATGATGGCTGGTTTTGCCGGTTCCACCTGTCTGAATTCTGCGTCACCATGTGCCACAGAAGTGAGCCAACCCGGAGTTTGCGGAGGTTCCGTAGGTTTTCGGCGCTGCGGGAATGTGTTAAGAGGCGCGACGCGTCCGCTGGCCACGGCCGGGACGCAGCTACCCGGTCACGGGTCCTCTCTTGATCATCGTCTGATCATCTGAACAACTGAGCAAGTCCTACCTTTCTCCACTTTGTAGGAGAAAGACTCGCTCGACAGTACACAACGAGAGTCCCCCTCACCGGAGTAGAACCTCGATGATCCTCGCCTACATCGGCAACATTTCTGCAGCTTTGGTCTCGATCGCCCTTCTCGTCGCCACGCTGCGCTTCACACGCCGAGTGAATTGATATCGCGTTCGGTCAGACGACTGACCGAACCGTGATACGGCTCACTCGGTTATCATCCGAGAAGCCTCGGCATGTCGAACGAGCCGCAGACCCAGCTGGACGAGCCCGATCGGGCCGCACCCGATCCGGACGTGCCCCGGATTCCTCGCGGAGCCTTCCGTGTGTCCGAGGTGTTGCGCGGCTTCGAGGCCGGCACGCCGCTCGCACTCGACGCTCCTTTCGATCTCGAAGACGCCAACGAGATGCGCCTGCTCTTGCGGGGCGAGTCGGTGGTCGACTGGCATCGACTCGATCACTCGACCCACGCGGACTCGCGTCGCTTGCTGGCCCTCAACGCGCTCGACTGGGACGACCCGCGTGACCGCGAGCGAGTCGAAGCCCTGCGCGCGCACGGGGTCGACTATGTCCGACACGTGCTCAAGCTGGCGGTCGACGACGTCGTCGCGAGCGAGGCCTCGTTCCTCGATCTGCCGCTGATGGCCTCGGGCGTGATCGGTCTACGCAAGCAGCAGCGCAGCGCGTGCACGCTCTTGAAGGTGATGCACATCCTCTATCACCTCGACGCTCGCGAGCTGCGGACCCGGCTGGCCCTGTCGGACTCGGAGTTGTTCGAGAGCGTCGAGCGAAGCGTGCTCGACATCTTCGACCAGATGCAGGCCAGCGGCGCCCCGGTGGTCGAGTTTCAGTGGTCGCGCAAGACTCGTGAGTCGCTGCTGACCAAGATGTTGGTCAAGCGGGAGACCAGCGCGACCCGGGTGTTCGATCGGCTTCGCTTCCGCTTGATCGTCAAGCGTCGCTCCGACGTGTTCGCGATCTTGCGCCTGATGCTGCACAAGCTGATCCCCTTCAACTACGTGGTCCCCGGCCAGACCGTGAACAGCTTGGTCGACGTCGGCGCGCTCGATCGGATCGGTCCGAGTCCCTTGACCACGACCGAGGGCCGCGGGGTCGAGACCAACGAGTTCTCGGGCGCCAACTTCCGCGTGCTCAACTTCATCGCCGACCTCCCGGTTCGGGTCGAGGAGTTCGTGCCGGCCGACCAGCTCGACGCCCAGGGCGGCAACGTGGTGTTCGTGCTCGCCGAGTTCCAGATCCTCGACGAAGCGACCGCGGCGGCCAACGAGCAGGGCGAGTCCTCGCACGACGCCTACAAGACCCGCCAACACCAGCGGGTCCGCGAGCGGATGCTGCGGGCGCCCAACGAGGCTCGCAACGGCCGCTCGGGCCGGGACGCGGCCGACTCGCGCTCGCCCAATCGCGCCCACAAGGCCGACGATCCCCTGGCCCGGATCGTCCAGGTCAACGCGCTCGACGAAGGCGACTGAGCCGCTTCTCGCTCCGTGACGCGCACGCTAGCCTTGGCGCGTGACCGTCGAGCTCCACGATCGCTGGTTGCGAGTCCAACTCGGGCACGAGCACGCGGACTTCCACTACAAGTGGCTGCGCCACGCCTGCGATCTCGACCGCCACCCGCAGACTGGCGAGCGGACGATCGACTCGTCCGAGATCCCCGACGATGTCGCCGCCCGCGAGGCCCGGGTCGAGGCCGACACGCTGATCATCACTTGGGCCCACGATGGTCGAGTCAGTCGCTACCCGCTCGCGTGGCTCGAGCGCCACGCTTATGCGCGCGGCCGTGTGACCCGCCCGCCGCCCACGGAGCTCGAGGCCGTCACGCTCGAGCGCTCCGATACGCGTCCGCTCGCCGAGGTCGTCGGCGAGGCGCTGCGTCGGCTCGATGACCACGGCGTGGTCGTGGTCCGCCGGCCCGCCGCGATCGTCACGCCGCCGCAAGACGAGACCGAGGCGATCATCGAGGGCTTCGCGGCCGCGGGCTTGCGCGTGATCGAGACCCACTTCGGTCGCATCGAAGATCTGCGGACCGACAACACGACCAACGCCAACACCGATCAGCTCGGCTACACCAACGCCGCGGTCGAGCCCCACACCGACCAGCCCTTCATCGCCGCGCCGCCGCGCTTGCAGCTCTTGCAGGGCGTTCGAGCGGCCACGCGGGGCGGCAGCAGTGCGGTCGTCGATGGCCGGGCCGCGGCGCTCTACCTGCGCGACCAGGACGCCCGCGCCTACGCGCTGCTGACCGAGGTGCCGGTCCACTTTCACCGCAAGCAGGCCGCGTTCGAGAGCTCGATCGTCGCACCGATCCTGAGCATGCCCGACGCGCCCTTCATGATCCGCTACTCGTACTTCACGATGGCGCCGCAGCGGCTGGCCTTCGCCGCGATGGACGAGTGGTACCGGGCCTACGACGCCTTCGCTCGGATCGTCCGCGACCCTCGCCATCAGTACCGCTTCGCGCTCGGGCCCGGCGACTTCCTGCTCTACGACAACCATCGCATGCTGCACGCGCGCACGGCCTTCGAGGGGAGTCGCTGGTTGCGGGGCGTGTACTTCGATCGCTGAGGGCGTCTGAACGCTGAGCGCGTGTTAGCGTGTCGTGCCGATGCCTGGCCCCGCCGCACCTCGCCGCCGTGATCGCCTCGCGGTGGCGCTCTTCTTGCTGGTCTTCCTGATCCCGATGCTGCTGCGCTCGACCCTGGTCGATCGGCCCTTGCCAGGCACGCCGCGCTTGCTGGCCAAGCTGCACGACATCGCCTGTCTGTTCCCCTTCAAGCCGCAAGGCTGGAGCAGCTACTACGTCCAGGTCCTCTACCCGGGCGCCAAGCAGTGGACGACGCTCGATCAAGCCGAGCTCTTTCCGCTCCAGCCCTTTGGTCGACGCACTCGCATGCATCGCTACCTGGTCGCCTGGGGGGCCAAGCCGAGCCGGCGGACCGCCGACATGGCCCGCTGGATCCTCGAGCGTTGGTCGCTGCTGCACGCCGACGAGGTTCAGCCGATCGGGATCCGCTTCGCTCGCGCGTGGACCTTGCCCAGCCGCGAGCACCCGCCCCAACACGGCTGGGTTCAACCCGAGTGGATCTACGCGCCGGTCCACCAGCGCAAGGTCATCGTCGCCTACTCGCGCGAGGAGCTGCTCGGGCCATGAGCGCGCTCGCTTCGAGCCTTCGCAAGCCGCTGCGGGCCTGGCAGGAATTCTGGCACGCGCCGATCAGCCCCTTGCCGCTGGCCGCGTTTCGCCAGGTGTTCGGCTGGACGATGTTGATCTACTTCGTCGCCTGGGCTCGCTACGCGCCCGAGTGGCTGACCGACGCCGGCTATCACCCCGACGCGAGCATCGACCCCAACAACGCGCCCGGCTTGCCCTTGCTGCCCGCCGCGGCGCTGCCCTGGGTCGGCGTGGTCTTCTTCGGCGCGCTCTTGGCCGATCTCTTCGGCTTCGGCCGGCGCGTGACGATCTGGATCTTGCTGGCCGGCGCCCTCTATGCGCTGGTCGTCGATCCGATCGCTTCGTTCACGATCAACCGGCTCTTCGTGATCGGCCTGATCATCTTGGCGGTCGCGCCGGAGCCCAGCCCTGCGAGCGAATCCACGCCCGAAGAGCAGCGCGCGTGGCCGGTCCGCATGCTGCAGGTCACGATGGTCGCCCAGTACTTCGCGTCGGGCCTGTGCAAGACCCTCCGCGGCGACTGGTGGGGCGGCGAGGACGTGCTCTGGACGCAGATCCAGGGCGTGTACATGAACGACTTCGCGGCGTGGCTGGTCCGCACGCTGCCCGAGTGGGCCTGGGTCGCGCAAGAACAGATCGCCCTGTGGTTCGAACTGCTGGCCCCCTTGCTGTTCGGGATCCGCAAGCTCCGGCCGCTCGCGGTGGTCGTCGGCGTCGGCCTGCATGTGGTGGTCGCGGCCACGATGGACCAGCTGATCTATTTCAGCTTGCAGATGATCGGCTTTTACGTGCTCTTCGTGCCCGTCGCCTGGCTCGAGCGGCTGCGCAGGCTGGTCGGCGGGCGCGAGCCTGTGGCATAGTTCGCGCGCCCCCGGATGTACCCGCCCGATCCCAACGCTCCGCACTCGCATGGCCAAGCCGGCCACGCTGGGATGGGCCAAGCCGGCGGCATGAGCATGGGTGAGCAGCAGACCTTCTGCCCCGAGTGCGGCGCGCCGATCCAATTTCGCGGGACCACGGTCTCGGCGGTCTGCGAGTACTGCAACTCCACGGTCGTCCGGACCGGCGTCGACGTCCGCTTGATCGGCAAGGTCAGCGCGCTGACCGACAACGGCTCGCCGATCCTGCTCCACTCGAAAGGCCAGTTCGGCGGCGTGCCCTTCATGGTCGATGGCCGGCTGCAGGTCCAGTACGAGCGCGGGATCTGGAACGAGTGGTTCCTCAGCTTCGCCGACGGCACGATCGGCTGGCTCGCCGACGCCCAGGGCCAGTTCGCGATCGTCCGGCCGATCAACCCGGCCTTGGTCGCGGACAGGGTCCCGCACTTCGGCCAGCTCGAGCCCGGCAAGGTCTTGCTCATCACCGATCGCCAAGCGGTGGTCGTCGACGCGCGCGGGGCCAGCTACCGCGGGGCCGAGGGCGTGCTGCCCTTCGAAGCGCTGCCCGGCATGACCTTCTTCGGCGCCGACCTGCGCGGCTACGAGGGCGAATTCATCACGCTCGATTGGGGCAACGACCCCAACCATCAGCGACCGACCCCCTACCTCGGCCGCGCCGTCTCGCTGGCCGAGATCAAGCTCTTCCCGCTGCGCCGCTTCGAGGGTTGGGCGCCCGCTCAGCCCCCTCGCTAGGAGACCGACCCGCACGTGAACCAGCCCGCGCCGCCGAGCAAGTTGTTCCGCGAGGAAGCCAAGACCGGATCCGTCCAGTGTCTGGCTTGTGGCGCGCCGATCACCTTGCGGGGCTTCGCGGGCGTCGAGCAGGTCACCTGCGCTTTTTGTGGCACGGCCCATCAGCCCGAGCCCGAAGGTCCGCTGCACATCATCCAGCAGGCCTCGCGGCAGCGGCAGCCCTCGGCCCTGCCGCTCTACCAGCGCGGCACGCTGGACATCGGCGGCAGCGGCCCGGTCGAGTGGGAGATCGTCGGCCTGACTTGGCGCGAGATGGCCAAGGACGGGACCCGCTACCCCTGGCAAGAATTCCTGCTCTTCAACCCCTACCAGGGCTTTCGCTGGCTGATCTACTCGATGAGCGACGGGGTCTGGAGCGTCGGCGGTCCGCTGCCCGGCGCGGCCAAGATGGTCGCCAACGTCTGGCCCTCGGTCGAGTACAAGGGCGAGAGCTACAAGCACCACACCAGCGGCGTCGCGCGAACCACCTACGTCGAGGGCGAGTTCCCCTGGCAGGTGTTCGCGGGCGACAACGTCAGCACCAACGACTACGTCTGTCCGCCCAAGCAAATCTCGATCGAGATGCAGCGGACCAAGCAGGGCGCCGACCTCAACTTCACCCAGATGTGGCCGATCCGGGCCGCCGAGGTCTGGGCGGCCTTCCGCATGACCGGCTCGCCGCCGGCCGAACGCGGCCTGCACCCCGCAGCGCCCAACCCCGCGGCTGGCAACACCCGCTTTTATCTGCTCTCGGCGGCGGCCCTGATCATCGTCTGGGTGCTCGCGACCATCGTCTACTCGGGCGCGCGGACCAACAAGTCGGTCTGGAAGGGCAACCTCGCGCCCGACAACGTCGTCAGCGAAGAGATCACGATCGGCGAGCCCGGCAAGCCGACCACGCTCGAGCTCGAGCTGCAGGCGAGCGGGATGAACAACTCCTGGGCCTACGCCGAGGTCCTGCTGGTCAACCCCGAGACCGAAGAGGCCACCGTGATCGGCGTCGAGGCCGAGTACTACAGCGGGGTCGATGGCGGCGAGTCGTGGAGCGAGGGCGCCAACCCGGGCCATCAGACCATCGGCGGCATCGTCGGCGGCAAGTACCTGATGCAGATCAACAGCCAGATCGATCCGGGCGGCGACCCGGCCGACATGTTGACCTTGAGCATCCGCGAAGACGTCCCGCTCTACCGCTACGTCCTGGTCCCGCTGATCTTCATCAGCTTGTTCCCGCTGGCCAACCTCATCCGCCGCGCGGCCTTCGAAAAGAAGCGCTGGGCCGAGAGCGACCACGCGCCCGTCGAATCGGACGACTGAAGGAGAACCCCTGCATGGTGACCAAGATCCTCTATCTCGCGCTCTCGGCTGGCAGCCTCGGTCTGCTGCTCTTCGAGGCCCCTCGCGGTGGTTTGCTGACCGGTGCCCCGGAATCGGGCAAGGTCGAGCGTGACGCCGCCACGGCTGGAACGACCATTCGAACGCCGCGCTACGTGTTCCTCGGCGGCTTCCACGGAGGCAAGTGATGCTGCTGCTCGCCAAAGATTTCCTCGATCTCTCTGCTCTCGTATCCGCGGCGGTCTACTCGCTGGTCGGCCTGCTGATGTTCGGGCTCTTCTGGATGTTGATCGTCTGGCTGACCCCCTTCTCGATCCGCAAGGAGATCGAGGAGGACCAGAACACCTCGCTCGGCATCATCTTGGGCGCCGTGATCATCGGCATCTCGATGATCATCAGCGCGGCCGTGTCTGGCTGAGCGCATGAGCGAGTCGCCCGCGATCGGGGTCGCGGAGCCAGCCGCGGAGACCGACATGGCCGATGCCGGCGCGGGGCAGCACTCGCGCGAGCAGGCGCGGGCGCGTCTGCTGCTCTTCGTGGTCCTGATCGTCGCGACCTGCGGGCTGATCTACGAGCTGATCACCGCGACGATGGCCAGCTATCTGCTCGGCGACTCGGTCACGCAGTTCTCGCTGGTCATCGGCGTCTACCTGAGCGCGATGGGGGTCGGCTCGTGGTTGAGCCGCTTCGTCGTCCACCGCCTCGCCGATCGCTTCATCAGCGTGCAGCTGGTGATCGCGCTGGTCGGCGGCTTCTCGGCGCCCGCGCTCTTCCTCGGCTTCGCCCAGCTCTCGAGCATCCGCCCGCTGCTCTTCACGATCCTGGTCGTGGTCGGGACCATGGTCGGGCTCGAGATCCCCTTGCTGATGCGCTTGATGCCTGGCCGCGAGCAGCTCAAGGATCTGGTCGCGCGGGTGCTGGCCTTCGACTACATCGGCGCGCTGCTGGCCTCGATCTCGTTCCCGCTGCTGCTCTTGCCCTGGCTGGGCCTGGTCCGAACCAGCTTGCTCTTCGGCCTGCTCAACTCCTTGGTCGCGCTGTGGTCGGCGCGGGCCTTTCGAGCCGAGCTGGCCCGGCCGGCATCGACCATCGGCCAGGCCCTGATCGCGGTCGCGCTGACCGGCAGCTGCCTGCTGCTCGGCAAGCAGATCGAGGAATTCGGCGAGCGCCAGCTCTACGACGCGCCGGTCATCTTCTCGCTCAAGACGCCCTACCAGCGGCTGACCATCACCCGGATGAGCGACGACATCCGGCTCTTCATCGACGGCAACCTGCAGTTCGCCAGCATCGACGAGCACCGCTACCACGAGGCCCTGGTCCACCCGGCCTTCGCGGCGCGCGAGCAGCTTGGCGGTGGTCCGGCCCGACGCGTGCTCGTGCTCGGTGGCGGCGACGGGCTCGCCTTGCGCGAGCTGCTGCGCTACCCGAGCGTCGAGCACATCGATCTGGTCGACCTCGATCCGCAGATGACGGCGCTCTTTCGCGACACGCCGATGCTCGCCGAGCTCAACCAAGGCTCGCTCGCCGATCCCCGCGTCAGCGTCCACAACGCCGACGCGATGATCTGGCTCGAGCAGCGGCGCAGCGGTGAGCCCGGGCCTTGGCAGCCCTGGGACGTGATCGTCGTCGACCTCCCGGATCCCAACAACCTCTCGCTCGGCAAGCTCTACACGGTCGCCTTCTATCGGCTGGTTCGTGCGGCGCTGGCCAAGGACGGGGTCGCGGTCGTGCAGTCGACCTCGCCCCATCTCTCGCCGCGGGCCTATTGGTGCATCGTCGCCACGCTCGACGCGGCCGGGCTGAATCCGCTGCCCTACCACGCCCACGTGCCCAGCTTCGGCGATTGGGGCTTCAACTTGGTCGCCCACAGGCCCTTGGTCGTGCCCACCGAGCTGAGCACGGCGCTGCCCGAGCTGCGTTTTCTCGCCGCCGATCTGCTGCCGACCCTCTTCGTGTTCCCGCACGATCAACAGCCGCTCGAGGTCGAGCCCAATCGCCTCGATACACAATTGCTCGTCCGTTACTACGAGCAAGACCTCAGCGCCCTCGGCCCCCGCCGTGGCGGGTCCTGAGCGCCGAGGTCGGCGGGTCAAAAAGCTATCGCTTGGCCAGATAGGGCGCGATCGCAGGCAGGGCCCGAAAGCGCGCGACAAAACCCTGAAGGCCGGGATAGTCCGCGAGGCAGCCGGGCTTGAGCAGCTCGAGCGCGTCGAGATAGTCGAAGGTGCCGACGTCGGCGAAGGTCAAGGTGTCCGTGATGAACCAGCCCGCGTCAGGGTTGGGGTTGCGCGCGAGCATGCGCTCGAGATCGCCGAGCGTCTTCGGCAGGTGCTCCCAGAACGCGCTGATGACTTCGTCCGTGGTCTTCAGAACAGCCGCATAAGCAACAGGGATGTATTTGGCCCGTTCGTCGGCGATGAAGTCGGCGAGCGCGTCGCACATCGCGTGATCGCGGGCGTTGCTTCCGTACTTCCCGAAGAGGCGACCGAGGTGACGCATGATCGCGCCGCTCTCCGCGAGCACGAATTCGCCCTCGTCCGATCGCTCGGTCAACACGGGAAGTCGGCCAAATGGCGTGTTTGGCTTGAGTTCGGGCCAATTCGCGGCGGGGTTCTCGGTGAAGGACCGGTCCTCGAGCGCGAACATCAGACGGATTTGCTCGGCGCGCCCTCGCGCGGGGAAGTACAAGAGTTCGTATTCGGGCATGGCTGTTCTTTGTCGCTGCTGAACCAACTGTTAGGGACGATGCGAGCTCGCATCATCGCTCCGCGCCGCGCTGCAGCGCAATCCAATTTCAGGTGCGGGGCCACGTGCGAGCCCGTACATTGGCGCTGGTGCTCCGGGTCCACCAGTACACGTTGGTCGACCCGCTTCGCGGTGACGGACACAGCGATCTCTACCGCGGCCATCGAAACGACGATCTTCTGCCCGTGCTCGTCGAGGTGCTCGTCGACGAGTACCCGAGCTCGACGCAGCTCGCTCGACTCCGCCACGAATACGCGATCGAAAAGGAGCTCGGGATCGCGGGCGTTCTCGCCCCAATCGGCCTCGAAGAGCTGGGCCACGGGCTCGTGCTCGTGTGGGCCGACCCCGGCGGCGTTCCCTTGCGCAGCTTGCTGCGATCGGGCCCGGTGCCGCTCGCTCTGGCGCTGCAGATTGCCGCCTCGCTCGCGGTCACGCTCGCGCAGGTCCACGCGCGGGGCGTCATCCACAAAGACATCAACCCCGACAACGTCTTGGTCGACGTCGAGACTCGGCGAACCTACCTCATCGGGTTTGGTCGGGCCTTGCGTCTGTCGCACGAGACCCCGCTGATGACCAGCCCGGGCGCGCTCGAGGGCACGCTCGCCTATCTCTCGCCCGAGCAGACCGGTCGCATGAATCGGATCGTCGATCGCCGCAGCGATCTCTACTCGCTCGGCGTCGTGCTCTACGAGCTCTTCACGGGCGCCTTGCCCTTCGTGACCAACGACGTGATGGAGCTGCTCTACAGCCACCTCGTCCGCCGGCCCGAGTCTCCGCACACCCGGAGCCCTGGGCTGCCGCTCCTGGTCTCGGACTTGGTGATGAAGCTGCTGGCCAAGAACGCCGAGGATCGCTACCAGCACGCCCGCGCGCTGGCAGAAGATCTGCACGAGTGCGTGGACCGGCTCGACCCGAGCGGGACGCTCGAGAGCTTCCCGCTCGCCCGCGGCGATCGTCATCGCGGCGGCGAGCTCGATCTGCCGCAGCGGCTCTACGGACGCGAGGCCGAGCTGCGCGCGTTGCATCGCGCGTGGGAGCGCGTGGCCGCGGGTGGCACGGAGCTGCTGCTCGTGCGCGGCTACTCGGGCATCGGCAAGTCGGTGCTCGTCCACGAGATCCACAAGGAGCTGACCGGGGCGCAGGGCTACTTCGTCGCCGGCAAGTTCGACCAGCTCGGTCGGGCGGTGCCCTATGCCGCGCTGGCGGAGGCGTTTCGCGAGTTCGTGCACCTGCTCTTGACCGAGCCCGAGCCCGAGCTCGAGCGCTTTCGAACCCGCTTGATCGCCGCGCTCGGGGACAACGCGGGCCTCCTGACCAACCTCGTCGGCGACCTCGAGCAGATCATCGGCCCGCAAGCGCCGGTGCCCGAGCTCGGCACGGCCGCCTCGCGCAACCGCTTCACCCGGGTCTTTCAGCAATTCCTCGCGGTCTGCACCTCGATGGAGCGCCCGCTCGTGCTCTTCCTCGACGACCTTCAGTGGGCCGACCTCGCCTCGCTCGAGCTGCTCGAGGCGATCTTCGCGGCCGGGGCGAAGCGCCACCTGCTCGTGATCGGAGCCTATCGCAGCAACGAAGTCGACGCCTCGCACCCGCTGACGACCACGCTGCGCGAGATCGAGGCCGCGGGCGCGAGCACGAGCACGATCGAGCTCGGTCCGCTCGCCCGCCGTGACGTGATCCGCTTCATCGCCGACGCGCTGGGCATGACCGAGCTCGAGGTCGCGCCGCTGGCCCGGCTGGTCGACGAGAAGACCGAGGGCAACCCCTTCTTCCTGATTCAGCTGCTCGTCGCGCTGCACGAGGACGGCCTGCTTCACTACGACGAGGACGCGCGCGCCTATCGATGGGACGAAGCGGGCGTGCGCGCGATCGCGGCGTCCGACAACGTGGTCTCGTTCATGGCCGAGCGCATCAGCCGACTCTCGCGGGCCACCTGCGAGGCGCTCGAGCTGGCCGCGTGCATCGGCTATCGCTTCGAGCTCGGGACGCTGGCGGTGATCGCCGAGTCCTCGCCGCGGGCGCTCGCGCGCGACCTGTGGGAGGCGCTCGAGCAGGGCGTGATCATCCCGCTCGACGCCGACTATCGGTTCTTGCAGAGCGACCCGAGCGATCCGAGTGACCCTGCATGGAGCGACCCGGCGTCCTCGTCCAGGGTCGAGTTTCGCTTCCTGCACGATCGCGTGCAGCAGGCCGCCTATGCGCGGACCGACCCGGACGAGCGCGCCGCGCTGCACCTTCGAATCGGCCGGCTGATCCGCTCGAGTCAGGCTGGCGCGAGGACAAGCGGCGCCTTCGAATTGGTCGCGCACTTGAACCTCGGTCGCGCGCTGATCCGCGATCCGAGCGAGCGGCTGGACCTGGCCGAGCTCAACCTCGCCGCCGGACGCAAGGCCCGGGCCGCGACCGCCTATGAAGCGGCGGCGGGCTACTTCGAAGCCGGGGTCTCGCTGCTCGCCGCGGACAGCTTCGAGCACACCTACGCGCTGGCCTTCGCGCTCTACTCGGGCCAAGCCGAGGCCGCGATGGTCAGGGGTGCGCATGCGCGCGCCGAGGCCAGCATCGACACGCTCTTGCTCCGCGCCCGCACGGTGCTCGAGCGGGCCGAGGTCCTCGACCTTCGGGTGGTCTCGTGCGCCGCCCAGGGCCGCTCGCTCGACGCGGTCGAGGCTGGCGTCGCGGGCCTGCGTCTGCTCGGCTTCACGGTGCCCGACTCGGACGGCGATCGCCAGGCGGCCTACGAGCGCGAGCTCGCGGCGCTGGTTGCAGTGATGGCCGGTCGCGACCTCGACGAGCTGGCCGCCGCTGCGAGCATGACCGCCGCGGACATGCGGGTCGCGATGAAGCTCGCCCGCCACACCGCGCTCTCGGCCTTTGGCTGCGCGACGAGCCTCGGCTACTGGCTGACCGCGTTCGCGGCCAACCTCTCGCTCGCGCAGGGCAGCTCGGATCAATCGGCGTCGGCCTTCGCGTTGCTCGGGGCCGTGGTCGCGAGCACCACCACCCGCTTCGCCGAGGCCCACCGCTTGGTCAAGCTCGCGCTCGCCGTGCACGAGCGGCGCGGTGGCGATGTCCACGAGGCCTGCATGCTGGGCTTCTACTTCACGACGGTCTCGCACTACGCGATCCATTGGCGAGCCCTGCTGCCGCAGCTCGAGCGGGCCCGGATCGCGGGCGTGGAGTCGGGCGATCGGCTCTTTCACTCGTACACCTGCTCGCATTGGGTGATCGCGCGCTCGATCCTCGGCGATCCCCTCGACGAGCTGCGCGAAGAGGTCGAGCGGATGCTCGCCCAGATGGAGGCCAACAAGCTGCCGGCCGCGGCCGCGACCCAGCGGGTGGTCAAGCAGACGATCGCCTGTCTCGAGGGCCGCACGAGCAGCCCGACCAGCCTGAGCGACGAGGCCTGCGACGAGGCGGCGCTGGTCGAGACCATGCAAGCGGCGAAGATGTCCTTCGCGCTGCATTGGTATCGCACCAGCAAGGGCATGCTGCTCTACCTCGCGGGCGATCACGCTGGCGCGCTCGAGCAGCTCGAGCGGGCCTTGGCGATGATCCCGATCGCGTTCACGCCCGAGGCTTGCTTCTTCACCGCGCTGGCGATCCTCCAGAGTCAGAGCGAGTCCGAGTCCGAGCCCGAGCCGCTCGAGCGCCGCGCCAGCGTGCTCGAGCGGTGCCGGCGAGACCTCGCGATCTGGGCCGAGGCCTGCCCGGCCAACTATCGCCATCGCCAGCTGCTCGTCGAGGCCGAGGCCGCGCGGTGCTCGGGCAGCTTCGAACTCGCGATGGACCGCTACGATCGCTCGATCGACGCGGCCAGCGAGCACGACTGGCCCCGCGATCTCGCCCTGGCCAACGAGCTCGCCGCCAAGTTTTACCTCCAGCGCGGCCGGACTCGGATCGCTCGCGCGTACATGACCGACGCGTCCTATGGCTACGCGCGCTGGGGCGCGCTCGCCCAGGTCCGTCGGCTCGCCGAGCAATTCCCGAGTCTGGTCCCGCTCGAGGCTCAGCTGTCGGCGTTGCGTTCGCGGGCCCGCGACGAAGTCGTGGACGAGATCGACATGCTCGCCTTCGCTCGCAGCTTGCAAACGATCGCCCGCGAGGTCCTGGTCGACAACGTGGTCGAGCGGATGATGCAGATCGTCCTGCAGAGCGCGGGGGCCGAGCGCGGGATCCTGATCCTCGAGCGCGACGGTGCGCTGGTCAGCTACGCCAAGGTCACGGCCGACTCGCCCCGGGTCACGCTGACGCTCGGCACCCCGCTCGACGACAACCTCGAGCTGCCCGCGACCGTCGTGCGCTACGCCGCGCGCCGCTCGGAGTCGGTGGTGCTCGACGACGCCCTCGCCGACGAGCGCTTCGCCGGTGATCCCTACATCGCGCGGGTCCGGCCGCGCTCGATCGCTTGCCTGGCGATGACGCATCAGGGCCGCGGCAAGGGGGTGCTCTACCTCGAGAACAACGCCGCGAGCGCTGCCTTCACGAGTCGCCGGCTCGAGCTGCTCGAATTGCTCGCGTCGCAGGCCGTGATCTCGCTCGACAACGCGCGGCTCTTCGACGCCTTGCGCGAACGCGAGGCCCAGTGGCGGGCCTTGGTCTCCAGCGCGCCCGACTTCATCATGATCGTCGATCGCGAGCACCGGATCGAATACATCAACAAGCTCGCCTATGGGCTCGAGCTCGACCAGGTCGTCGGGGCTCGGGTCGAAGACTTGATGACCGTCGAGACCCGCGCGCAGGCGAGCGCGGAGCTCGATCGGGTGTTCGAGACCGGCGATCATGGCTCGTTCGAGAGCGCCCTGGACGGGCTCGGCGGGCCCCACCAGCTCACCGCTCGGCTCGGGCCGATCCTCGGTGAGGGCGGTGGCCATGGTGAGGGCGTCGTCGATCGCGTGACGCTGATCGCCTCCGACGTGACCGCGCAGCGCAAGCTCGAAGAGCACCTGCGTCAGAGCCAGAAGATGCAGGCGATCGGCACCCTCGCCGGCGGGATCGCCCACGACTTCAACAACCTCCTGACCGTGATCCTCGGGGCCGCCGAGCTGTGCGAGATCGACATCGACGGCAACCCGGCCGCGCTCGAGTCGTTGACCGAGATCACCGACGCAGCCGAGCGCGCGGCTGGCCTGACCCGGCAGCTGCTCGCGTTCAGCCGCAAGCAAGTCCTCCAACCCAAGCCGGTCGACCTCGACGGGCTCGTCGCCGACATGACCAAGATGCTGACCCGGGTGCTCGGCGAACAGGTGGTCCTCGAATTCGAACGCGCCGGCCAGCCCTGCCCGGTCTTCGTCGACCCCGGGCAGATGGAGCAGGTCATCATGAACCTCTCGATCAACGCCCGCGACGCCATGCCCGAGGGCGGGACCTTGACGATCGCGATCCATCGGGGCGAGCGGGTCGAGCTCGTGGTCTCCGATCAAGGCAGCGGCATGAGCGAGGCCGTGCTCGAGCGCATCTTCGATCCCTTCTTCACCACCAAGCCCGGGGGCAAGGGGACCGGGCTCGGGCTCTCGACGGTGCTCGGCATCGTCGAGCAGAGCGGTGGCAGCGTCGTCGTCGACAGCGAGGTCGGTCGCGGGACCACGTTTCGGATCCTGCTCCCGGTCGCCGAAGCGGCGCCCTCGCCCGCGCTCGCGGGGCCCAGCGGCGAGGTCCCACGCGGGAGCGAGAGCATCCTCGTCGTCGAGGACGAGCACGCGGTTCAGCGCCTGACCGCGCGCTTGCTCGAGCTCCAGGGCTACACGGTCGCGACCGCGAGCAGCGGCGAGGAGGCCGTGCAGATCGCTCGTCAGCTCGACACCCTCGACCTCCTGATCACCGACGTCGTCATGCCGGGCATGAACGGCCGCGAGCTCGCCGAGCGGATCACCAGCGAGCACCCCGAGGTCGAGACCCTCTACACCTCCGGCTACACCGACGACGCGATCATGCGTCATGGCGTGCTCGATGGGACCAAGTCCTTCCTGCACAAGCCCTTCAGCGGTGAAGAGATCGCGCGCGAGGTCCGGGCGCTGCTCGACAGGCGGGCCAAGCGAGCCTGAGCGGCCCGCGAGCACCAGCCTCGCGTGCCCGCCCGAGCGCGTCAGGTTGCGCGCGAACGGCGTTTGGCCTATCTCGACACCCGATGTCCAGGTCCTTCGATCTCGTCTCCGCGCTCGTCCTGTGCACGCTCTCGATCGCTGCGTGTGACTCCAACACCAAGTCCGACACTTCGGACGCGAAGTCGGACGCGAAGTCGGACGCCAAGTCGGACGCGAAGTCGGCAGACAAGCCGGACGCCAAGCCGATCGAGGACGCGAAGCCTGCCGAGGCGACGGGCGTCGCGTTGACGCTGACCGTCAACGGCAAGACCACGACCTTGGAGCTCTCGAACTCGATCGTCGCCGCCCGTCCGCCCGAGAGCGGGTTGGCGGCTTGGGCCTGCGTGCCGGCGACCGGCACCGCCCGCGTCGTCGACTTCTCCATCGGCGATGATCCGGCGCGCAAGGGCGAGCTCTTCGTCGCGGCCGTCGAGCGCACGGACATCGGCATGACCAAGGCCGGCGTCGCGGTCCCGAGTCGGATCGAGTACCGCATGGCCGGCGAGCCGACCCCGAAGTACGCACCCGGGACGATGACCTGGGCCGAGGGTCTCATGAGCGGGACGGCCGAGGGCAAGGGTGAGAACGGCGACGTCGTCACCGCCACCTGGACTTGCTCGAGGTAGGCTCTTTCGAGCTCGAATTCACCGCCACGATGCTGGCGTCGCGCCCCACTGCTCTTTGGAACCTCCGTTGCTGTCTGGTCTTCAATGCACGGGGAAACAACTATCGCCTCATTTGCCGTGTCAAGTGGCCGAGCAACGGCATGCGCGGGGCACTGTTCATCAAGCACTTTCTGACTCACGCCGAGTACGATCGAGGAAACTGGAAGGCGGACGGACGTCGTCGGCAATTGCGCATGACCTCGGCTGGTCAACAGCAATGCTGAGCAATTGTCGCAAAGGGCGTCGCGCGCTGACAGCTACCCGTATTCTCCAGCTTACCCAGTACTTCCGCGTGACACCCAACGTGTTCTTTGCTCGGGAGAAGCAGGCCTCCGCGTCGGCACAGCCTCCTCGTACGACGCGAACACGAGTTGGTCGGGACGCGTATGATCGCACTGCATTGGCTGCGATCAAAACACTGGGAGGCGCTCGCCGTCGCGAGCGAGCGCCGCGAATACCCGCCGCTCGCCGCGATGAGCATTCGCCCGTGGAGGACCAAGCGATTGTCGGCAATCAGCAGATCGTGGCGTCGCCATTCGAAGCGACGAGACTCTGGGTATCGGGGTGGGTAATCGTGAACTTGGTGAGGGCGGCGATCTGCAGCACGTCATCGAACCAGGCGACATCGAAGCCGGCCGAGCGGGCCGCGGCCTCGGCCTGCGCGGGGGTCTGGCACGCGAAGGCCTTGCGCCAGCCGGTCGGCGGCGAGATCCGGCCCGGCTCCGGCGTCAGGTTGCGAATGTGGCGTACCCCTCGCTCGCGCAAGCGGGCGGCGAAGTCGGGGTCGAGCGCCGCCAACACCCGTCGGCCATCTGCGACCGGCGTCTGTCCGCCCTTGGCCGCGGGCTGCTGACAATGGAGGTAGACCCGGTCGGGAGGATCGGGCAGGTAGGCCATCTCGTTGTGCAGCGGGATCGAGACCATCGGCGGGGCGGCGGTCGAGGTGTAGTCAGCGCCCCTCGTTGGACCAGTTCGGTCCGCAGCTGCGTCCGCGAGTCCTCGCCCCAGCGGGTGAGATCGGCCCGCGATCGAATCGAGGCCGGCGCCTCGACCACGCCCGAAAATGGGATGTCGGCGTAGTGGGTCACGTTCATGCGTTCGCGCCCGCATACATCCTCGAACGAGCCCACGAGCGCCAACGCGCGAGACCGGGTCGCAAAAAGGGACACATCGGCGTGCAACACGCGTATTGAATCTCACGTCGAGATCCATGCAGGATGCACCTGTCCATGCTTCCGTCCGAGTCGACCAAGCGATCACGTTGGATGGCCCTCACCCTTGCCTCGTTGGTCGCGCTCACCGGCTGCGACTTCGGCAAGAGCGGTGGCGGCAGCACCAACGCTCCCGAAGGACCAGCCAAGCCTCAATACGAGCGGGCGTTCGATGAATTCTCGGACGTGCCCAATCAGATCACCAAGCAGGTCGAATGGGCCGCCCAGCCGCTCGCGGACGCGGCCCAGCTCGCCGACGAGATCGCGGCGCTGCGGGCCAAGCTGAAGATCGACGACGAGACCTTCCAGGCGATGTTCAAGGTCGCGCTCAAGGACGGCAAGATCGAGCTCGGCGCCCAGACCGAGATCCAGGCCGCGAAGGCCGAGGTCGAGGCGCTCCTGACCAAGATCAAGCAAGTCGGCGCCGACCTTCAGGCGCTGCCAAGCCGCGTCAAGGTCGCGACGAAGAACATCTCTTCGTTGGCCATGTCGACGCCCAAGCTCGCGCTCAATTCGACCAAGGAGCTCGGCGGCCAGCTGAGCGCCGCCGTGGGCGACGGGGCGGTGCAGATCAAGGCCGACCTCGAGACCGTCAAGAAGCTGCCCAACGAGGTCAAGACCCAAGCCATCGCGGCCAAGGACGTGCTCGCCGAGCTGCCCGCGAAGGCCGAAGCCTCGACTCGCAACCTGCTCGCGGCGATCGCCGGCAAGCCCTACGAAAAGCAGCCCTCGGCGACCGAGGGGCTCGGCTCCGATGCGAGCGCCGACACGGGCACGGTCGTCGCCGACAGCTCGGGCAGCACGAGCACCACGAGCACCACGCCTCCGCCCCCGACCGGCAGCGCGGGCTCGAGCGCCGCTGCGATGATGCCCTCGGGCCCGGTCGAGCCGCTGGCCCCCGCGTCGATCATCGCGGCCCGCGTCAAGGCGCTGCAGCGCTCGGCCGCGAGCGCCGGACAGCGTGGCGATTGGTTCTCGGCCGCCGAGCTGCTCGAGGAGGCCTACGTGCTGATGCCGAACAACCAGCTGCTCGCCTTCGAGATCGGCGATGCGGCGGTCAAGGCTCACGACTGCCCCCGGGCCCAGACCTACTACGATCGCTTCTTGAAGTACGGGGACGGCAACGCCAACCCCGATCAGTACCTGGCCGCCAAGAAGGCGATCGGCGAGCTCAAGACCTTCGACTGCCCGGTCCGCACGGCCAGCGACGAGGCCTTGGTCGCGCAAACGCTCGCGCTGCGGGCCGAGTCGCTCGGTGGTGAGGACGACTGGGGCGGCGCTGCGCTGCAATACGCGCTCGCCTACCAGCGAGCGCCCAAACAGCACATCTATGCCTTCCAGGTCGCGCTCGCCAGCTGGAAGGCCCACGAGTGCCGCGACGCGGTCGACTACTTCGAGCACTTCCGGGCGGTCGGCGATCCCAAGGTCAACCGCAAGCAGATGCGCGAGGCCAACCAATACGTGGTCGATGCCGAGGAGGGTGACTGCCAGCCGCTCGACAGCACGACCAAGGACGCGCTCGCCCGCAAGCTCTACGCTCAAGGTCAGTCGCTCGAGGTCGAGCTCGACTTCCTCACGGCGGCCGGCAAGTACGAGCGGGCCTATGTGCTGCTGCCCAACAATCATGCGTTCGCGTTTCGCATGGCCGAGTCCTACTGGGCTGCGCAATACTGCGAGCAAGCCGAGCCGCACTACCGCGCCTTCGTGGCCAACGTGACCGACCCGCGCTACGCCGACGATCTCGGCAAGGCCAAGCAGATCCTCGGGCGCATCGAGACCCACGGCTGCCCCAACGCGCTGTGGAACACCACCGTGTCGGCAGCAGCGACCCCGAGCGCCGGCGCGAGCGACAGCCCCGCGAGCTCGGGGAGTGGCGGGGGCGGGGGCGGTGATGTCCCGACCACGAGCTCGGGCGGCGGCGCGGCCCACTGCAGCGTCGCGCCGACCAACGCGTCGGACTGGCCCTGGTTCGTGGCCCTCGTCGCGCTCGTCGGCCTGCGCCGGCGACCCAGGCGTCACATGCAGTCCGAGTAGATCAACGCGCCGTTCTGCGAGCAGCGCCACAGATTGGCGTATTCGTCACAGCAGCCGGTCGCGGGCAGGTTCGCGAACATGCAGGACTCGCCAGCGACCAGGTTGGGTGGGCACTCGATCGGCGTCCCGTTGGGATCGGGCGCGTCGGCGTTACACCAATAGCCTTCGAGGGTCACGTTCCAGCCACAGGTGCCCTCGTCGAAGTCCGTGGTCGCGTCGGCGCTGGTGATCTCGCTCGTCGTGTCCGTCGAATCGGTCGTGGCCGAATCGTTCGAATCGCTCGCCGACTCCGACCCCGGGCTCGTCCCGGCCTCGTCCGCCCCGCCAAAGTCGACGCAGAGCGTGCCCGTGCAGACCAGCCCATCGAAGCACGCGCCCGCCAGACACTCGCAGAATTCCGTTCCCGGTTTGCAGCCCTCGTCGCCCGCGCACGCGAGGGCGAGCACGAAGCTCGAGCCGAGCCCGAGCGCGAAGGCTCGTGTTCGAAAGCCAATCACCCGCGGACCCCGGGCAACACCTTGACCTTGTCGAAGCTAAACAAGATCAGGGTGACGCCGCCGCCCGCCCCCGCCAGCGCGATCAAGGTAGCGCCCGCCGCATACGCGCCAATCTTTTGATTGGGGACGTTGTGGAGGCGAGGAATGATCCCGATCCCGATCCCGATCAGCAACGTGGCAGGGATCAACGCGACCCCGCTCCACAGTTTGATCGGCGACTTTCGTCGGACCGTGACTTCGTAGCTCGAATGCGTGGTGCCGAGCCGAAAGCTGCGTCCGACCTGCTGCTTGCCGGTCGTGATCGTGAAGAGGTCGCCGGGGCGCTCGACCAGCTGCTCGCAGGGCTCCTCGCACACCATCTCGAGCTTGGTCTTCGCGTCCATCGCCAGCTTGTCGCCGACGGAGCCGCCGCTGGTCACTCGCTGCAGCGCGAGCTTCGGGCCCTTCGTATCGGGCGAAATGAGCACGCGCGGCTTGGCCGTGGTCGGCTTGTCGGCGACGACCTCGGGCTCGGGCTCCGGCTCCGGCTCCGGCTCGAGCGAATCGACGTCGAAGGGCACCGGCTCGGGTTCCGGCTCGGGCTCGAGCTCGGGCTCGGGCTCGGGCTCGGGCATCGGCTCGGGCTCGGGCTCGGGTTCCGGCTCGGGCTCGGGCATCGCCGTTGGGGTGGTGCTGTGGTCGTAGACCGTGCCGTCCGAAAGGACGATCGATTCGATCTCGCTCCATTCGAATCGCCGCTGCTCGCCGTTGGGCTTGATGATCACGACATGGCGGCCGGGCACCAGCTCGCCGACCCGACCGCGCGAGAAGCCGCCGCCGGGCAGCCGAACCTCGTCGATGCCAGATGGAGTCGACTCCGGCGCGGAGGCCAGCGCCGACGCGGGTTGGGCGAGCAGGACCAGCGTGCTCAGGCCGATCAGGCTGCTCAGGCCGATCACGCCCGCAACGCTCGAGCGCGGCGCCGCGAGTCGATGAAGAATACGACGGAGGGACACGGGCATCGTGGGCACGACTAGATGTTCTGGGACTGGATTTCGTCGTAGATGAAGCCGTCGAAGGCCAAGGTGGACAGCTGGAGCTGGCCACCGCCTGGCGTCGTCAACGGATCGGGGCATTCGAAGGTGCCCTGAATTCGAATGAAGTCGCGGAGCGACCAGCCCTCGAGGTCGAACTTCGAGACGATGACGCCGCAACCATCGACTGGCGAGCGCCAGGTGATCCCGCCGAGGAGCGCGATCACAGAGCCCGTGTAGCTGCCGACGTCCGGCACGGGCGTGTTCATGACCAGCACGAATTGCTCGTCGCCCCGGACGATGACGAGCGCCGCCCCCTCGAGCCCAATCGGTTTTGGATCGACGAAGCCACAGTCCTCGGCGCCGGTCTGTTGCCAGTCGGCCTGACCTTGGACGTCTCCGCTGATGCCGGCCAGGACGCTGCACTCGGGCTCCTCGTCGCAGCCAGGAATCACCAGCAGCAGCCCAAGTGTCGAAGCGAGTACGCCTCTCGATGCGTTCACGAGCGGAAACGTCGCACGGTCGCTCCCACGGGTCAACCACAGACGCGCGAGGCGGGCTCGGCGGACAGGGTCCACAATCGGGCCACCCGGTCGAAGCTTCAGGGCACGCCGCGGCCGGCTTGCTCGCCCGCCGACTTCTCGAACACCTCTTCGTCGCGGGCCTCGAGCTGCTTCTCGGCGTCGTCGATCCGCTCCTTGGCGTGCTCGACCTGCTTGCCCGC
>JAMHUH010000702.1:0-21337 GCA_035904925.1 Nannocystaceae bacterium
CGTGTTCATCCGCGACGGTGGCCGGAGCGAGCTGAAACGCGCTCGAAGCAGCTGGAATTTCGACGAAGGAGCGATGATCGCCGAGCGCGACGGGTAGTGGTGGCGCTACCATGGAAGACTACCCAGCCTCGCCCAGCATCCCCACATACTCGCCCGCAAAGCGATACGCATCCCCATAATACCGCGCCGACAAATAATTCCGATCCCGCACGGTAAACCCAAACCCCAGCTTCCCCGGCCCCTCGCGCGCAACCGAAAACGCCGAAGGCCCGGTCAAAAAATCCTCCGGCGAAGCGAGAGCCGCGGTGACCTCCTCCTGCACGGTCTGCGGATACGTCCGATAGTAACTCCGCAGCCACAGCCCGGTCATCGCCCACGCCGTCAGCTCCTGCGCACGCGTCAACGCAGTCGTCTTCCGCCCATGAAGCACCGAGCGGCCCGTCTTGGGATCGCGGGCTCGTGCGGCGACCAAGACACCATGACAGATCGCGCCGACCGGCTTGCCGGCGAGCATCAGCGTGGCGACGAAGGCTTGGACGCGCTCGGACTCGAGCAAGGACTTCATGCTCGGGGCGTGGCCGCCGGTCAGGATCGCGCCGTCGAAGCGCTCGGGGTCGAGCTGGGCGTAGGCGATCGGGTGCTTGAAGGCCTCGCTCGCGGCCATCTCGGCATAGACGTCGCGGGCGTGCGGCTTGGCCCGCAGGAAGTGGCGCCAGATCGCGAAGCCCTTGCCGCTGAGCACCCGGTGGTCGGCCTTGGCGGGCTGGCCCTCGGGCGTGGCGAAAACGACCTCGTGTCCGGCGTCGACCAGGGCCCGCCAGGGAATGGCCGACTCGGTCGGGTCGAAGTCCTGTGAAGGCAGCGGGAACGAGATCCGCATGGCTGATTCATCGCATGTCTCGAGCCACGCAGGAGAGTCGACCACGACGTCGTCAGCCGGGGTAGCATCGCGCCATGAATCGGGCCGAACTCCAGCAGCACCCCGCGTATCAGGCCTTGAACCCCGAGGAGCAGCGGGCCATCGATCAGCGGCTCGAGACCTGGCACCTCGACGCGCCGGCCGTCGCGGCGACCACGGGCGGGGTCGCCGAGCTCGATGTCGGGGACCTGCGCTTTTGGTTGGCGACGACCGAGAAGCGGCCCTGGGCCATGATCACGCTCTGCGAGCAGCCGGCCATGGCCGACGCGATCTTCGAGGGCCTGCTCGCGGCGGCGCCGAAGCTGGCCAAGCAGGCGGTCCGCGGGGTGGTCGTCGACTTCAGCCGGACCTTCAGCCGCGCGATCGTGGTCGCCGAGGCGGCTCGGGTCGAGGTCGGCTTCGTCCGCGACGAGCAGCTCGCCGCGTTGATCCGGCAGATCGATCAGCTCGGTCGGCTCGAGGCGGCGTGGACCGACGAGGTCGTGCTCGGGGTCGTGCGCGCGGCCAAGCTCGACGCGCTGGCCGACGCGATCGTCCAGCATGTCCGCGAGACCACCGGCGTGCGCGGGTTCTTTGCCCGGCTCGGCGAGCGGATCAAGACCAACGCGTTCGACCTCGTCCACGGCGGGCTCTTCTTGGCCACCGGCGAGGCCGATCACGAGGGCCACTTCAAAGACGGTGTCTGGCGCAACTGGACCCACAACTACGAGGTCCGACCCAAGCTCTACCAGATCCCCAGCAGCGAGGCCCAGCTGGCCGCGATGATCGCCAGCGCCAAGCAGCTGCGCGTGGTCGGGGGCGGCCACACCTTCAACGACTCGCCGCTCTCGCCCGACACCTTGATCTCGCTCGACGCCTACGACGGCGTGCTCGCGATCGACCGCGAGGCCAAGACCGCCCGGGTTCAAGCCGGCATTCGTCTGCGCGACCTCAACAAGGCGCTGTGGGAGCATGGCCTCGGCCTGCCGACGCTCGGCTCGACCGACGCGCAGAGCATCGGCGGCTTGATCGCGACCGACTTGCACGGGACTGGTCGCGACCACGGCTTCTTGTCCGAGCAGGTGCTCGGCCTGCGCGTGCTCGCCCACGACGGCAGCGCCCAGACGGTCCGCGCTGGCGACCCGCTCTTTCACGCGGTCTTCGGCGCGCTCGGGACCTGTGGCGTGGTCGCGGAGGTCGAGCTCCAACTGGTCGAGTCCTTCAACCTGGTCAAGACCACGATGATGGTCGACCGCACCCAGACCGAGGCGCTCGTCGAGGAGCACCTGGCCGACAACGATCACGTCAGCTTCTACTATATCGGCGGCGGCGACGATGCCGAGAGCATCCGCATGCACTGCTGGAACCACACCCGCGAGCCGGTCACCGACAATTGGCAGCGGCTCAAGACCCGCGCCGAGCTGAGCGACTTCACCATCAGCGCCTACTTCCCCGGCGTCGCCGAGCTGATCGCCGACATCGACGAAGACGCGGCCCTGTCCAACGCCCTGGCCCCCGATCATCGCTTGGTCATGCCCGGCAGCCAGGGCTTCGGTCGCAGCCTCTTTTATCGCCACGACGAGATCGAGTTCGGCCTGCCCTTCGAAGCCTGGCGGGCCTGCATCGGCGAGATCATGCAGCTGCTGCATCAAAAGCAATTCTTCTCGGTCGTCGAGGTCCGCTTCACGCCCGACACGTCGCAGGCCCTGCTCGGTCCCGGCGTCGGCCGGCGCAGCGTGTACATCGAGCTCGCGACCCCGCTCGCGCAGGACACCACCGAAGTGTTCGCGCTCGCCGAGGCGATCTTCCGGGCCCACGGCGGGCAGCCGCACTTGGGCAAGAAGACCAACATCGGCGCCCAACAAATGCTCGAGATCTACGGCGATCGCTTCACGCGATTCCAGGCGATCCGGGCCCAGCAAGATCCCGAGGGCAAGTTCCTCAACCCCTTCACCGAGCGCGTGTTCGGGTCGGTCTGAGTCCGGGCCCGCGCAAACGAAAGGCCCGTCGAGTCGACTCGACGGGCCTTCGTGCATCACCGAATCAGATCGGCCAGACGCAGACCGAGGGGGTGTTGGGGCCAAAGCCTTGCACGCAGGCCATCGGGTCCGGGCAGGGATTCTGATCGTCGCAGACCATCGGCACGCAGTAGTCGATCGGCTGGCCGTCGCCCGGCAGGTCCGCGCAGATGTCGTTGTCGTCGACGGCACAATCGTCGTCACCCATGCAGGTGCCCGAGGTGCACATGCTCCAGGGCAGCTGGCCCTGCTGGGCCGCGCCGGTGATGCAGACCTCGCCCGGTGCACATTCGGCGTCCTCGCCACCCGGACAGGCCTGATAGAGCGGATCGCCGCCACCGGTGGTGTCGGTGCCGGTATCGGTGGTCGTGTCTGCCGCCATCGTGCAGAGCCCACCGTCGCAGGTCAGGCCGGGATCACAAGCACCGCCACCGGTGCAGGGGCAACCCTCGGAGCCGATCGGGCAGCTGCCGTCGGTGGTCGATTCCGTGGTCGATTCCGTGGTCGATTCCGTCGTGCCGGTGTCCGTCGACGTGGTCGAGGTCGAGCTGGTGGATTCGCCGACCTCGTCCGCCACGCCAGTTTCGGTCGCGGTCTCGGTGCCAGTGCCGGTCTCACCCGCGTCATTGGCCGGCTTGTCACCGCAAGCAGCGAGGCAGAGCAGGAAGGCGAAGCTAGTCGCAGAGAGAGTCTTCATGCCCGCATCATCCGCCCGCCCCGCCGGTCGGGCCACGCAAAAACCAACACCCGTACGAAACGGAATCCAGATGATGCTCTCGGCGCTTCGGCGCGATCCGCCAGTTCTCTCGTAGGGGTTCGCGGAGCGCGGAGCGACCAGCGTATGCTCCCGCCATGCAGCGTCGTCGCCTCATCCTGCCCGCCCTCGCGACCTTGGTGCTCGGCGTCTCGACCCCCGCGCGAGCCGGCGAGCTTCGCTTCTCGATCACCGCCAAGGGTGGAGTGGTCGGGACCGGCAACACCCTCGGTCTGAGCAAGCAAGCGGCGGCCAACGGGCCCGGAACGAACGACTCGATCGGGACCTTCTTGAGTCCCGACGCCAACCTCGTCGACTTGGTCCCGGCCAATCCGGGCAACCCTTGGGGGATGGGCACGACCTCGGATTGGACGCTCGACGGCTCGTCGGCGGTGCTCGATCTGCCGGTCAGCTCGAGCGGCGTCGAGGTCGTCTACGCAGAGCTCGTCTGGGCCGGCAGCTACTTCTACGGGACCGAGAACGTCAGCGCCTCGCTCGACGTGCCGGTCACGCTCGAGGCCGAGGGCATGACCTTCGACGCGGTGCCCGATCCGCTGACCGAGGTGACTTTGGCCGAGGTCGCGCTCGGGGGCTTCGCGGTCAACTACTACATGCGCTCGGCCGACGTGACCGAGTTCGTCGCCGAGCACCTCGCTACGACCTATACGGTCACCGGCGTCCCGGCCACGCAGGACTTCTCGATCGAGCAGCTCAACGCGGCCGGCTGGACCCTGGTCGTGGTCTATCGCTCCGCCGACGCGCCGACCCGCAACCTGACGGTCTTCGTCGGTGGCCAGTTCGTCGACGAAGACGCGACCGAGGACTACCCGGTCTCGGGCTTCTGCACGCCGCCGCAGGGCACGGTCGAGGGCGCGGTGGTCATCAGCGCGATCGAGGGCGACGCCAACCGGATCGGCGACAGCTTCCAGATCGCCGAGACCGCCAACGACGTCTTCGCGCCGCTCTCGGGGCCGAACAACCCAATCAACAATTTCTTCGCCTCGCAGATCAACGACCAGGACGGCAACCTCGACACGCTCGGCTCGGCCGGCGACGCCAACCATGACGCGTTCGGAGGCGTCAACGTGATCGGCGGGCGCCAGGGCTGGGACGTGACCAAGGTGCCGGTCTCGTCGGCGGACAACCAGCTCAGCGCCGGCCAGACCTCGGCGGTCCTGCGCGCGATCACGACCGGCGACTCGTTCATGCCGGTGCTCGCGGCCTTCGAGATCGACGTCAGCTCGCCGGACTTCGAAGGCGCCACGGCTGTCGAGCTCGCGCCCGACGCGATCGCGATCGGCGATCAGACCACCATCACGATCACGATGGCCAACGAGGGCGAGGTCGTCGCAACCGATCTGCAGTTCACGGCCCCGCTCGGGCAAGGGCTCTCGCTGGTGTCCTTCGCGATCGACGGGGTCGCGGGCGACATCAACCAGGCCCCGGTGACCACCGCCGACCTCGTCAGTGGCGTCGACCTCGGTGACGTCGAGGCCGGGACCGGACACGAGCTCACCTTGGTCGTCCAGGCCGTCGACACGCCGCCGATGCCCGAGGGCTGGTTCGTGATCGCCAGCTGGGTCTACGACTACGTCAGCTGCGTCGGCGAGGATCCCTTGACCGAGCAGAGCTTCGCGTTCGCCAACATCGGCTTCATCGACGTCAGCCCGGGCGATGGCGATGGCGACACCACGGCGGGCGACACCAACACCAGCGGCGACTCGGGCACCGGCACGGGCACCGACGGTGGCGGGGGCGAGAGCGGGTCGGATGGCGGCCTCGATGGCAACGACGAGATCGGGGCCTCGGGCGACGCGGGTCGGGGCGACGGCGACGGCTGCAACTGTCGGAGCGCGAGCCCGAGCTCGCCGCTGAGCGCCGCGTTTGGGCTGATCGTGCTGCTGGGTCTGCGTCGGCGTCGGAGCGCGTGATGTCGAGCTCGCCAGGCAAGCCGACCAAGCCGACCAAGCTCGCGACCAAGCTCGAGACGACGCCCCGCAAGCAGCCCCGCCAGGATCGCGCCAAGGTGACCGTCGACGCGATCCTCGAGGCGACCGAGCGGGTCTTGGCCGAGCGCGGGCTCGAGGCGACGACCACGACCGACGTGGCCGAGATCGCCGGGGTCAGCGTCGGCACGCTCTATCAATACTTCCCCAACAAGCAGGCGCTGGTCGCCGCGGTGATCGAGGCTCGCCTCGATCGGGATCTCGCGGCCATCGACGAGGCGCTCGCCCGCGCGCGTCCACTGCCGCTGCGCGAGGGCTTGCTCGTGCTGGCCGGCGCGCAGATGCAGCTCTACGCCAGCGAGCCCGCGCTCTATCGCGAGATGGTCGCCGCGCTGGCCGAGGTCGAGCGCGCCCGACGGGTCGAGCTGATCATCGAGCACACGATCCGCAACTTGGCCGAGCTGCTCACGCAGCGCCGCGACGAGCACGATCACCCCGAGCCCGAGCTCGCCGCCTGGTTCATGGTCCACAACGGCGTGCAGCTGATGCGCACGGCCGTGCGCGAGCGACCCGAGCTGATGCTCGGCGGCAAGCTCTTCGCCGAGCTCCAGCGAATGGGCGGGCGCTACCTCGGCCTGGATCCCGACGCATGAACCTGATCAGCCTCGAGCCCAGCGACTTCGTCGCGGACGACCAGGTCATGCTCCGTGATCGCCGGCTCGAGCACGCCCGCAAGCACCTCGGCCTCGCGCCCGGCGATCGCGTTCGCGTCGGCTTGCTCGAGCCCCTGGGCGCCGAGCCCCCGAGCGCCCAGATTGGTGAAGGCGAGGTCCTGGCGATCGATCGCGAAGGCCTGCTGCTGCGCGTGCGCCTGAGCGAGCCGCCGCCACCCGCCTCGCCGATCATCCTCGCGATCGCGCTGCCGCGACCGCCGACCTTGGACAAGGTGCTGCAGCACGGCACCGCGATGGGCATCAAGCGCTTCTTGTTCATTCACACTCGACGAACCGAGAAGAGCTACTGGCAGGCCAGCGCGCTCGAGCCGGCCGCGCTGCGCCACGCGATGGTGCTCGGGCTCGAGCAGGCCCGCGACACGGTCGTGCCCGAGGTCGAGCTGCACCCGCGCTTCTTGCCCTTCGTCGAGGATCGCCTCGCCCCGCTGCGCGCGAGCATGCCGGTCTTGGTCGGCGACCCCGAGGGCGCCGAAGCTTGCCCGCGCGCGCACGAAGGTCCGCTGGTGCTGGTCATCGGCCCCGAGGGCGGCTTCGTCGAGTTCGAGCGCGAGCGCCTGCGCGAGCTCGGCGATCGCCTCGTCCACCTCGGGCCTCGAATTTTGCGCGTCGAAGCGGCCGTCATTGCGATATTAGGGCGACTCGGCTGATCACCACGGATGACGACACCAACCAGCGCGCGCTCCGACGATCGTGCCGACGCGATCGCGACCCTGCTCGCCGCGCTGCGCCGCGACAGCCACCACTTCGGCCCCGAGCTGGCCACGCTCGCGGCCGCGCGCGGGCTCGCCTTCACCAGCCCCGACGGCAGCACCCGACCCGTGCCGATCGGCGCGACCCCGATCGTGATCGCCAAGCCCGAGCTCGACGCTCGGATCGAGCTCGCCCGCTCGCTCTCGTCAGCCGCCGCGAAGATGGCCCGTGCGGTCCTGCGGGGGCCCCAGGCCGAGCGCCTGCTCGTCGGGCTCTCGCCGCTCGAGCGCCGGACCAGCGAGCAAACCTTCGAGTCGAGCTCGCCCTTGGTCACCTGTCGGGTCGACTTCTTCCATCGCTTCGGCGAGCCGATCCAGGCGCTCGAGATCAACGCCACGATCCCGGCGATGCAGGGCTACTCGGACATCGCCAGCCAGACCTTCCTCGAGGTCGTCGGTCGCTTCTGGGGCTTGCCCGAAGCTCGGATCGCCGAGCTGCACGCGAGCCTGGGTTCGAACGCGGCCGCGCTGCATCAGGCCCTGCTCGCCGGCCATCGAACCTTGCGACCCGGTCGCGAGCCCAACGCGATCGCCCTGCTCTGCCGCCGCTTCGACGCCCAGCTCGGCGAGCTCGAGTGGCTGCGCGATCGCTTCCGTGCGCTCGGCAGCGACGCCGACATCGTCCACCCCGATCAGCTCGCGGGCGACGACGCCGTGCGGGTCGGGGCCAAGTCCTACGATCTGATCTATCGGCACATCTTCGTGCGCCGGCTCGAGGATCCCAGCCTGCCCGGCGCCAAATATGTCGAGGCGCTGCTGCGCGAGCCCAATGGCACCCGCGCGGTCGTGCTCAACCCGCCCGCCTCGCCGGTCGAAGAGAAGCTGACCTTCGCCCTGCTCTCGACCGCGCTCGACGACCCGGCCCTCGCCCGCCAGGCCGCGCTCGACGAAGCCGAGCTCGACGCCATCCGGCGCGCCGTCCCCTGGACCCGTTCGTTTTGTGATCGCGAGCTGGCCGAGCGCGTCGCCGCCGATCCCGATCACTACGTGCTCAAGCGCAACTGGGACTACGGCGGCCGCTCGGTCTTCGTCGGTCGGATCCGCGACACGCCCGGCTTTCGTGACCGCCTGCTCGCGACCTACGGCGACGAGCCGAGCTGGCCGCAGCTGTGCGAGCGCGCGCTGGCGGACTCCGAGGGTGGTGGCTTCGTCGTGCAGTCGCTGATCGACAGCCAGCCCGAGCCCCACGTGCTCTGCTCGACCCAGGGCCGGTCCGAGCTCGACCTCTACGTCGACTTCAGCAGCTTCGCCTCGGTCGGCCTCGTCGAGACGCCCGCCTGGACGGGCGTCTGCCGCGGCTCGACCTCGCCGGTCGTCAACCTCCACTCCGGCGGCGGCCTTCTCCCGCTGCTGAGCGAAGACGTCGCCCTCGCTCTGGTCGATCACCTCCGCGCTCGCTCGCTCGACGCTGGATTGCAGCCGGCCGCGCCGCGCAGTATCCGAGCACCATGAGCGCCGAAGCAGCACCACCGGCCAGCCCCGCCAACCCCGCCACGAACACCAACCAAGCCGCGCCCACGCGACACCTGCGTTTTCACGCGCGCAGCAGCGCGCTCGCCCCGGCCTTCGGCGGCGACTGGTTCGGTCTTCGAGCCGAACGCTTCGCTCGCTTCTTCGGCACCCCGACCTTCCTCGTCAGCCAGTCGCTGCTCGTCTTCGTCTGGATCCTGATCAACGCGACCGGCTTGGTCGCCTTCGACCTCTACCCCTTCATCTTGCTCAACCTCGCGTTCAGCCTCCAAGCGGCCTACGCCGCCCCGCTGATCTTGCTCGCCCAGACTCGCCAAGCCGACCGCGACAAGGCGAGCGCCGAGAACGACGCCCTCCACCGCGAGGACCTGGCCAAGACCACCACGTACCAGCTCGACCTGCTCGTCGAGCTCATGAACCGCAACACCGAGCTGACCGAGCTCACCCACCAGCTCAGCCAACGGATCGAGTCGCTCACCGCCGAGATCCACGATCGCGTCGCGCCGCCCGCTCGACCCGTGTAGGCTCGGCGCCTCGATCATGCCGCGGCTCGCCCTGACCCTCACGCTCGCCCTGCTCGAAGCCTCGAGCCCGCCTGACTACGAGCAAGTCATCGAGATTGCGCCTGCGCCTTCAGAGCCCGAGCCTTCAGAGCCGGAGCCAGAGCCCGCGAGCGTCGAGCCGCCCGCGCCGAGCATCCCGATCCCGCCTCCGCCACCCGAGACGATCGAAGTCGATCCCGTCAACTACCGGATCGTCCTCGCGGGCGACGTGCTGATCGGCATTGGCGGCGTCGGCTTCGTGCTCATGGGCGCCGGCCTGGTCGTCCACAGCGACGCCAAGGTCCAGCGCGACGCCCAAGCCAGCGCCACCGATCCCGATCCCGATGCGATCGCCAAGCAAGACCAGCGCTTGGTCGTTGGCAACGTGTTGGCGCTGGCTGGGGGTGTCAGCGCGGCGCTGTTGATGAGCGCGGGGATCGGGTTGATCATTGGCGGTCGGGCCCGCGAGCGTCGCCGACGCGAGCGGCTGGTGATTCAGCCCTCCGCGGGTGGGTTGTCGCTGCGCTTTTGAGCCTCCGGCTGTACGGCCGACCCTTGGATGTACTGCAAGATTTTCGTTGGCCCGACGCGGTCCGCTGGTGATAGCGAGGGGGCATGCCACGAACCAGGAAAGCTCGACTTCGCCAACGGATCACACTGGTCGGTGCACGACTCACGCTCAACCAAAGTCGGCTGGCCGCGCTCGACGATGCCGACAGTCTCGCGCTGCCAAAGCCGATCAAAGCACTGGTCGAAAAGTTGATCGCCGAGGGCAAACTACCCAAGCCCAGCGACAACGACGGCGACGGCGTGATCGACTTCGATGACTGGCTCGATGCTCTCATCGAGTATCTCGACGAGCACATCGAGCCCAACAACCCGATTTTCGAATGGATTTCGGACGTGGGCATTGGGCTCGCGGCCCAGGTTGCTCTGATCATCTACAAAAACACCAAGCCGCGGCTCGAGAAGCGGATCGCTGCGGACAAAGCATTGCTCGCCGCGCTCAAGCGCCAGATCAAGGCACTCGCAACGTGACCTTCAGTCGTGCGGCACCGACGACGCGCCACTGCCCGGCTGCAGCGTGGTGACCCGCTCGCCAGGCCTTCGCCCGGTAGGGGTTTGGTCCGGAACACCCGTGGGCCGATGCGAGCGTGAACAGCCACACGATCGCCGAAGGTGCCAGTAGAGGCGGAGCCTCTGCGCCGAGCGGCACCTTCGGCGACCGTGGACCGTCGGTTCAGCGAAATTCTCGATCAATTGCTGCGGGCGAGCTGGTGGCCGGCCCGTCGGGCATGCAGTGAGCGACGCTACCTCGCTCGACAAACGACTTCGGCGGGGCGTACGAGAAGCGGAATCGGTGATCGGCGAGGTAGACGACATCACCATCCCCGATTTCCAGGTTCTCGACTCGTCGACCTTGGTACTCGATGCCCTTGGTGCTGCCGAGATCCTTGATGTTGAATTTTCCATCGCGGCGCACGATCGCGGCATGACGCCGCGAGATCGCGGCATCCTCGATCGGCAGGTCCGAGAACTTGCTGCCCCGTCCGATCACGAATTCGTCGGCGGGAGGCTCGGGGCGCTCATTCAAGAGCGCGAGCGGATCGTCGCTCAGGTGCTGTGTCTGGTCCGATAGCTCGAGTCCCTCCTCGTGACGACGGTGCTTGCATTGGACTACGCTCAGCACCAACAGCGAGACGATCATCGGATGAATTCGAGCGTCGACGCGGACCATGCACATCACGTCAGATCAAAGCGAGCTCGCCAGCAAGCGCAATTCATGCGCAGCGCGCATGTCGGCGGCGAGTGTAGAGTTGCGAACAGAACCCTTCGGCCGCGTGAAGAAGGATCCAAGACCGCTGATTGCCCGAAATGATAACAGGCATAGATGCTCGAGACGCCTGGCGGATCCTCGAGTTGGTAGGGCTCCAGACCTGCCACAGTCAGCTCGCATCAAACACAGATATCGCTTCATCGGGTCAACCAATCTGGATCGGCGCCGCCCCAGGCGTGACGAGATAAACGAACGAGCCGAGTTCAGGATGCTCGAACGCATAGGTGCGTTCGTCGAGATCGTCCGCAGCATCGAAGGTCGCCTCGAGGGTGATGCTGCCTCCCGTGGGCATGCACGTTTCGGCGAACCCCGCGAGGGGCGACCAGTAGGGCTCGATCGATGCGTCTTCGAGGCCAGGGAGCGTGCGATAGGCGTCGATGAAGGACGGGGCAAAGACGCCGGCGACCTCCATGGCGAAGGCCACGCCGTCGATGCGCCAGACGTCGCCGCCCTGCCCCACGGCGTGATGCTCGATCCCGTAGAACGCGTTGTGACAATCCCACGCGTGATACTGGCCGAGCCAAACCGCGTCGACGACCTCGGGAGCTTCGAACAACCAAAAGGCGTAACCATTGGGGACCTCGCACTCCACGTGCACGTCCGCGAGCTCCGGCCGGATCGCCTCGATCATCGCGAGGTCCGCCGCGATCACGTCATAGCGGTCCTGCCGGGCCACCCCGAGCTCGGGGGCGAGCCCCAGCGCGAGGATCTCGGCGTCGCGATCGGCTCGCGGCGTTGCGGCGACGTCGATCGGATCGCCCGGGAGCACGAGCTCGTCGCAGCTCGGCGGTAGCTCCCAGAGCGGCGAGCCGGTGTCGTCCGACGAGGACTCGCCCGTGCTCTCGCTCTCGCCAGTCTCGCCGAAGCTCGCCGGTCCCTCGCTCGCTACACAAGCGACGAGCACGAGCGAGGTCACCCAACCACGAGCGAGCGTCATGGCCCGATCGTACATCATGACAGAGCGCTTCGGCGACTTGGCTGGCCTGCGAATGCGACCTCAGCACCGCATGCTGTGGCCGGACTCCGCGCATCACGCAGGTGCAGACCCCATTCAGAAGTCCTTTACGCCCATTCCGTGTCGACCCGAGCCAGATGGGATAAGAGACTGTTTGTGACCAGCCCGAAAAAGACCACATCGATCTCGTCGTCACCTTCCGGACTTCCCCGGGCCATTCTGCCGGGATCCCACGTTCGTGTCCTCGAACGGCCGATCCATCCTCATCTCGATGCGATGGAGCCTGAACTCGCCCTTCTCCTGCGGTGGCAGATGGAACGCGTTTTCTGTGTCACCTGCATCAGCCCGGAAGGCCATGTCGGCCTGTCGGAGGAGGATGTAGAGGGAAATCGGCAGCCGTCCCAACTCCATCCCGGATTCCTTCACCCAGCGCTGGTGGAGGTGGATTCGGGCGAGGCCGCGTCCGAGGGAAAGGGGCGATGACGCAAACGTTCGATGTGTTCATGTCGGTTGAGCAGCCTGGACTGCGTCGAGACGCGATCCGGTTCCATGCCGTCGCCGCGGACGGGGCATCGTCGAACCCCACATGGGAAATCCGTGGGCCGGGGCTCGTGGCCTACAGGTTTCGGGTGAGCATCCGCGCGGATCGCGGAGGATTGTTCCGCGTAGAGGTCCCGTGGGCGGTTGTGAACCTGCGGAGTGGGCGGCCGCCAGTCCTCGATGCGGAGCGACATGATGTCTTCCCGGGAGGAGTGCCCGGCTTCCTGTTGCGGGTCGGAGAGTCCGCGGCGCTCTCGCTTCCCGCAATGATCGACGGCGAGTGTCAGCCCAGGGTATTGGTCAATCGGGCAGGCGAATCTCTCGTCCCGAGGTTTTCCATCCGGTTGACGCTGCTGCCGGCAACCTCCGGCATCTGAAGCTCTCATCGCGCGGCTCGTCGCCCTCTTTGGCGCCCACGGGCCCCATCACCTTGGTGCTCGCAAAGCGCTCGAGGCAAGCTCGTAGCGCGTCACCGAGGTTGCGCGCGTGGCCGCGCCCGATAGAGGCCGACGCGAACGACGTCGACATCAAAAGGCGCCCACGGCTGGCTGGCCTGCGCGGGCAGTTCGTGCTCGAAGAGCGCGGGTGTGTCGAGTTCGAAGCGGGCCTCGAGAGCCTCGCACGCGGCCCTTCCATCGGGGTAGCTGCACGCGGACGAGCGGTAGTAGAGGAACTCGGCCGCGACGTGGACCGTCGAGACTTCGTCGACCGCGAGCTCGCGCGCGACGAGTCGGGAGCCCTGCAGCGGCAGGCGATGCGCGCGGCCGTGGACGTCGCCGAGATAGATCAGCTCGGTCGCGCCCCAGTCGTCGTCGCGCCAGTCGATCGCCAGGGTCGACTCGCGCGCGTCGGTCGCGACTCGCAAGCGCGAGGCGCCATCGCGTAGCCCGCTCGCCGCCGCCGCGAGCACGAGGATGGCGGCCGCGATCCCTTGGGGACGCGCGCGCGGTTTGAAGCGGGCGAGCAAGGCCACGAGGCCGAGCCCGACGAGCGGCGCGAACGTGATGTAGTAGCCGGCTCGGTAGCGCCATAGCTCGCTGCGCAGAGGGTCGAGCGAGACCGCGAGCCCGAGCACGACCACGAGCACGACCACGATCAACCTGCGGCGAAGGGCGACCGTGGCCGACGCGAGGCCCAGGCAAACCAGGCCAACCAGGCCAACGGTCACTACGCCGACGTGGAGCCACGACATTCGAGCGAGCGCACCTTGCCCCGGGCCAGTCTCGGTCGCGCCGCGGAGCGAGGCCCACGAGGTCAGCGCGACGACGAGGGCGATCGCCAAGCCGGCGACGACCGCCTGGATCACGCGCGTGCGTGCATGACCGGGCACGAACACGATCGTCGCGGGCAGCATGGCCGCGCTGAGCCAACCCACGGGGTGGATCCGTGCGGCTTGGGCGACGAGCAGGCCGGCCGTGAGCACGGCGATCCCCAGCTTCGAGTCCAGTCGGCCTGCACGGCGAACCCCGACGACCAGGACCGCGAGCGCGAGCGCATGCAAGGCGAGGATCGGCGTGTGATAGGCCGCGCTGCGAACCAGACGCAGGCAGGTCGGCTCCACCGCGAGCGCCAGGACCAACGCCGCGGCCAGAGCTGGGCGCGCGCCAACGCTGCGTGCCGCGACGTAGACCGAGAGCGCGAGGATCCCGAGCAACCCGAGATAGAAGCGACCGAGCGCGAGCTCGGCTGCGTGCGGCCAGGGTCGGACGATGCCGCCGAGCAGCTCGGCGTAGCCCGGACCGTAGCCCCCGAGCGCCTCCTCGCCCGTCAACGCGTAGCGCATCCACTCGGGGCCGTGGCCGTTTTGCAGGAAGTAGGACCACTCGATCTGCGTGGCGATCACGACCGACACCAACGCGAGCCCGAGCGCGAGGCCGAGCTCGCGTCGGCGCAGCGGCACCCGAGCCTGGGCGAACACGAGGACCACGCCGAGCAGACCGAGCAGACCGAGCCAGGGGAGCACGAGCGCAGGTCTCGGCACGACGACGTACTCCTGAATGTGGCGCGGGCCTGGTGGCCCCGTGACGAACGCTGGCGGAGCTCGCTCGCGCGCACAATCGACGACGTCGGCGAAGGCCTCGCGGATCGCGACAGGCGCCTCGGACCACTGCGGGAACTCGCCGA
This sequence comes from Nannocystaceae bacterium, assembly GCA_035904925.1. Taxonomy (GTDB): domain Bacteria; phylum Myxococcota_A; class Polyangia; order Nannocystales; family Nannocystaceae; genus Plesiocystis. The sequence goes on from JAMHUH010000702.1 coordinate 14,568, forward strand.
TCGGCGAGAGCCCGAGCTCGCCGATCGTCTCGAGCGCGGGCTCGGCCGGCCGGCGCAGCTCCACGCGCAGCTCGCCAGCGTCGCCGAGGTCGACGCGGACGATCAACATCCCCGACGGGCACGCATCGGCGACGATCGAGCGCTCGCTGGCCGCCGCACAAGCCTCGACCCAGGCCTCGACCTGGGCGGAGCAAGGCGACTCGGCTGCGGCCGAGCGCGGGATCAGCATGGCCATGACCGCCAACACCAACGCCAGCACTCGCGCTCGCCCTCCCAAGTCGAGAACTCTACTGCAAGGTGTCGCCGGGTTCGAGACCGGGGCCAGCTCCTCGGCCGATCTGGAGTGCGCCGCCCTTTCGCGGCGCGAAGCGTGCTCGAAGCGACGCATCGCCTCGACCTCGCTACCGAGCCCTCATCACGACCGTCCATGGTGTGACTCCTTGGTGGGAATGAATCGTGACGAGTCCCGCCGCAGGCTGCTACGGTGCGCACCTCGTGCGGCTTCGCTCCTCGACGCTTCCCAGACTCGGCGTGGTGCTCCTCGTCAGCTCGGCTTGCGCCTTCGATCTGGACGTCGGCGCGCCCAACTACATCGATCACGCGCGGGTGCTCGGGATTCGGGTGCAGGCCGTCGAACTCGCGCCGATCTGGCCCGAGCGCGTCGGCTTCGATCCCGATGATGCGCCGATCGTCGAGGCCCTACCCGGCGATCGGGTCCGGCTCGCGTCGATCTTGGTCGACGCCGAGGGCCAGGCGCTCGCGGCCGCGGACTACGACGCGATCTGGTGGCAGTGCGAAGCGGACTCGTGCGCCGCCGACTTGCCTCGCTGCGACGAGATCGAGTGGACCAGCGACAGCGCGTGCGAGCTCGGACGCGGCGGCCAGTTCGAATTCATCGCGCCGCCTCCCGGACCCGGCCTCGCCGATCACATCGGGCTGATGGGCATCGTCGCTCACGATCCCGAGGCCGACGCCGAGTCGTGTCGGCAGGGCCTGCTCGACGGGACCACGGCGCTGTCGAAGTGCACGATCATCCTCGGCGCCGCCCCCCTCGGGCCACGCTGGGCGATGCTCTACGACGCTGCGCAATCCGGCCTCGAAGTCGACATCCCGCTCACCGAGATCCCCTGGGCCGCGTTCGAACAGCCGGCCAATCGAGCGCCCGCGCCCGCTCCCCCGAGCTTCATCGATGACGCGACCGGCGTGATGCTCGAGGGCACGCCCCCGCGGGTCCGCGCCGGTCAACGGGTGATCAGCCAAGGGCCGCAGTGGCGGCTCGCGGACGTCCAACCATTTGTCGTCGCCAAGGAAGTCGTCGAATTCGAGTCCTATGTATTCATCGCCAGCGCCGAAGGACTCGGTATCGAATGGTTCTCGAGCGGTCCGCTGCACGCCTTCCAAGCCAAACATGGTGGGGTCGTGATCGACGTCGACGCGTTCGCGGATCCTGGTCTCGCGCGGGTGGTCGCCGTGTTCGGCGACAGCCGCTTGGCCCTCGACTTTCGCGTCTACGAGCTCGAGGTCGTGCCATGAGCGTCCGCGACGAGAGAGCCCGCGACAGGGTGCTCCCGCTGCTCGTCGTGCTCGCGCTCGAATTCTCGTCGCAGGCCAGCGCGGCGCCGCCCGAGACCCCCATGGCCACGCGAGCAGGTCGAGTCCAAGGGCGCGTGCGGGTGGCCGGCACACGCGCTCCGCTGGCCGACGTGAAGGTGATGTTCGTCGACGCGCCCGAGGAGGTCGAGGTCGGCCACGTCGCCCGGGCCCCGCTCGACCCCAACCAGATCTCGTGGACCCGCGCGGTCCAGACTGACGACGAGGGCCGCTTCGAGGTCGAGGATCTGCCGATTGGCAAGCTCCGCGTCGTCATCCTCGTCGCCGGCTACCAGCGGCTCGAGGTCTGGGCCGAGGCGAGCGTCGATGCCGACCACGAGCTCGCGCTCTTCCTCCAGCCAGCTGGTCCGGGGAGCTTTCGCACCGAGGTGGTCAGCGAACGCGATCCCGCGCTGCCGCATCACGAGCATCGCGTCGAGGGCGGGCGGGCGCGGGTCTACCCGGGCACCGCTGGCGATCCGGTCCGCGCTGTCCAAAACCTGCCTGGTGTCGCGCGAGCGCCCGGCGGACTCGGCCTGATCGCCATTCGCGGTGGTGATCCGCGGCAGACGGGCATCTATGTCGATGGCCACCCGGTCCCGCGGGCCTTTCACATCCTGCCGATCGCCGCGGTCGTCAGCCAGAGCATGGTCGACAGCGTCGAGCTCACCCCCGGCAACTACGACGCGGCCTATGGCGGGTTCGCCAATGGCATGCTCGAGATCAACACGCGACCTGGACCCGTGCTCGGCGCGCCCGATCGGGCCATTCATGGGGAAGCCCACCTCGATCTCTTCGATGTCGGCGCTGCGTTTCGCGGGCCGTTGGGCCCCGGCGCGGTCGCCTTCGCGTTTCGCCGCTCGCACGTGGGCGACGTCATCAAGGCCGCCGACGGCGTCGTCGGCAACCTCGGGATCGTGGTCCCGGACTACTGGGACTACATCGCGCGGGTCGACGTGCCGATTCGTCGCCGGCATCGGCTCGAGATCCGGGCCTTCGGGGCCGGCGATAGCTTGCACGACACTACCGAAGTCGAACCAGGCAAGCCGGTCGACATCGATTTTCGCACCGCATTTCATCGCTTCGATCTCGGCTATGGGTTCGAACATGCGCGGGGGCGTGCGGGGCTCAGCGCCGCCTTGCTCTTCGAAAATGGTGAAGAGGGCAGCGCCGCGCCGATCGAGCGCAACGCCTGGACCTTCTCGCTGCGTGGCAGCAGCAACCAGCGGCTCAGCGAGCGCGCGACCCTGCTCGCGGGCTTCGACCTCGTCGACATCCACGCGAGGCGCAGCAGCGAGTACTACGCGTCCGACTATCGCCACTATCGCTTCGGGACCTGGCTCGGCGTCGCATTCGTGTTCTCGCCGCCCCCCGGTCCGATCGTGATTCGACCGCAGGTTCGCCTCAACGTGTTCGGATTCACCCGCGACGTGCGGGCCGCGGTCGATCCACGCCTCGACCTTCGGGCGCACCTTCATCGTCGGGTCGAGCTCCTCGCCGCGCTCGGGCGCTATTCGTCGCCTTCCCTCGTGGGCGGATCACAGTTCGGTGGGATCGGCAGCAGCACGACGGCGACCGCGATCATCGATGTCCCCGACTGGCTGAGCGCCTACTTCGACCCGGCCCAGGATCAGGAGTCGTTCAATGGCCTGCTCGTCGTCCAGCACACCTACCACGCGTCGTTGGGCACGCGGATCGACCTTCCTTGGCAGCTCGCGCTTCGGACCACGCTCTTTTGGCGCGAGAGTCCGGCCGTCAGCCGCGGCTGGGTGACGAGTTGGAACCTCTTCGGGCAGGAGTCGACCCTCGACACGACCTTTCGAGTCCCCGCGACCCGCAGCTACGGGCTCGAGGTCCTGCTCGATCGCACGCTCGGCAAGTCGGTTCATGGTTTGATCGGCTATACGCTGCTGCGCGCTCGAACCACCGCCGAGCCAGCGCAACAATGGGCGCCGCCCAACCCCGAGTGGGGCCCGACCGTCTTCGATCAACGCCACAATCTGGTCGCGCTGGTCGTATTCGAACTCCCCCGCGCCTTTCGTCTCGGCGCCCGCTTTCGCGTGGTCTCGGGCAATCCGGAGGCGCCCGTGATCGGCACGGTCGTGCAGGTCGACCTCGATGGCTACCGCTACGAGCCGATCCGCGGCAAGCTCGGCACCACGCATTCGCCGACCTTTCACCAGCTCGACATTCGCATCGACAAGACCTGGTATGCCAAGCGCTTCTTGGTCGTCGGCTACCTGGATGTTCAGAACGTCTACAACAACCTCTACCCGGAGATATGGGTCTACAGCCGAGACTGGACCCAGCGCAGCGCCCGTCTCGGGATCCCGATCTTCCCCAGCTTGGGCATGCGCATCGAGATTTGACGTCGAGGAGGGTGAGTCCTGGGGCAGAACCCGTGGGATCTCGCGCCCTTACCCCATCGGCGCAGAGGCTGCTAACTTCGGCCCCGTGCGAAGGACCCTCGTCACGCTCGCGACTCTCACGGCCCTCGCCTGCACCCGGCCCTCGCCGACGGGCGTGCAGCTCGACAGCTCGATCCGCGAGCCCTCGGGCATCGTCACCAGCGCGCAATACGACGACGTGCTGTGGACCCACCCGGACTCGGGCAACGGCAATTGGTTGTTCGCGGTCGACCCCGCCGGCAAGGCGCTCGCGCGGCTGCGGGTCGAGAACGTCGAGAACATCGACTGGGAGGACATCGCTCGCGACGACCAGGGCAACCTATGGTTGGCCGACATCGGCAACAACGAGTCCGACCGGCGCGACCTCGCGATTCACCGGATCCCCGAGCCTGATCTGGCGACCAAGCCCGAGCAGGTCCGGGCCGACATGACGGTCCACTTTCGCTACGCCGATCAGACCGAGTTCGGTCGCGGCAAGGCCAACTTCGACGCCGAGTCGCTGATGTGGTGGGACGGCCACCTTTGGCTCTTCACCAAGCATCGCGGCGACTGTCAGACCAAGCTCTATCGCTTCCCGCTGCTCGACGCGGCGCCGGCCGAGGAGCTGGCGCTCGAGCCGGTCGCGAGCTTCGAGCTCGGTGGCGAGCTGGGCGTCGGCTACCCAGCCAGCGGCTTCCCCTGCCAGGCCAGCGCCGCCGATGCCTCACTCGACGGCAAGCACTGGGCGCTGCTGACCTACGACGCGGTGTTCGTGTTCGAACTGCCCGCGACCGGCGAGCTCGATCTCTTTGCCAAACCGGTACGAAGGATCGCGCTCGATCCCGAGTGGGTCCGGCAGGTCGAGTCGCTGACCTTCGAAGCCAGCGACTTGCTGCTCGTCAACGAGGAGCGGGCGATGTTTCGGCTCGACAAGGTCACCAGCCGCGAGCGATATCCTTGAGTCGATGCGACGCCTCGCGCTGCCCCTCTCGCTCCTGGTCCTGCTCGCGCCCGGGCTCGCGCGCGCCGGCCAGTTGGTCGAGCTCCACGTGCACGCCAGCGAACGCAGCGCGGGCTTGCTCGCCGAGCTCGCCGACGTCGACGGCGACGAGTCGATCACGCTCGAGCTGCGCGGCCCAAACGACGCCGACTATCGGCCCGTGCATCGCCTGATCGCCTACGAGGCGCTCGCGGCCGCGGGCGCGCTCTTCGATCTCACGGCCGCGACCACCTACCAGCTTCGCGTGACGCTCGACGACCCCGACGGGATCACCGGCGACGCGACGCTCGAGGCTCAGTTCACGACCGAGCCGAGCAACATTCTGCCGAGGGCGCTGCGCGTGCTCTGGGTCGGCCCCGAGGGCATCGATCAGCCCGACGAGGGCACCAGCGAGAACACGCCCTTCGCGACCATCGATTACGCGCTCGGCTTCGCTCAACCCGGCGACGAGATTCGCGTATTGCTCGGCGACTACGGGCCCGTCGACGCCAGCGGGCTGTCCGGGACCGCACAGGCGCCGATCGTGATCCTCGGGATCGGCGACCCCAACGATCGCGCCAAAATCCCGCGGATCGACGCGGCCGGGGCCGCGACGGCCGTCGACCTGACCGGGGCGGCCCACGTGATCCTCTCGGGCTTCGAGGTCACCGGGGCGGGCGACGACGACACGGGCGTGGGCGTGCGCCTGCATTCGGCCTCGCACCTCACCGTCCACGATTGCCGCATTCACGACAATGGCCATTGGGAGGTCCTGGTTTCGAAGAGCGCGCAATACCCCGGCGGGATTCTGCAAGGCGGCTATCACCGGATCGTGTACAATTTGATCGGCGACGACGACCACGAGGCCTGCGCAGGGCCGAGCAACGTCGCTTGCCCCGGCCAGTCCTATTATGGCGTGAACCTCGACAACAACCCCGGCGCGGGCGTGTCGATCGCCAACAACGACATCTACGGGCTGGTCGATGGGATCTCGATCTGCGGCGACGAAGCCGAGGCCCGCGACTTGCCGGCCGCGGTCTCGGGCGTGCTCGCGCAGACCGGCGGCGCGCTCGGCTGGACCAATTGGGGGGTCGAGGCCCTCGCCAACACCATTCACGACGTCCGCGACGACGCGATCGAGGCCGACGGATTGTGCGTGGGCGCGCGAGTCTGGCGCAATGAATTGTCCAACGCCGAGAACCCGATCAGCATCGCCCCGATCGCGCCCGGGCCGATCTTCTTGGTCCGCAATCTGATGTCGGGCCATTGGGGTCAAGGCGCGTTCAAGCTCAACACCAACGGCGGCGTCGATTCGCAGAGCCGCCACGTCTACGCCTATCACAACACGGCCGTGCGCGAGGACTCCGGGCCCTTGATCAACCTGTGGTACGCGCAGCCCGGCGAGCACTCGGTCCCGATCCACGACTACGTGTTTCGCAACAACCTGCTGAGCACGCCAAGCGGCGGCCGCTGCCTCGACGCCTTCAACCAGGGCGACGAGCACCCCAGCTTCGACGGCGATCTGTGGTGGAGCCCCGATCCCGACGGCCTGTTTCAATGGTGGGATGGCGCGCAGATCCAAACTTACGCCGATCTGACCGCGTTCACGGCCGCGACCGGTCAAGACGCCCAGGGGCAATTCGCCGAGCCGCTGCTCGACCCTTATTTTTGGCTGCTCGCGGGCAGTCCGGGCATCGATGACGCGCTCCCGATCGCTGGGATCAACGACGCCTTCGTCGGCGCCGGGCCGGACGTCGGGGCCTTCGAACTGGGCGGGGAGAGCACGAGCGGCGACACCACCGGCGACGGCGATG
>JAMHUH010000703.1:0-6785 GCA_035904925.1 Nannocystaceae bacterium
TATGGCGACACGCGAGCGATCGAGCGACCGAGGATCGGGCTTTGGAAGCGGGACGTGCGGGTCGAGAATCGGCGAAGGAAGAAGCGGCGGGATCCGAAGCGAGCGTGGCGGCGGGGGAAGCCGAGCGTGTTGCCGGATGTGGTCGAGTTCAAGCTCGTGCGGCCGCCGGTCTATGAGAAAAAGCTGAACGATCGGGAACTCCGGGCGGAGATTTTGGCGCGGCTCGATGCACGCGAGCTGGAATTGATCGTGGAGCGGCAGGCTCGGGGGACCGAGGTGCTGGGCGTCGCGCGGGTGCTGGCGCAGCCCTGGTATGGGTTTCCGGGTCGGCCGGAGGATCTGTTTGGGACGAGTCCGGGCGTGTCGGGCAAGAGCAAGTGGGCGCGCATCGAGGCGCTGCAGCGGCGGGCGGAATTCGTCCTGGCGCATGGTGTCGCGCGGGCGAGGTTTCTCGCGTGCGAGCGGGATGTGGTCTGGCCTTTTGGAACGTGGTTGATGCGCGTGAGGCTTGGATTGCCTTGCGAGAATGCGCCGCCCTGAGGGACGGCGCGATTGGTTTTGGGCGGGCATGGCGACCCGCCTGTTCGTGTTGGTTCGGCTTGGGAATTGGGTGATCTTCGGCACAAATTGGCCCGTGGACGGGACGGATTCGTGGCCGATCACGTGGGGCTGAGAGGTGGCTACGCGAAAACGGAGACGCTGATTAGCCCGCGCCGCTCCCGCTTTGCGAAGGACCTCCGGGAAGGGACTTGGTAAGGACCTCCGGGAAGGGACTTTGGGGAAGGGACTTTCTTGCTCAAGCGTCGTGCTTCGCTTGGCCGCCGCGGGCTTCGAGCATCTCTTGGGTGATCACCTCTTGGCTGAGCTTGCGCAGGCGCTGCTCTTGCTCGGCGATCCTTCGGTTCGCGGATTCGAACGCGCGGCTGGTGGTTCGCCAGCGGGCTTCGTGTTCGGAGGTGACGGCGCGGGCGAGGGCGGCGACGATCTGGGCGTTGCGGGCGAGGTTGCGGGCTTGGTCGGCGATTCGTTCGGGGGCGCCGAGCAGGGTTGGCGGATGTTCGGTTTCGCTGGGGGCTTGGTCGGCGAGGCGCAGCTCGATCTTGGGGTGGGCGTCGCCCTCGACGGCGCCGGCGAAGACCAGGACCAGCTCGAATTCGAAGGGGTCGCCCAGGGCTGCGCAGAGATCCTCGAGCTTGGCGCCGAGCAGCTCGACGGCTTCGAAGGAGCTGGGCGTGGCGAGCACGAGGGCGCCGGGCAAGGGGTCGAGGGCGGCGAGCCGGGCTCCGATGACGATCGCGAGCTTGGTCTCGTCGTCGTGCAGCTCGGCGGCGCGCTTGCTGACCTCGCGGTTGAGCGAGCCGCACAGGCCGAGGTCGCTGCCGATCGCGACCACGATCCGGCCGCGCAGGGCCGGCTTGGGGGTCGGGAGGCCTTCAGTCATCTCGCGGCAGAGCGAAGCGTGGTGCTCGGCGTGGCGGACGATGTGCGACCAGTGCAGCGACTGCGCGGCGGACAGGCTTCGGGTCGCGTGGGCGATGTCGCGGAACGCTCGCCAGGCTCGCAGCGGCTGCTCGAGCTCGCGCAGCTGGGTCATTTTGGCGCCTCTTCGGGGCTGGCTTCGGGTGCTTGCTCGGGTGCTTGCTCGGGCCCGAGCGCGGCCGCGATCGCGATCAGCTCGGGCAGGCGCTCGACGCCGACGCGGCCCTCGTCGATGCCGCGGGCGTCGAAGCGGGCGAGCTGGCAGAGCCGCTCGACGTCGCGCTTCATGGTCGCGGCGACCTCGGCCAGCGCGATCTCGATGAAGCTCGGCTGCTCGATCAGCAAGAGGCGCGCGATCGTCTGCGCCCACGACTGCGGCTGCCCGCGCTCTTGATGAAGCACGGCGCGGACGCGTCGGCCCCAATCGACCACGCGCTGGGCCTCGTGCTCGAGCCGGGTGCCGAAGCGGGCGAAGCTCTCGAGCTCGAGGTACTGCGCGTAGCGGTTCTTGAACGAGCCGGCGAGGCGGCGCACGAGCTTGGGTTGGGCCTTGCCGCCGACCCGCGAGACCGAGAGGCCGACGTCGATGGCGGGCTGCAGGCCAGTGGCCGCGAGCGCGGCGTCGAGTCGGATCTGGCCGTCCGTGATCGAGACCAGGTTGGTCGGGATGTAGCCGGCCAGATCGCCGCCTTGGGTCTCGATCAGCGGGAAGGCGGTCAGCGAGCCGCCGCCGCGCGAGGGGCCGAAGGCGGCGGCCCGCTCGAGCAGTCGGGCGTGAGCATAGAAGACGTCGACCGGGTGGGCCTCGCGACCGACCGGGCGCCCGAGCAGCAGCGCGAGCGAGCGGTGGGCGTTGGCGTGGTTGCTGAGGTCGTCGTAGACGATGACGACGTCGCGGCCTTGCTCGACCAGCGACTCGGCCATCGTGGTCGCGGCGTAGGGCGTGAGGTGGATCAGGCCGATCGGATCGTCGGCCTCGCTGACGACCGCGAAGCCGTGCTCGAACAGGCCGCGCGCGCGCAGCTGCTCGATCGTGGCGGCGGTCTCCGAGGCCCGGCGGCCGATCGCGACGTAGATCCCGACCAGCTCGCGATCGAGCGCGGCGAGCAGCTCGATGCCGAGCTCGGTCTTGCCGGTCGAGCGATCGCCGACGATCAGCTGGCGTTGGCCACGGCCGATCGGGATCATCGTGTCGAGCGCGAACACGCCGGTCCGCAGCGGACGGTCGACGACCGCGCGGTCGATCAAGGGCACCTGGGCGCGCTCGATCCGACGGCGCTGGTGCTCGTGGGTGGTGATCGGCCCGCGCTCGTCGAGCGGGCGGCCGAGCGGATCGACGACCCGACCGATCAGCTCGGGGCCGGCCGGAACGTCGAGCGCTCGCTCGGCGCGGCGAACGGGGTCGCCCGAGTGCACGGCGCCCGGATCGAGCAAGACCACGCGGACACGATCTTCGTCGACCTCCTCGGCCAGCCCGGTCACGCCCGCGCCGACCTCGAGCAGCTCGCCCAGCGTCGCGCGCTCGAGCCCCTCGACTCGCGCGACGCCATCGGCGACCGCGACCACGCGACCGAGCCGCTCGACCCGAACCTCGGGTCGCAGCTCGTGCAGGTGCTCGCGCATCTGCTCGATCGCCCGGGTCAGCGCGCCGGGCCACTGGGCCAGCTCGGTCACGAGGCGAGCGCTCCAGCATCCCCGAGCACGCGCTGGTACCAGGTGTCGAGGCTGGCGCCGGCACTGGCTGCGACCTCGTGGCCATCGGCGATCACCCGCGCGCCAGCGATCAGCCCGCTGTCGATCTCGACCTCGATCCCGACGCCTGGCAGCTCGCGCAGCGCGAGCTCGCGGACCTCGTGCGGATCGAGCTCGGCGCTGATGTGGATCCGCAGGGAGCTCGGCAGCGCGCTCGGATCAGGCAGGGTGTCGGCCAAGGCCCGCAAGGCCCGACGCACGAAGGCCAAGCCGACCTCGGGCGCGCCGAGCTCGGCGACCACGCGGCGCGCCGCGTCGATGCCCAGGACCATGACCTCGCGCCGGAACTGCTCGAGCGCGCGGTGGCGAGTCTGATCGATCTCGAGCTCGGTCTTGGTCATGGTCGTGCGCGCGAGCGTGCGGGCCTCGCCGACGATCTGCTCGGCCTGGGTCTGGGCGTGGGCCAGGGCCTCGGCGATCCGCTCGTCGGCGATCGCGTCGATCCGGGCGAGCTCCCGCTCGAGCTGGGTGCGGGTCGTGTCGGCTTGGAGCTCGCGCGCGCGGGTCTGGGCGTCACGCTCGACGATCTCGGCCCGGCGCTGCTCGAGCACCCGCGCGACCGGACGAAACACGAAGCGGATCAAGATCGCGACCAAGACCGCGAAGTTGATCACCTCGAAGAGCACGACGACCCAGTCGATCTTCATGAGGGCAGCAGCGGGTTGGCGAACAAGAGCACCAGCGCGATGACCAGGGCGTAGATCGCCGTCGACTCGACCATCGCCATGCCGACGAAGAGCGTGCGTGTGGTGGTCGCGGCGGCCTCGGGCTGGCGGGCGATGGCGTCGAGCGCCGCGACCACGGCCTTGCCTTCGGAGATGGCCGGGGCGATGCCGCCGATCGTCACGGCGAAGCCGGCGGTGATGATCGAGACCAAGGAGAGGAGGGTCGTTTCGGTCATGGGTTGCTCATGGTGTTGGTGTGGGGGAGCTCGCGGGCTCGCGCTCGGCCACGCGCTTTTGGTCGACCTGCACGGCCGCGGCGATGTAGATCGCGGCCAGGATGCCGAAGATGTAGGCCTGGACGAAGCCGGTCAGCAGCCCGAGCATCATCAAGGGGATCGGGACGATCAGCCCAGCGACGATCAAGAGCACCGCGCCGATCATCTGGCTGCTCATCGAGTTGCCGAAGAGCCGCACCGCCAGCGCCAGCGTCCGCGTTGCTTCGCCGATCAGGTTGAAGGGCAGCAGCAGCGGGTGAGGCCGGATGTAAGTCCGCAGGTAGCCGAGCAAGCCATGGCGACGGATGCCGAAGGCCGGGACCGCGAAGAGCACGACCAGAGCCAGCGCGACGGTGGTCGAGAGGTCGGCGGTCGGCGGGCGCAGCATCGGCATGACCGAGAGCAGGTTGCACAGGGCGATCCACAGCATCAGGCCGCCGACCAGCGGCGCGTAGGGGCGCGGGTCTTCACCGAGGATTCGCTCGAGGGTCTCGTGGATCCAGCTCACGCCAGTCTCGAGCGCGACCTGCCAAGCGCGGGGATCGGCGACCCGCAGCCGGCGCGAGGCGACCCACGCGAGCACCAAGGTGATCAGCGTCAGCGCCAGCGAGACCGGCACGGTGTCGGGGATCTCGAACCCGAACAGATCGATGACGAAGCGCGGTCCCATGGCTCAGGTCTCGTCGTCTTGCCGAGGCTTGTCGCGCTTGCTGCGATCACTCGTGCGATCGAACAAGGGCACGAGCAGTCCGCGGCCGAATTGAAAGGCCAGCAGCGCGCCGAGCAACGACCAGACGCTCAGCTTCATCAGGACCACGAAGGCCAGCGCGGGCACGCCGACCCGCAGCGGCATGCCGAGCAACAGCTGGGTGGCCGACTGCTTGTCGGCCGCGCGCTCGGCCGCGCGGCGGGTCGCCCACAGCTGGAAGGCCGCGATCGCCAGCCCAGCGACGACACCGAAGGCGAGCGCGAGCGGGATCGCGAAGAGGCCGAAGAGGCCGAGCAGCAGGTGCGTGGTGGTCATGCTGGTCATGGTCATCATGCTAGTCGTCGCGATCGAGATCGTGAACCTGTCGCCACAGGGCGTAGCCGGCGACGGCGAGGCCGAGGACGAGGAAGGCGAGCGCGAAGCTCAGGCCGGTGCCGAGCCAGCGATCGATGAGGTGGCCGAGCAGCGCGCCGCCGATGATCGGCAGCGCCAGCATCCAGCCGAGCGTGCCGACCTGCGAGACCTGGACCCACATGCTGCGGCTGCGTCGGATCGCGGCCTTTTGATCGCGCTCGGTCTTGGCGATCGCGTCGGCGAGCTTGCGGGTCCGCGGATCGAGCGGTGGCTCGAGCGGCGGCTCGGTCATGGCAGCCCCACCTTGCGCTCGAGCGCGATCAAGGCCCGTCGGGTCGCGAGCTCGTGGCGGTGCGCGAGCGCTCGGGCTTCGGCCTCGATCTCGATCCGAGCTCGATCGCGCAGCTCGACCGCCTCGCGCAGCTCGGCGAGCGTGCTCGCGTCGATCGCCCAAGTCGTCAGGATCCGAACCTCGTCACGATCGATCGCGACCACACCGGCCTCGCTGGCGATCCAGCGCTGCTCGCCCGCGGCGTCGCGCAGGGCGATCGGGCCCTCGATCAGCGCGGCCCGGGCCGGCTCGTGGCCCGGCAGCACGCCGCGCCAGCCGTCGTCGGAGCCGAAGCGCAGGTGCACGACCTGCTCGCGCACTAGCTCGCCGCGCGGGGTCGAGATTCGAACGCGCATGGTCTTGCTCATGCCGTGTGCTCGCTCGCGCGACGGTGAAGCAGCTGCTCGAGCGAGCCGCCCATGTAGAGGTCGGCCTCGGGGACTTGGTCGCACTCGCCCGCGAGGATCGCCTCGACCCCGCGCAGGGTCTCGTCGAGCTCGACGAACACGCCCGGCTTGCCGGTGAAGGCCTCGGTCACCGTGAATGGTTGGGTCAAGAAGCGGCGGAGTCGACGAGCCCGCAGCACCGCCGCGCGATCGCTGGGCGCGAGCTCGTCCATGCCCATCAACGCGATGATGTCGCGCAGCTCCTCGTACTTGGCCAGGACCCGGCGGGCCTCGGCCGCGACTCGGGCGTGGCGCTCGCCGACGATCTCGGGCACGAGCAAGCTCGAGTTGCTGCGCAGGGGATCGACCGCCGGATAGAGCCCCTCGGCCGCGGCCTCGCGCGAGAGGACCAAGGACGCGTCGAGGTGGTTGAAGAGCTCGGCGACGGCGGGATCGCTGATGTCGTCGGCCGGGACATAGATGGCCTGGATCGAGGTGATCGACGCGTGCGGCGACGAGCTGATCCGCTCTTCGAGCTCGGCGACCTCGGCCGCCAAGGTCGGCTGATAGCCGACCCGCGAGGGCGGCCGACCGAGCATGCCGCTGACCTCGTTGCCGGCCTGGACGAAGCGAAACACGTTGTCCATGAACACCAGCACGTCCTGGCGGGCCTCGTCGCGGAAGTACTCGGCGATCGTCAGGGCCGCGGCGGCGGTGCGAAAGCGGACGCCCGGCGTCTCGCCCATCTGCCCGAACACCAGCACCGTGTTGGGCAGCACGCCGGACTCGGCCATCTCGAGCCAGAGCTCGCGAGCCTCGCGCGAGCGCTCGCCG
>JAMHUH010000704.1:0-39228 GCA_035904925.1 Nannocystaceae bacterium
CAGTCGACTGGCTGATCATCGGGGGTTCGGGCCTGGGTCGGCCCTTGGTCGAAGAGGGCGAGCACGGGCTCGGCCTGACGATCCTGCACACGATCCCGCTGACCGAGCTCGGCATGCCTGCGCCGAGCGTGCCCGGCCACGGCACCTCGCTGGTGATCGGCGAGCTCGAGCAGGCTGGGCGCCCGGCGATCCGCGTCGCGGTTCAGACCGGCCGAATCCATCCCTACGAAGGCCACACGGCCGCGCAGGTGTGCGCGCCGCTCGGGGCGATGTTCAGCGTCGGGGTCGGCAAGGTCTTGTTGACCTGCGCGGTCGGTGGCGTCGATCCCAAGCTGCGGGTCGGGGCGATCGTCAGCTTGCGCGATCAGATGGGCCTCTTCGCTCCGACGCCGCTGCTCGGGGCGGCCTTCGTCGACTGCTCCAACCTCTACGACCGGGAGCTTCGCAAGGCGATGCGCGGGCTGGTCGGCGATCCCTCGTTGTTGCCCGAGGTCGTCTATGGCCACGCTCGCGGGCCGCAGTACGAGAGCCCGGCCGAGGTCGCGGCCCTGCGTCTGCTCGGCGCCGACGTGGTCGGGATGTCGACCACCTACGAGGCGATCTTGGCCGCGGCCCACGGCGTGCCGTGCTGCGGGCTCGGGGTGGTCACCAACGCGGCCGGCAGCGAGGCGCTCTCGCATGTCGAGGTCGAGCGCGAGTCGGGCAAGGCTCGTGGTCGGCTCGCGGCGATCGTTCGGGCGCTGGTCCAGGTCTGAGATGACCAAGCCGACCAAGCCGACCAAGCTCTCGAGCACGACTCGCAGCGCGCTGGTCACCGGAGCCTCGAGCGGGATCGGGGCCGCGCTCGCCCGCGCGCTCGCCCGCGAGGGTATCGAGGTCGTGCTCGCGGCCCGGCGCGAGCCAGCGCTGCGCGAGCTGGCCGCGACGATCACGAGCGAGGGCGGCCGGGCCCGCGTGCTCGTGCTCGACGTCGCCGATCCCGTCCAGACCCACGCGAAGATCCAGGCCGTCGACGACGAGCTCGGCGGGATCGATCTCGTCGTCGCCAACGCTGGCGTCGGCCAGAGTCGCTGGGCCGGCAAGCTCGACTGGGAGGCCTGCAGCCAGGTCATCGACGTCAACGTCCGCGGCGCCGTGGCCACGCTGGTCGCCCTGTTGCCGCGGATGGTCGAGCGCGGTCGTGGTCGCCTGGTCGGGATCTCGAGCGTCGCCCAGTATCGCGGCCTCCCGCGCAACGCCAGCTACTCGGCCAGCAAGGCGTTCCTCAGCACCTTCCTCGAGAGCCTGCGCGTCGACCTGCGCCACACCGGCGTCAGCGTGACCGACGTCCGTCCGGGCTTCGTCGACACGCCGCTGAGCGCCTCGGTCCCGACCAAGCCCTTCGAGATCGACGCCGACGCGGCCGCGAAGCTGATCGTGCGCGCGATCGATCGCCGCCAACGAGTCTTGGTCTTCCCCTTGCCGATGCGGATGTTGGGGTCGCTGCTGACGGTCATGCCGGCGGCGATCTACGAGCCGGTCATGGGGCCTGGGCGGGCCAAGAAGAGCTAGCTTTCTTCGCGGACGCTGACTCGGTGGATCCTTCGCGGATGCTGACTCGGTGGATCCTTCGCGGATGCTGACTCGGTGGATCGTTCGCGGGCGATCGCGTTCTCGACCAGCAGGCTCTACGGTGGGAAAGAGGGTCGCCCGCTCGGGCTCAGACACGTCGCCCTTCGAATCGCGTTTGCTCTCTCCTTGGTTGGAGCGCTGCGGAGATCGTGGGCTGGTGCACGGAAGCGAGGGGCTCGACTCGCCTCGGAGCGACCCTCTTTCCCCCCGCGCGCCTTTGACTTCGACGGTCCTCGCCGTCGCCAACAGTTGGCGCGAGAGGTCGGAGGCTGGTGAGAGGTTGGAGGCAGCGCGTTGGCCGCAAACGTGACCTGGGGCGCGTGCGAGGACCCCGGTCGACACGAGAATTCATCCCTTGCCGCTCGAGCCGGGCGTGGCTATAACTTCTCGAGCGTTGAAAACGACTTTCAATGCTTCCTCCAGCTTCCGTCGCCCCGAGAGATCGAATGCTCGTCTGCATCTGCAAGGGAGTCTCCGACCGCCGCATCACCGAAGAGATCCGCCGTGGCGCATGTACGCTGCAGGCGATCCAGAACGGCTGTCAGGCGGGGACCGACTGCAAGAGCTGCGTACGGCAGATCCGTCAGATGCTCGCCGGTCAGGGCCACGCGCACCAAGACACGGCCGACCACGGCGGGTGAGCTTCGGGCTCCGTCGCTGAAAGCGACTTTCATCGCCGCGGCCCGCCGCAGCCCCTCGGCTGCGGCGTCGCCAATTGAAACTGGCGATCGCCTTCGCTGCGCCACACCGGTACTCGGCAACGATTGCAGCCGGTCGAGAGCTTGCCTAGGTTGACCGCGATGAAGGGCAAGCCAGAGATCATCGATCTACTCAACGAAGTGCTGACCGCGGAGCTGACCGCGATCAACCAGTACTTCATCCACGCGAAGATGCTGCAGAACTGGGGCCTGCTGCGCCTCGCCGCCAAGGTCAAGCACGAGTCGATCGACGAGATGAAGCACGCCGACGAGCTGATCGAGCGGATCTTGTACCTCGAGGGCGTGCCCAACCTGCAGCGGCTCGGCAAGATCAACGTCGGTGAGACCCCCGCCGAGCAGTTCAAGCTCGACGTCGCGCTCGAGTACGACGCCCTGAGTCGCTTCAACCGCGGCGTCGCGCTCTGCCGCGACCTCGGCGACAACGGCAGCCGCGAGATGCTCGAGCGGATGCTGATCTCCGAAGAAGAGCACACCGATTGGCTGGAGACCCAGATCGACCTGATCGGCCGCCTCGGCGAGCAAGCCTACCTGGCCCAAATGCTGGGCGAGTGAGCCCAAGGCTCTTCACCAAGCCAACCATTCACCCAAGGCGGCGCCCCACCACGGGCTCCGCCTTTTTCATTGGCTCACCACTCCCACCACTCGGCTTCTGCGTCTGCTTCTGGAGAGCGTTCCGCCGAGTAGCGAGCGAACGCGAAGCACAAGTCGGCGCTCGAATACCGTGCTGAGCGAGCCCCAAGACGCCCCCCGAAACCCGTGATGAGCGAGCGAACGCGAAGCGAACAGGCGCGAAGCGCTTGCGAGGCGGGGGCCCCAGTTGGACTCCGTCCAACTGGGGGAGGGCGGCGGAACGCCCTCCCTAAAAACGAGTCCCGCTCGCTATAGCGCGCTGTAGCGAGCAGAGCTCGCTACAGCGCGCTATAGCGAGTCCCGCGAGCCTTGCCGTGCCACGTGACCTGCTCGGACTCGATCAAGCGCGCGACCGCCTTGCGAACCTGCAGCGAGGTGCCGTTGATGTGATTGCGGATCTCCGTGGCCGAGACCGGCTCTTCGGAGGCGCGGATGAAGTCGAGCACGCGGGCGTCGTAGTCGCGGCGGCCGAGGGCGGTGCGCGTGTTGACGTCCTCTTCCTCGGCGCGGGCACGCGCGAGCTCGTCGATCTCGGCGCTCAACGACTCACGACCGGCGCGGATGACCTCGCCGACGGTCACGCTGGACAGGAGGCCGGAGAACTGCCCACGGCTCAGCTTCGACAGCTCGGCCAGGGTCATTTCAGGGTGGGAGCGGATCAGGTCGAGGAAGACCGTGCGCTGCACGTCCTTCACCGCCTCGGACATTTCCCGTTCGAAACTCGACACCTCGGCAACATAGCAGCTTGACCGGGTGAGCACTATCCCCAAGTCGGAGTCCGAGCAGGTCGAGTGAGTCGAGCGCGATGCCACAATGTCGAGAGATCGCAGGGTACACATAACACCCCTGCGCATTGGTGATCAGGGCAGAAACCGAGTCCGCCGCCCGGGTCGGAGAAATGGGGCGCCAAAGCTGGAGTCTACGGTACAAAAGCGACAGTCTCGGCCTTGATTCGCGGCGGTGTTGCCGGGAAAGTGCCGCGATGCGCCCGCGAACCTCGACGCGGTCAGGCGCATTGGTCCGATTTGGATATTGGCGCCGGTTCGACCACACTGTAAACAATAGCGGGGCGCGCGAACGCCCCGACCGTGCATCAACACACGATCGGGGCGAGGCGAGCGAATACGCCCTCAGTCGCTCTTCAGGTGCTCGTCGAGCCAGCCGAGCACCTCGTCGTGCCACTGCTTGGAATTGGCCGGACTCAGCACCCAATGGTTCTCGTCGGGAAAGTGTAGGAAACGACTGGCGATACCCTGTCGCTGCAGGGCGGTGAAGGTCGCCAGGCCCTGCTCGATCGGCACGCGGTAGTCGAGCGAGCCGTGAACGACCAGCATCGGGGTCTTCCAGCGCTCGACATGGTTGACCGGGTTGAAGCGGGCGAAGCTCTCGCGCTGGGCGTACTCCGGGCCCGAGAACTCCCACTCGGGGAACCACAGCTCTTCGGTCGAGTAGTACATCGAGCGTTGGTCGAAGATCCCGTCGTGGTTGACCAGGCAACGGAAGGCCTCCGGCCACTGCCCGGCGATCCAGTTGATCATGAAGCCGCCGTAGGAGGCCCCGAGCGCGCAGGCACGCTCGCCGTCGAGCCACGGATAGCTCGCCAGCGCATGCGCGAGCCCGAGCTGGAGATCCTCGAGCGGCTTGCCGCCCCAGTCACCGCGGATCGCGTCGGTGAAGGCCTGGCCGTAGCCGGTCGAGCCATGGAAGTCGATCATGATGGCTGCGTAGCCGGCTCCCGCGTAGGTCTGCGGGTTCCAGCGGAAATGGAACTTGTCGCCGAAGGAGCCCTGCGGTCCGCCGTGGATCAAGAACGCGATCGGGTACTTCTTGGTCGGGTCGAAGTCGGCGGGCTTGACCACCCAGCCGTAGACATCGTCGCCACCGGCGCCTTTGAATTTGAACTGCTCGGGCTCGCCGAGCTTGGTCCGCGCGAGCAGCTCGTCGTTGTGATGGGTCAAGGCGGCGGCCTCACCGACCGGCGCGCCATCGGGGCCGAGCTGGGCCGTCCACAGCTCGGGCGCGTGGCGCAGGTCGTCGTGCACGAACACGATCCGATCGGCGCCGACGTGGAGGCCCGCGCTGGTGCCTTGGGCGTCGACGAGCGTGGGCTCGCCGCTCGCGAGGTCGACGGTGAAGGTGCCGGTGTGGCCGAGGTGCTGGACCAGCGCCCAGACGCGCGCGCCGTCGGCCGCGAAGCCGAAGTGATCGATCGAGCGATCCCAGGCCTGGGTGACGCGTCGCGGCTCGCCCTCGAGCTTGCCCTCGGCCCAAGCCTGGGTGACCAGCGCGAAGCGATCGGCCTCGAAGCCAGGTCGCTCCATCGCCTTCCAGGCCAGGGTCTTGCCGTCGGGCGAGAACGCGGGCTCGGTGTCCCAAGCCGGGTTGCTGGTCAGGCGCTCGGGCGGCTCGCTCGCGTCGAGCGGGACCACGAAGAGATCGAAGTTGGTCGAGACCGGCTCGCCGGAGCCGCCGGCGGCGTCGCGGGCGGTGAAGACGAGCTGCTTGGAGTCGGGGGTGAAGGTGAATTCCTCGGCGCCGCCGAAGGGCTTGGACGGCGCGTCGGCATCGAGCGCGCGGGTCAAGATCTTCGCTTGCTTGGCGCCGGGGCGGTTGTCGAGCGCCAGCAACATGCTGCGTCGGCCGTCGCCCCAGGTGTCCCAGTGGCGGACGAAGAGCCGATCGTAGCGGGTGCCGGTCGCCGGATCGGCCTCGAGCGCGCGCAGGCGCTCGACGCTGCACTCGAGCGTCTCGCACTCGGGGAAGAGCTCGGCGCTCACGACCAAGGTCGCGCCGTCGGGCGCGAGCTTCATGTTGGCGACCGCGACCGGCAGATCGCTGATCTGCGTGAGCGCGCCAGCGGCCCGACCCTCGAAGGCCATTCGCCAGACCTGCATCGAGCCCGAGCGCTTGGACATGAAGTAGATCGACTTGCCGTCGGCCGACCAGGTCGGCGAGCCGAGCCCCTTGGGGTGGGCGTCGAGGCGCATCGGCGGGTTGCCCTCGGTGTCGACCACCCACAGGCTGGTCCGCGCGAGGTTGGCTTGGATGTCGGTCTCGCGCAGGACATAGGCGATCAGCTTGCCGTCGGGCGAGAGCGCGGGCGTCTGCACGCGATCGACCTCGAGCAGATCGAGGACCGAGAAGGGGTGCTCGCCGGCTGGCGCGATCGCGGCCAGCTCGACCGGTTGATCGTCGGAGGCGCTCGGCCCGGTCGCGGGGTCGGCCGGGGTCGGTGGGACGCGCTCTTGCTTGGGCGGCGGCGCAGGCAGCTGGGGCGAGCAGGCCGAGCAGGCCAGGATCGGGAGCGAGATCAACGAGGCGAGCGCGAGCCGACGCATGGCCGGGAGGGTATCACCGCGCCCGCGGCCGGTTTCTGGTAGCGTGATCGAGATGCGGCTGCTGCCCTGTCCCTCGTGCGCGCGCCATGTTCGACTCGACACCGGAGCTTGCCCCTTTTGTGGCTCCGGGCTGACGACCACGGCGCCCGGCTGGCTCTCGATCGCGCTGCTCGGTCTGGCCTTGGTCGGCTGTGATCCAGGCAAGTCCGACGCGGGCGAGAAGGGCGACGCGACCAAGACCAAGGTCGATGAACCGGCCAAGCCCGAGCCGGCGCAGCCCGAGCCGGCGCAGCCCGAGCCGGCGCAGCCCGAGCCGGCGCAGCCCGAGCCCGCCGAGACCACGACGGGCGTCGCGGCCGAGGGCACCAGCGGGACCGACGAAGGCGCGACGACCAGCGGGGCCGAAGAGCCGCCGGTCGTCGAGAAGCCGCTGCCGCCCCCGAAGAAGAAGTACGGCGCCCCGCGGCCGGCCGAGAAGTACGGCGCCCCGCCCTTGCCCAAGCCCGAACCCAAGCCCCAATGAGCAAGGGGCTCCCGATCGCTGCGCAGCCGCGGCCGGCACGGCTGCATCTGCCGCTCGCGTCCGAGGCTCGCGCCCGTGATCGCGTCCGGCCCGAGTACGCCGTCTGGGAGATCACGCTGCGCTGCGATCTCGCCTGTCGCCACTGCGGGAGTCGAGCCGGCCGCGCTCGACCCGACGAGCTGAGCACCGAAGAAGCGCTGGATCTGGTCGCGCAGATGGCCGAGCTCGGCGTCGAGGAGGCGACGATCATCGGCGGCGAGGCCTACCTGCGCGAGGACTGGCATCAGATCGCCGCCGCGATGACGGCCGCGGGGATCGGGACCTCGATGACCACCGGTGGTCGGGCGCTGACGGCCGAGCGCGTCGCCTTGGCCAAGCAAGCCGGGATCGAGACGGTCTCGGTCTCGGTCGATGGCCTGGCCGAGACCCACGACCACCTGCGCGCGCTGAAAGGCAGCCACGCGGCGACCATGCAGGCGCTCGAGCACCTTCGAGCCGCCGAGCTGCCGCGCTCGGTCAACACCCAGCTGTGCGGGATCAACCTGGGCGAGATCGAGGCCTTGCTCGAGACCCTCGTTCGCTTCGAGATCCACAGCTGGCAGATCCAGATCACCGTGGCGATGGGTCGCGCCGCCGATCACCCCGAGCTGCTGCTCCAGCCCTGGCAGATGATCGAGCTGATGCCCCTGGTCGCGCGCCTCGACCGTCGCTGCAAACAGCTGGGCATTCGGCTCTGGCCCGCGAGCAACATTGGCTACTTCGGCCCCTACGAGGCCCTGCTGCGTCACGATCACGCCGACGGCCATCAGACCGGCTGCGAGGCGGGCGTGCGGGCGCTCGGGATCGAGGCCAACGGCGACATCAAAGGCTGCCCCTCGCTGCCGAGCGCCGATTATGTCGGCGGCAACGTTCGCGAGCATCGCCTGCGCGACATCTGGGAGCGCGCCGATCGGCTGCGCTTCAATCGCGAACAACGCGTCGAGGAGCTCTGGGGTCGCTGCGCCGATTGCTACTACGCGACGACCTGCAAGTCGGGCTGCACGTGGACCGGACACGTGCTCTTTGGTCGACGTGGTAACAATCCCTATTGTCATCATCGCGCGCTCGAGCTGCTGCGCGCGGGTCGACGCGAGCGCGTCGAGCTGGTCGAGGCGCCGCCGGGCTTGCCCTTCGATCATGGGGAGTATCGCTTGATCGAAGAGGACTGGCCGGCGGATCTGCTCGAGCGGGCTCGGGCGGTCGTGGACTCGGGCGAGGGCTGGATTGGGGGCTGACGCGGAGATCGTTCGCGGGCGATCGCGTTCTCGACCAGCAGGCTCTGCGGTGGGAAAGAGGGTCGCCCGCTCGGGCTCAAACACGTCGCCCTTCGAAGCGCGGGTGCTCTCTCCCTGGTTGGCGATCTTTGGTGATTGTGGCGCTCGTGCACGGAAGCGAGGGGCTCGACTCGCCTCGGAGCGACCCTCTTTCCCCCCGCGCGCCTTTGACTTCGAGGGTCCTCGCCGTCTCCAACAGGCAGCGTGAGAGATTGGATCGAAGAGCTCGTGCGGGCAGGCGGGCAGGCGGGCTAGGAAGGAAGGCCCGCAAGGACGAATCAGCCCCGGGGAGGTCGATCGAGGAACTCGTGCAGGTCCTCGCGTGGGCGGGCGCGGCGGAGCTTTTGCAGCGCCTTGGCTTCGATCTGCCGGACCCGCTCGCGGGTCAGCTCGAACTCGCGGCCGACTTGCTCGAGGGTCAGGTCGCCCTCTTCGTCGATGCCGAAGCGCAGGCGCAAGATTCGTTCTTCGCGGGTGCTCAGGTTGCCCAGGGCGCTGCGCAGGCTGCTGCCGAGCTCGCGCTCGCGGATGCTGGCGACGGGGTCCTCGGCGCCTTCGTCTTCGATCATGTCGCCGAGCTCGCCGTCTTCGCCGACCTTGGACTCGAGCGACATCGGATCGCGGCCGAGCTCGAGCAAGAAGCGGACGCGCTCGAGCGGCATGCTCAGGCGCAGGCTGAGCTCCTCGGCCTCGGGCTCGCGGCCTTGCTCGGAGGTGAATTGTCGGCGGGCTCGGGTCAGCTTGTGCAGCGACTCGACCACGTGGACGGGCAGGCGAATGGTTCGGCCGTGGTCGGCGAGCGAGCGGGTGATCGCTTGTCGGATCCACCAGATCGCGTAGGTCGAGAACCGGAAGCCGCGGCCGGCGTCGAATTTTTCGGCGGCGCGCATCAGGCCGAGGTTGCCCTCTTGGACCAAGTCGAGCAGCGGCAGGCCGTGATGCACGAACTTGCGTGCGACCGAGACGACGAGGCGAAGGTTGGCGGCGACCAGATCGCTGCGAGCCCGCCGGCTCTGCGCGCGGCCTTGCTCGAGCACGCGGCGCAGCTCGGGCAGCGCGTGGCGGGGGAGCCCGAGGTTGGCCTCGACCTCGAGCAGGATCGGTTCGGAGCGAGCGGCGTCTTCGCCGAGCGCGAGCCCGGCCAGCGCGCGCTCGGCCCGGACCAGCTCGCACTCCATCTCGTCGATGATCTCGTTGAAGATGTCGGGCGAGAGCGGCAGCGCGGCAGCGCGCACGCGCAGCTCGGCCAGCGCTTCGGGGTCGTCGAGGTGCTCGCGCCAGTCGAGCCAGGCCCGTTCGAAGCGCTCGTGTGCGTGGAGAAATTCTTCGCGCTGCTCTTCGGCGCTCAGGCCCGCGCGCGAGCCCGAGAGCAGCTTGCCGAGCTCGACCTCGGGATCGAAGAGCCGACGCAGGTAGAGGCCGAGTCGCTCGCGTCCACAGCAGCTCGCGAGCGCGAGCCCATGGACCAAGGCGTCGCCGTCGTCGCGTCGGTGGGCGAGCTCGACCTCGCCTTCGCGAGTCAGCAACGCGACTCGCCCGATCTCTCGCAGGTAGCTTCGAACTGGATCGCTCGAGGGCAGACCGATCTCGGCGTCGTCTTCGGGCGCGGCAGACGATTCGGCGGGTGCGGGCGGTGGTTGCTTGCTCGTCGACATTGGACCGCGTGTTCCTGCTGAGTTTGCCTCGCGAAGGGCTCGCTCGTCAGCGGGCTTCTCGTGCGATCGATGAGTCGGTGGGCTGTGTGTGGATCGGGTACCATCGCCAGCCGAGGCCATGCTCGTTCGCGTCGGCATTCACGTCCGCGACGTCGGTCTTCGACAGCGGGTTCGGCGCGCGCTCTCCGGCGAGCGATTTTCATCCGTGGTCGTCACGGAGCTCGAGGGGCGCGCGAGCGAGCTCGGGGGCGCGATCGAGAGCGAGCCTGGCGATCCGATCGAGCGGCTGCGCAGCGATTCGCATGATCTCCTGGTCGCCGACGCGGTCCCTTTGACCGCTTTGAATCGCGCTTCGGACGACGAGGCGAGCAAGGGTCCGACGGCGGCCGAGACTCGCAAGCTGGTCGATGCCTTGGCTGCCCTGCCCGAGCGGCCGGGCCTGATCGTGCTGCACCCCAACGATGACCCGCGGGCCCACGCCGCCCTGCTGGCGGCCGGCTGCGTCGCGGTGCTCTGGGCCGGGCTCTCGGATCTCGGGCTCGCCGAGGCCTTGGCGGCGCTCTTCGAACGCCGCCGCAACGACAGCCTCAGCCGGATGCTGGCGACCCGGGCCCACCGGCCCGAGGCCGAGCCGATGATCTCGGCCAGCGCGGCGATGCAGACCTTGCTCGCGACCGTGCGTCGGGTCGCGGTCGCGGACACGCCCGTGCTGCTGCTCGGGGAGACGGGCGTCGGCAAGGAGCGGATCGCTCAGCTCCTGCATGCCTGGAGTCCGCGCAGCCGCGGGCCCTTCGTCGCGGTCAACTGCGCCGCGATCCCGGCCGAGCTGTTCGAGAGCGAGCTCTTCGGACACGAGCGCGGCGCGTTTACGGGCGCGGCTCGAGCCCGGCGCGGCCACTTCGAGCTCGCGCACGGAGGAACGCTGTTTCTCGATGAGATTGGCGAGGTCCCGCTGGCCCTGCAAGCCAAGCTGCTGCGGGTGCTGCAAGACCGCCGGATCCGTCCGCTCGGCGGTGATCGAGAGCTGGTCGTCGATGTCCGCGTGGTCGCGGCGACCAACCGTGACCTCCGCAGTGACATGGAGGCCGGCGGGTTTCGCCGCGATCTCTACTACCGGCTCGGTGTGGTCGAGCTCGAGGTCCCCGCCCTGCGCGAACGGCCTCAGGATGTGCGCGAGCTGGCCGAGCGCTATGCCGCTCACTTCGCCGCGCGGCTGGGCCGTGCGGTCGGTCGGATCGAGCCCGATGCACTCGCGGCGCTCGAGGGTTACGCTTGGCCAGGCAACGTCCGCGAGCTCGTCAACGTGATCGAGCGAGCGGTGCTGCTCTCGATCGGGACCAGCATCACGCTCGCCGATCTGCCCGCCGCGATCGCTCGCCCGAGCGACCTCGCTTCGAACGAGCCTTACGAGTCCCTCGACCTCGACCCGATGGTTCACGCGACCTCCACCCGACCACGCGACGAGAAGACGGTCGAGCTCCCACGCGAGTGGCTCGACCAACCGTGGAAGCAAGTTCGCGAGCGGCTCTTGCTCGAGGGCGAGCGGGCCTACTTGATCGGGCTGCTCTGGGCGAGCGGCGGTCGAATCGGCGCGAGCGCTCGCCAAGCCGGCATCGCCGAGCGCTCGCTCTTCGAAAAGATGAAGCGCCACGGGCTGCGCAAGGAAGACTTCCGCGGACCCCGGAGGTGAGTGTGGCTTTGGCACCCAAGAAGGCACAAGCGCTTCGGATCGGGCAGCGGCTGGGCAAGTATCGGCTCAAGCGTCGCGTCGCCCGTGGTGGTTTCGGCGACGTCTTCGAGGCCTACGACACGATCGAGGGCGTCAGCGTGGCTTTGAAGATCCCGCTCGGCGGTGTGCTCGATCCCTCGCAGGTCGAGGACTTTCGCCGCGAGGTTCGGATCACGGCCAAGCTCGATCACCCGAACATCATGCCGATCAAGAACGCCGACTTCATCGACGGCGTGTTCGCGATCGTGCAGCCGCTCGGTCGGCAGAGCCTCGACGAGCGGATCCACAAGCGGATGAGCTTGCAGACCAAGCTCGCGTTCATCGAGCAGATGCTCGCCGGGCTCGCCCACGCCCACGAGGCCGGGATCATCCACTGCGACATCAAGCCCGAGAACATGATCTTGTTCGGCGAGGGTCGCCTGCGCCTGGCCGACTTCGGCATCGCCAAGTTCGCCCGGCGCACGGTCAAGGGCTCGGCCTCGGGCTCGGTCGGCTACATGGCGCCCGAGCAGGCGATGGGCTTGCCCTCGGTCCGCTCCGACGTGTTCTCGGCCGGGCTGGTCATCCACCAGATCCTGACCGGCAAGCTGCCGCAGTGGCCCTTCGTCTGGCCGAGCGAGGGCTGGACGCGGCTGCGCCTCCTGCATCCCGAGCTGCGCGAGTTCGTTCGTCGCTCGCTCGAGGTCGACACCCGCAAGCGCTTTCGCGACGCGGTCGTGATGGACAAGGCGTTTCGAAAGCTGCGCTCGAAGGTCCTGCGCTACGCCGCCGAGCGTCGACCCCGCTGAAGCGGAAGAAGAGATCTCGCGCCCGAAATTCGGCTTGGATCGGATCTTTGACGACCGCTTTTCGGAGGGTCTCCACAGGAAGATCCGATCTTTCAGATCCATTGGATCCGAAGCATCGGCGCAGGGCGGGCATCTTCTCGAAACTCCAAGAATTTTCAATGATCAGCCGATCTGGTCCTGTTCTTGCTGTGGCGACGAAACGTGGACCCATCCTGCCTCTCGGCTGCGGCCGAGAACGAGCTGATCGAAGCCGCGCGAGCGGGAGACCGCCGCGCCCTCGACGTCTTGGTGCGTCGTCATCAGCCGCGGCTGGAGGCCATCTGCCGCAAGATGTGTGAGGACTGGGACGAGGCCGCCGAGGTCCTGCAAGACACCCTGCTCGGGATCGCGGCCAACATCGCGCGCTTTCGCGGTGACTCGAGCCTGTTGACCTGGGCCTACACGATCGCGCGGACCCACTGGTCGCGCCGTCGTCGAGGTCGGGGTCGCTCGGTCGAGATCAAGGTCAAGCATCTGCGGGTCGAGCTCAGCGAGGAGTTCGCGACCTCCGAACGCGAGCCCTTCGAGTCGTTGGCGGGCGACGAGCTGCGCAGCGCCTTGATCGTCGCGCTGCGCGAGCTCTCGGCGCTCGATCGCGAGGTCCTGGTCTTGCGCGACGTCGAGGGCTTCTCGGCGGCCGAGGTCGCCAAGCAGCTTCGACTCACGATCAGCGCGGTCAAGACTCGCCTCCACCGCGCTCGGGTCGCGACCCGCGAGCGCATCCGCGATCACGCGCTCGCGGCCTGACCCGACGCCGACTCGGCCCGAGCCGACGCGGTTGCCTCGCCCGCGAGTTTCGAGCGAGTCTGCGGCGAGCATGAGCGACTGGTGGGGAGAGTTCGAGTTCGTCGAGGACGTGGCTCGGCGCTGGCAGATCGGGCCCTTGACGATCTGGGTGACGCGGCTGGCCAAGGAGTGGCAGGTCGCGTGGCGGCGGACCGACGAGCTCGACGAAGCGATCGAGCTCGTCGACGAGAGCGAGCCGCCGCCGAGCGAGCTGCCGCGCTCGCGCTTCTTGTTCGCCGAAGGCTCGACCCTGCACGTGCGGGCGCGCCTCGCCGATCGTCCGGTCGTCGCTCGGCCGGCGATGCCGGTGATCGTGCCTGGGGGCCTGAGCGCGACCCTCTACGTCTCGACCCCGCTCTGGGTCGAATTGTCGACGGGCAAGGAGCCGCAGCGCTTCTTCGAGCTGCCGACTTGGCAGCCCTCGAGCACCTGGTTCGGCGAGAACAACATGGTCGGCGCGCTGATCTACGCCGAGCGCACGCGTGCTCGACTCGAGCGCGGCAGCCATGTCTTTCGGGTCCGCGCGACCACCTCGGTGACGATCAACAACGTCGAGAAGGTGCCCGTGCGGATCGAGCGGATCCCGCTGCCCTTGCCGAGCATGTCGGTGTTCAGCGACGAGCAGGGCGGGCTGTGGACCGAGCACGCGCTGGTCGACTATGTCGCCGAACAAGACGCGCCGGTGCGAGCGAGCCGGGCGCCGCTGCCAGAGATCGGCAAGACCACGCTCGTCTCGAGTCCGCGGGTCCTGGCCAGCAACGTGGTCGCGCGGGTGCTGAGCGCGGCGCTTCGACAGGTGATGGCATGACCACCGGGATGACCGGGATGACCGGGATGACGGGGATGCTCGCGACCAGGGCCCTCGCCGAGGGCGACTGGCTGGCCTCGCTCTTGGCGATGGAGACCGACGACATCCTGGTCATCGGTCTGCGCGCCCTGCTGATCGTCGTGATCGGCGTCATCGTCGGCCGCGTGCTGAGCTCGACGATCGGCCGCATGCTCGAGCGGCGGGCCTCGCCC
The DNA here is from genome assembly GCA_035904925.1 of Nannocystaceae bacterium. Classification (GTDB taxonomy): domain Bacteria; phylum Myxococcota_A; class Polyangia; order Nannocystales; family Nannocystaceae; genus Plesiocystis. The sequence goes on from JAMHUH010000704.1 coordinate 14,152, forward strand.
CAGCAAGAGATGATCGCCCGCCGGGTCATCTACTACGGCGTCATCGTCGCGACCTTGATGACGCTGCTCGACACCTTCGGGGTCGAGGTCGGCGTGCTGCTCGGCGCCGCCGGGATCTTGACCGTCGCGCTCGGCTTCGCCTCGCAGACCTCGGCCTCGAACTTGATCTCGGGCCTCTTCTTGCTCGGTGAGCAGCACTTCGTGGTCGGCGACACGATTCAAGTCGCGAGCTTCTCGGGCGAGGTGCTCTCGGTCGACATGCTCTCGGTCAAGCTGCGGACCTTCGACAACCTCTACTTGCGGGTCCCGAACGAGACCCTGATCAAGTCGGAGATCCTCAACATGACCCGCAATCCGATCCGGCGGATCGCGATCGATCTGCGCCTCGCCTACGACGAGGACGTCGCGCGGGTCCGAGCGATCGTGTTCGCGTTCGCCGAGCACGATCCCGACGTGCTCGAGGAGCCGGGGCCGCGGGTCTGGATCGACGCGCTCGGTGAGTCCGCGATCTTGGTCCGCATCGTCGTGTGGGCGGCGAACGGCGGCGGCTGGTACGACACTCGCTCGCGCGTGATGGAGGAGCTCGCTCGTGGCTTCCGCGAGCAGGGCATCGCGCTCGGCTATCCGCGCCTCTCGCTCGCGCGCGGCCGCGAAGCCGAAGCGCCCGAGCCCGAGCCCAGCGTCGACGCGCCCAGGCCCTGACTCACCACCGGGCTCTGCTCGAGCCCCAATTTGACATCGCTCGTCAGTGAGGTGCGAGGGCCTGGCTTTCTCACGTCCAGATCGTCGTGTCCATGGATTGACATTGAAAATGGATTTCAATACCGTGAGCGCCGATGCTGCACCCGCGCCACGCTCTCGCGCTCGCTCTGCTCGCCGGCTCGGCCTGTTCGAGCGGCGAAGACCCGAAGACTCAGCCGCTGACCGAGGACGAGGTCATGCCCATCGCGCAGAACTACGCGACCTTGGTCGCGGCCAACTACGCCGACACCCAGGCGAGCGCGATGCTGCTCCGTGACGCGCTCGACGAGCTGGTCGCGACGCCGAGCGAGACCACGCTCGCGGCCGCGCGCACGGCTTGGTTGGCCGCCCGCGAGCCCTACGCTCAGACCGAGGCGTTCCGCTTCTACGACGGGCCGATCGAGGCGCACGAGGGCCAGCTCAACGCCTGGCCGCTCGACGAAGCCTACATCGACTACGTCGAGGGCATGCCCGAGGCCGGGATCATCAACGACCCGGACAGCTACCCGACCATCGACGCCGCGCTGATCGCCTCGCTCAACGAGCAGGGCGGCGAGACCAACATCGCGGCGGGCTACCACGCGATCGAGTTCCTGCTCTGGGGTCAGGACTTCGACGACGCGGGCCCTGGCGCCCGGCCCTTCACCGACTACGACACCAGCGGGGCCGGCACGGCGGCCAACCAAGATCGCCGCGGCGACTACCTCTTGGCCGCTGGCGACCTGCTGCTCGACGATCTCGGCGCGGTCGTGATCGCGTGGGATCCCGCGGCCGCAGACAATTATCGGGCCGAGTTCCTGGCCGCGCCGCCCGAGCAGATCGTGCGGCGAATCTTGCTCGGCATGGGCAGCCTCAGCGGCGCCGAGCTGGCTGGCGAGCGGATCAGCGTCGCGCTCGACACCCAAGATCAAGAGGACGAGCATTCCTGCTTCAGCGACAACACCCACCGCGACATCATCAACGACGCGATCGCGATCCAGAACGTCTACGAGGGCCGCTACGGGACCCTCGAGGGCCCGGGCATCTACGCGCTGGTCGCCGCGCGCGACCAAGCCCTGGCCGATCGCCTGCGGGCCGAGATCCAAGCCAGCGTGGACTTGGCCCAGGCCATTCCGGCGCCCTTCGATCGGGCGATCGTCGAGCAGCGCGACGCGGTCGAGGCGACCGTCGACGCGCTGCGCAAGCAGGCCGACACGATCGTCGAGGTTGCGACCTTGTTCGACATCGAGCTCGCGCTCGAGACCCTGTGATGGGCATGACTCGGACAAACCTGTTCGCGCTCGGCCTGCTCGGTTTGCTCGGCACGCTCGCCTGCGCCGAACAACCACTCGCGCCCGAGCCCGGCGAGGCGCTCGCGGGCGGCGAGACCACGGTCTTCGACGCGGGCGCGCACGCGTTCTCGCTCGCGGCCCGCAACCTCGCCGACGAGCACGAGACGGCCTTCTTCGTCGGCAACTCGTTCTTCAACAAGAACTGGGTGACGGCGCCTTCGTCGACGACGGCCCGCGACGGCCTCGGCCCGACCTTCAACGCGCGCTCGTGCTCGGGCTGCCACTTCGAGGACGGCCGCGGTCGCCCACCCCTCGACGAGGACGAGCCGATGCTCTCGATGCTGGTCCGGCTCTCGATCCCCGGCGAGGGCGAGCAGGGCCAGCCGCTCGACGAGCCCAACTACGGCGGCCAGCTCCAGCCCGACGCGATCGAGGGCGTGCCGGCCGAGGGTCGCGTGATCGTGCACTGGGCCGAGCTGCCCGGCAGCTACGCCGACGGCGAGGCCTACTCGCTGCGCGTGCCCACGCTCGAGTTTGTCGACCTGGCCTTCGGTCCGCTCGCCGACGAAGTCCTGACTTCGCCGCGGGTCGCCCAGCAGATGATCGGCTTGGGCCTGCTCGAGGCCTTGCCCGAGGCGACGATCCTCGGCTTCGCGGATCCCGACGACGACGACGGCGATGGGATCTCGGGTCGGCCCAACCACGTCTGGGACCCGATCACGCAGGCGAGCGTCCTGGGTCGCTTCGGCTGGAAGGCCAACCAAGCCGGCTTGCGTCAGCAGACGGCGGGGGCCTTCCTCGGCGACATCGGGATCAGCTCGAGCCTCCATGGCGAGCAGAACTGCCCGGCTCCGCAGCTCGAGTGCGCCGCGGCGATCACCGGTAGCGAAGCGGGCTCGCCCGAGCTGAGCGAGGACTTGCTCGCCGACGTGACCGCCTACAGCCGCCTGCTCGCGGTCCCGGCTCGCCGCGACGTCGACGACCCCGAGGTGCTCGCGGGCCGCGAGCACTTCCACGCGTTCGGCTGCGCCGACTGTCATGTGCCGCGGCTCGAGACCGGCGTGCTCGAGGGCTTCCCCGAGGTCTCGAACCAAGTCATCTGGCCTTACACCGATCTGCTCTTGCACGAGATGGGCGAGGGCTTGGCCGACGGTCGGCCCGACTTCGAAGCCGAGGGCGACGAGTGGCGGACGCCGCCGCTCTGGGGCATCGGGCTCTTCGCGATCGTCAACGATCACACCTTCTATCTGCACGATGGCCGGGCCCGAGACCTGGCCGAGGCGCTGCTCTGGCACGGCGGTGAGGCCGAGGCGGCCAAGCAGGCCTTCGTCGAGGCGAGCGCGAGCGATCGCGCGGCGCTGCTGCGCTTCTTGGACTCGCTATGAACTCGATCCCACGCACGAGCATCTTTGGAGTTGGAGCGCTCGCGCTCGGACTGGCGCTGGCTTGCCCCGAGGCGCAGGACGATCATCGCGCCGAGGTCGCGAGCTCGGTCGCGCAGACGGTGCTCGACGATCTCGGCGAGGCCAACCAGGCCGCCGAAGCCTTGCGCTCGGGGCTCGAAGGGTTTTGTGCAGCGCCCGACGCCGGCACCCTCGCGCAGGCTCAGGCCGCGTGGATGCAGCTGCGCGGGCCCTGGAAGCGGCTGCTGGCCTCGCCCTTCGGGCCGATCGTCGACGAGGGCTACGCGAGCGCGATCGACTTTTGGCCAGCGCGGCCGAGCAGCATCGAGGGTGGGCTGGCGTCGGGCGCGAGCAGCCAAGCCGAGCTCGACGCGCTCGGCGTGGCCAGCAAGGGCATGCCCGCGATCGAGTACCTGCTCTGGGATCCGCAGCTCGGCGACGCGGCGATCCTCGAGCTCTACCTCGCGGCCGAGGGCCCGCAGCGCTGCGCCCATGTCGAGCTGCTCGCGGCCGACGTCGCGCTGCGCCTCGACGAGCTCGACGCGGCCTGGCGCGATCCGGGCGGCTTCGCCGAGCAGCTCGAGCAGGCCGGATCGAGCGAGGCCTTCCCGACCTTGGCCCTGGCGATCGATGAGCTGCTCAACGCGATGATCGCCGGGCTGCACGAGCTCGACGATCCCAAGCTCGGCGCGCCGCTGGGCGAGTCGGTCGGGGCGCCGCAGCCCGACCTGGTCGAGTCGCGCTTCTCGGATCGCTCGCTGCTCGACATCCGCGACGGGCTCGACGGGTTCGAGCGGGCTTACTTCGGCAGTGGAGAAGGTAGCGAAGACGCGCCAGGGTTGAGCTTGGTCGTCGCGAGCGAGAGCGCGGCGGTCGATCAGCGGGTCCGCGACGCGCTCGAGGCCGCTCGAGCTGCAGTCGAGGCCGTGCCCGAGCCGCTGCGGACGGCGATCGTCGAGGCGCCCGAGCAGGTCGCGGCTGCCCGCGAGGCCGTGCATCAGCTGCGGGTCGTGCTGACGGTCGAGGTCGCGAGCTTGCTGGGCGTGACCGTCTCGCTCAGTGACAACGATGGAGACTGACGCGGCGTGAGCGAGGTGGACCATGCCCTGGAAGCGCGCGTCGACGCGGCCTCGCTGGTGGTCTTGCGGGTCGCGCTGGGCTTGCTGCTCTGCGCGTCGGCGCTGCGCTTCGTCGCTCGCGGCTGGGTCGAGGACCAGCTGCTCGCGCCGAGCTTCCACTTTCACTATTGGGGCTTCGCGTGGGTCGGCGAGCCCGCGCCCTGGTTGGCCTACACGCTGCTCGGAGTGTTGGCCGCGGCCGGGGTCGCGCTCGCGTCGGGGTTGGCCACGCGGACCAGCGCACTGGTGGCGCTGCTGAGCTTCACGTGGATCGAGCTCGTCGATCTGACCTACTACCTCAACCACTATTATTTTTTGACCTGCTTGCTCGCGACCTTCGTGCTGGTCCCGCCGCGGCCCGAGGCCGATGGTCGGGTGCCGCAGTGGAAGCTGGCCTTGATCCGCACGCAGGTCGGGCTGGTCTATGTCTACGCGGGCCTCGCCAAGCTCGAGAGCGACTGGTTGATCCACGCCCAGCCCTTGAAGATCTGGCTGGCTCGCTTCGCCGATCTGGCTTGGATCGGCCGCTGGCTCGACGAGACTTGGTTGGCCTACGCGGCCGCGTGGTCGGGCGCGGCCTTCGATCTGCTGGTCGTGCCGGCGCTGCTGTGGCCGCGCACGCGCAAGTGGGCGTTCGCGGCCGTGGTCGTGTTCCACGTCGCGACCGGGCTGCTGCTGCCGATCGGGATGTTTCCTTGGTTCATGATCGCGGGCGCGACGGTCTTCTTGGCGCCCTCGTGGCCGCGGGCCTGGCCGATCACGAGCCGCTTCGAGCTGCTCGGGCGTCCGCACGCGAGCCCACTTCGGCTCGAGCATGCGCTCGGCAAGCTCGCCGCGGCGCTCTTGCTCGTTCAGCTGGTCCTGCCCTGGCGGACGCTGCTCTACCCGGGCTCGGCGCTCTGGCACGAGCAAGGCTTTCGCTTTGGCTACCGGGTGATGCTGGTCGAGAAGGCCGGCCTGGTCGAGTACCGGGTCCGTGATCGCAGCACGGGTCGGCAGTGGCGGATCGATCCCGCCGCCGAGCTGACGCCGATGCAGGTCCGGATGCTGAGCACCCAGCCCGACCTGATCTTGCAGTACGCCCACCACCTCGCCGCGCGGCTCGAGCACGAGCTGCCCGGCAGCGCGATCGAGGTCTACGTCGACGCGTTCGTGTCGCTGCACTGTCGCCCGCATCGCCGCTTGATCGACCCCGCGGTCGACCTCGCGCGCGAGCACGAGGGCCTCGCGCCCAAACCATGGATCCTGCCGGGTCCCGAGGAGCCACCGTCATGTTGAGCATGTTGAGCATGTTGACCCTGTTGAAGCGTTCGAATCCCTCCACGTTGCGTTTTTCGTGGCCCGCGGCCGCGCTCGCGCTGCTGACCGCATGCAGCGATCCCAGCGCCGACGACGAGGCTGGCGACGCGGGCGATGACGCCGAGGCGCCCGAGCTCGGCGACACGCCGCTGCCCAGCTGCGAGTCGGCGATGTTCTCGTTCGATCAGCTCGTCGGCGAGCTGGCGCTGCCCGAGCCCGACGTCGACTACGTCATCGAGCTCTATCGCGGCGCGCCGCCGGACCTCTCGGGCGAGTCGCCGACGCCGGGCGGGAGCGCGTTGCAGCGCTGGGTTCGCGAGGTCGGGGCTCAGCTCGGTCGGGTCGAGGCGGGCGTGTTGCTCGACGACGCCGCGATCGAAGCCGCGCTCGATCTGGCCGCGAGCGAGACCGGCGAGGCCCGCAAGCTGGCTTTGCTCGACGTGCTCGGGCTGCTGCGCAACGTCGCGCTGCTCGACGTCCGGGCTCGGCTCGCAATCGTCGCCGACGTCTTGCCCGACCCCCAGCGCGATCCCTCGCTGCTTCGCGGCGAGTGGGATCAGGCTTGGTGCGTGTGGTCGGGCGTGCTCGCGCCCTTGGCCAGCGAGGTCGACGTCGCGACCAACGAGGGCTGGTCGGAGACGATCGTCGGCGCGTGCGAGTCCGGCTACGCGGGCATCGTCGGGCCCGAGCAGCCCTGGGCGCCGGACGAATTCGCGACCAAGCCGGCCAAGCAGGTGATCGAGAAGGGCTCGTTCGGCGTGGTCGCGCGGGCCTTGGTCGAGCGGGCCGAGCAGGCCCAGGCGGGCGCCGATCCGCTCGCGGCCCGCGAGGCGAGCGGGCTCTTCGTGCTGATCGAAGATCGCATCCAAGGCCGCAACACGCCGGCGATCGAGCTGATCGAGACGATGCTCGCGGGGCCGCCCGAGGCGATCGATCCGGCCAGCATCGAGACCGAGCTGGCGGTCGCCTTCGTCAAGCGTGCGCGCAAGTACTGCGACGAGGCGCTGCTGGCCGACGCGCTCGGCAGCGCCGACGCGGCCAAGGGCGTCGACGAGGGCGTCCTCTACACGCGGATCATCTTGCCGCAGATGCGCGAGCGCCTGGCCGATCAAGGCTTCGACGGCGACGCGTACATGCAGGTCTGGGCGGACTACCGGGCGGCCGTGATCGCCGATGATCCCGGCGCCGCGAGCTCGGCCAGCGAGGAGCTGATCACGTGGAACTGCGCGATGCAGGCCGCGCTCGACATCGCGGCCTGCACCGACAGCGCCGACGAATGAACCGCCGGGCTCGCCAGCCGACGTGGTAATTTCGCCGCGATGGTGGGTCGCCGACGCTCGTGGCTCTCGTTCATGCTCTCGCTCGGCCTGCTCGGCTGCTCGCGCGAGTCCGAGCTGCCCGAGGGCTTCGGTGTTTGCGAGCCTTCGAGCGATCCAGCGCCCGAGTCCTCGGTCGACGAGCCGAGCTACCACCGCGACGTGCGTCCGATCTTGGAGGCCGAGTGCACGGGTTGTCACGCCGAGGGTGGGATCGGGCCCTTCTCGCTGACCGACTACGCGACGGTCGAAGCCTTCGCGCCCTTGCTGATCCAAGCGATCGATCGCGGGACCATGCCGCCCTGGTCGCCTTCGAAGTGCTGCGCGCCGATCGTGCATCCGCGCGAGCTCGAGCCCGAGCAGATCGCGTTGCTCGAGCGCTGGGTCGAGATCGGCTCACCCGAGGGCGACCCCGCCGACGCCCCGCCACCGCCCGAGTCGGGCGGGCTCTCGCGCATCGACCTCGAGGTCGCGATGCCCGAGCCCTACACGCCCTCGCCGACGATCGGCGACTCCGACGATCAGCGCTGCTTCTTGCTCGATTGGCCGCTCGAGGGCGACACCTTCGTGACTGGGCTCGAGGTCGTGCCGGGTCGCCGCGAGCTGGTCCATCACGCGATCGTCTATGCCATCCCGAGCGCCCAAGCTGGCATCTACGAGGCGCTCGACAACGCGAGCGAGAGCCCGGGCTGGAGCTGTCCGGGTGGCGTGGTTCAGAGCGCCGACGCCTACGTGGGTAGCTGGGTCCCCGGCGGCGTCGTGCAGGACTTCCCCGCGGGCCTCGGCCGCAAGGTCGCGGGCGGGAGTCGGGTGCTGCTCAACGTCCACTACGAGCTCTCGGCCGGCGCGGCCCCGGATCAGACCAGCGTCCGCTTCAAGCTCGACAGCTCGGTCGCGACCGAGATCGAGGGCCTCGCGGTCATGAACCCCGCGTGGTTGATCGGCAAGGCGATGAAGATCCCGGCTGGCGACGCCGACGTCATGCATGCCTACGCCTATGATCCTTCGACTTGGTTCAACCTCGGCCAGCCGCTCGAGGTCCACAACGTCTCGCTGCACATGCACGAGCTCGGGAGTCGGGCCTCGCTCGCGGTCCTGCGCCTCGACGGCAGCGTCGACTGCCTGCTCCACATCGAAGACTGGGACTTCGACTGGCAGGGCAATTACTTCTTGGCCGAGCCGGTGACCCTGCGCTTTGGCGATCGGCTCTACGTCGAGTGCCACTTCGACAACAGCGCCGAGAACCAGCCGAATGGCGAGGCGCCCCAGGATCTGTGGTGGGGCGACGACAAAGAGATGTGCATCGGGTCCGTGTTGATCTCGCGTTGATCCAGCTGATCTCGGGCGCCTTCGAAAGCGAGGGTCGAGCTCAGCCGATCGCGCTGAAGAACTGCCGGGCCTTGGCGGTGTGATAGCGGACCAAGAAGCTGTTGATCAGCGGAAGCCCGCGCCGAAACAGCTCGGCCGCCCGATCGGCGGGCAGCTTGGCGAGGCGCGGGACCATCGAGCGAATCTCACGGCGAAACAATTCGCTCACCGCCTCGGCGTAGATGGCCAGGTCCTCGACCCGAAACCCGAGCGCCTCGCTGAAGCCGGCCGCGCGCAGGCTGCCCCACAGCTCGATCAACCAAGCGTCGTGCTCGGGCAGCGAGGGCACGCCCTCGACGACGACCGGCGCGAGCAGGCCGAGCTCGATCAGCTGCGCGAGCTCGACTTGGTCGACGCCGTGCTGCTCGAGCAGCGGCGCGATCGGGACCAGGGCTTGGCGGGCCTCGCCCGGCTCGCGAGCCTCGCGCAGGACGTCGGCGACCCGCTCTTTGACCTCGACCAGCATCGCCTTTTGTTCGTGGGTGAACCCGGCGTCCTCGCCGTCGAGCACCGCCCGGATCGCGTCGAGCGGCAAGAAGCGCTCGTGCTGGAGCTCGCGGATCAAGCGGATCCGCTCGAGGTGCTCGGGCCCGTAGTAGGCCATGTTGCGGCCGGTCTTGTGGCCCTCGGGGACCAAACCCTTGGCGATGTAGAAGTGGACGGTCTGCCGGTCGAGGCCGGTCAGCTCGCACAGGTCCTTCATTCGATAAGGCCAACGATCGCGATCGATGGCGCGGGCCGACTCGCGGGCCAACTCGCGGGCCATGTCAGTTCACCCGAATCCGGCTGGGGCAGGTCGGGCTGCCGATGCAGGCGAGCACGAAGCCGGCCGCCCGCTCGCTCGCGCCCAGACAATTGGGCTCTTGCATGACGACCTCGCCGCGCTCGACTTGGACCCTGCACGCGGCGCAGCCCCCCATCGCGCACGAGTAGGGCATCGGCAGACCGGCCGCGAGCCCGGCTTCGAGCAAGGTCTGGCCGGGCTGGACGACCAAGCCGACCTCGCGGGCGCCGAGCACCAAGGTGACGGGCTGGGGATCGCGGAGCCCGACGCGAGCTTGGCTGGGCTCGCTGGGCGCGAACGCGAAGAAGTCCTCTTGCCGGATGCGGGCGTCGGCGATGCCTCGCTCGTGCAGGGTCGCGCGAGCGGCCGTCATCATGGGCAGCGGGCCGCAGAGCAGGAACTCGGCCTCGGGCGCGTCGGCCAGCGCGAGCGTGGCGAGGATCGAGTCGAGCGTCGCGCCATCGAGCCGGCCGACGTGACCCGACCAATCGCTCGGCGGCTGCTCGAGCGTGTGCACGAGCGTGAAGCGATCGCCTTGCTGCGCGACGAGGGCGTCGAGCTCGGCCCGAAACACGATGTCGGGCTCGCTGCGGTTGGCGTAGATCAACGCGACCCGGGCGGCGGGCTCGACCGGCAGCAGCGTGTGCAGGATCGCCATCATCGGCGTGATCCCGCTGCCGCCCGCGATCAGGATCAGCGTGCGCGGCGGGGCGTTTGGATCGGGCGCGACGCCGAACTCGCCCGAAGGTCCGAGCACCCGCAGGCGCATCCCGGCCTCGGCGTGCTCGAGCAACCAGTTGGACGCGCGGCCGCCTTCGACTCGCTTGATCGTCAGGCGGACGCGCGCACGATCTCGACAGTCGCCGCTGGCCGAGTAGGCGCGACGCAGCGGCGCTTGGTCGGCTCGATCGGAGTGTGGAACCAGCAACGTGAAGAACTGGCCGGGTCGGACGCGGGGCAGCTCGGCGCCGCCCGGATCACGCAAGACCAAGCTGATCGCGTCGGCGGTCTCGCGGACGACCTCGACGACCTCGCACTCGCGGGTCGCGAGCGTGGTCGATGCGGGATAGCGAGCGCCCGATCGCGGCAACCAGGTCGGCGCTCGCTCGCCGCGAAGATCGGCGAAGACCGTCCGCACGTCGCGACGAAGTTGTTCGAAGCGCGGCTGCAAGGCGCGGGGGACCAGCTTGGCGAGGCGCGACATCGCCATACTCTGCGCGGGAAAAGAAGAACTGTAAAGTAGAACTTTACAGTTTGTCTCGAGCCAGCCTATTCGAGGTCGACGCGGACCAGCGCGAAGGTGTGGCCGCTCTTCGGATGCACGTCGAAGAGCTCGCTGAAGCCCTCGGCCAGGCTCGGTCGGACCAAGCGGCGATGGGTGATCCGCAGCGCGGGCTCGGGGATCCGGGCCGCGCCCTCGCGGCCAGCGTTGCGGCGCATCGCGTCGGCGAGCGGCGCGACGAACCAATACGCGACCACCGGGATCCCGCGCGCGCGTGCGGGCTCGAGGAAGCGGGCGCGGACCTCGGCGTCGGGGTTGGTGTTGTCGATCACCACCGGCTGCTGCAGATCGAGGCAAGCCTGGAAGAGCATCTGCTCGCGGTGACGGGTGCGGACCAAGTCGCGACTGACCCGCAGGTGGCTGTGGATCAAGTGCCGGGCATAGAAGCTGGTCTTGCCGACTCCTTGCACGCCGATCAGCAGCGCGACCTCCATGCGCCAGGCCATCGCGCGCGAGCATAGCCGGTGTTATCGTGGCGCGTGTTCGCGATCTTGGTCGCCGCGATGCTTGCAGGCGAGCCGCCTCGGCTGCCGCCGGCGCCCGCGAGCCCGCCCGGAGGCACGCCCCCGATCGAGGTCCGGCCGAGCCGCTCGGCGGTCGAGGCCGCGCGGCTCTCGGGCACGCTTCGAGGCGAGGACTTCGAACTCGATCTGAGCGAGGTGACGCTCGAGCTCGCGTGCATCGACTGCACGCGCCCAGCCACGCGGGTTCGACCCGACCTGCGCGGCGGCTTCGAGTTCTGGGGGCTCGAGCCCGGCGGCTATCGCTTGATCATCACCGCGGGCGCTCGAACCAGCGAGCGTGAGCTCGAGCTCGCGGCCGGCGAGGCGGCCCGGCTCGAGCTCGTGATCGCCTCCGCGTCCGCGAGCCCCGAGTCGCCGACCGAGCTCACGCCGCCGAAGGAGCGGGGCCCCGAGCCCCGTCCCCGACCGCAGGACCAGGGCGCTGCGCTTCGCCGAGCCGGGCTCGCGACCACGGTGGTCGGCTCGGCGATGGCCGTCGGCGGCGTGCTCGTGGCCTCGCTCGCGCCCTGTCGCCATGACGGCACCACCGGAGCCAACTGCGACGTCGATGTCCGCAACACGGTCGCGCTGGTGCTCGGGGTCGCGGCGGCGGGCACCCTGACGGCCGGGATCGTGTCGATGGTGCTGGGCCGCTCGCTCCAGCGAGAGCAGCGGGTCGCGGCCGGGATCGCGTTCGACCGTCGTGGCGGCGGCTTGGTCCTGGTCGCTCGCTTCTAAAGGGATCGTAAAGGTCGGCGCGTTCGGTCCAGCCTGGTAGACTCTGGCCGCGCGAACCATGGCTCTCCACCCCTGCGATCCCTGCTTGGTTCTCGTCGTTCGGCCGTCCACCAAGCGCTCGTCCTTGGCCGCTCGCTTGGCCACTTGTTTGGCGACTGGCCTGACCGCGACGAGCTTGATCTTCGCGCTGCCCCTCGAAGCCCTCGCGGCGCCAGCCGAGCCGGCGGCCGAGCCCGAGCCCGAGTCCGACACCAGCAGGGCCGAGTCGATCTTTCGCCGCGGCCAGACCAAGTACGAGACCGCCGACTACTTCGGGGCGATCGAGCTGTGGACCGAGGCCTATGGGTTGATCGAGTCGATCCCCGAGAACGCGGCGATCAAGGCCCTGCTGATCTTCAACCTCGCGCAGGCGCACGTGAAGGCGTTCGAACTCGACGACGACACGGTCCACCTCAAGCAAGCGCGCTCGCTGCTCGAGAGCTACAGCTCCAGCCTCGCGCTGCTCTACGACGACGAGGCCGCGCGGGCCGAGGAGCAAGTGAAGGTCGACGAGAAGCTGGCCGAGATCGCCAAGACGCTCGCGGACGCCGAGGCCAAGCCGGAGCCCGAGCCCGAGCCGCAGCCCGATCCGGGGCCCGTCGACGTCCCGCCGCCGAGCAACCCCAACCCCGGCAACCCGCTGATGTTCGCGGGTGTCGGCGTGACGGTGCTCGGCGTCGCGACCGGCGGCGTGGCGATGACCCTCGGCGGGGTCATGGGCAGCAACGCCAACGATCTGAGCGGCATCGACCCGAACGACCTCGTCGCCCGCGAGGCGCAGTTCGCCAAGGGCAACCGGGGCAACGCGCTGCTGATCAGCGGGGCCGTCATCGCCGGCGTGCTGATCCCGACCGGGATCGGCTTGATCGTCGCAGGGGCCCGGCGCAACGGTCAGGCCCATCGTGGCAACCAGAGTCGGATCCCGAGCATCGCGCCCGGCTTTGGCCCCGGCCAAGCCGGGATCGTCCTCGGTGGCCGCTTCTGAGCTTCTTTCGAGCTTCGTTTGATCGTCCGTGATCGCCATGCACTCGACCCGCAATCTCCTGTTCGCGCTCGCCGCTGCCGGCTCGTTCGGCGTCACGCTCGGCGCCTGCTTCAACGGTCAGCAAGCCGAGGGTTTGCCGTGCACCGCCAACTCGCACTGCGGGCCGACGCTCGAGTGCATCAACGGCTACTGCGGCGGCGTGTTCGCTTGTGACGACGGCGGCCAGATCAGCGCCGAGGACGTCTGCGACGGCGACAACGACTGCGAGGACGGCAGCGACGAAGCGTGCGGCGACGCGTTCTTCTGCGCCGAGGGGGGCACGGTCCCGCTCGCTCAGGTCTGCGACGGCGCGCTCGACTGCGAGGACGGCTCGGACGAGGCCGCGGAGCTGTGCGTGCTCGACTACTGCACGGATCCTGGTGCGGGCGAGCTCTTCGAATTCTTCTCGGGTCCCTTCGGCGACAGCGTCGACGATCCGCTCGGGGTCTTTGCGGGCAAGTTCGTCGGCGACTCGCAGTCCGATCTCTTGCTCGCCCAGCGCAACGGCAGCTTCGTGCGCGTGATCCGGTTCGACAACGGCGTGCCGACCTTCACCGAGCTCCCGGGCGACAAAGACATCAGCGATCCGGGGCCCAAATTCTTGAGCGCGATCGAGGACGTCATCCCCTTCGACTTCGATCAGAACGGCAGCACCGACATCCTGGTCCGGACCGCGGGGGCGCGCTTTTACGCCTACGTCAGCGTGCCGATGACCGACGTGCCGATGCAGCTGACCTTCGGGGCCGAGATGGCGAGGTTCATCGAGATTCCCGGCACGCCCGCGATCGCCGACTTGGCGCTGGGCAAGCTCAACGACGACGCCTTCGTCGACATGGTCGGGCTGACCGAGCAGGGCTTCTTGCTGACCGCGCTCGCCAACCCCGCGGGCTTGATGACCGAGAGCCCCTTCGACTTCACGCTCAGCAACCTCGCGCTGAGCGACAACGCCACCTTCACGCAGATTCAGCTCGCCGACGTGTTCGACAACGACAACCTCGACGAGCTGCTGGTGCTCGGTAACGACGGGGGCCCCAAGCTGTGGGTGCTGACCCGCCAGCCGGGTGGGCAATTGGCCGACTTTTGGGCCGACTCCACACCGATCCCGCTGCCGCCGGGCGTCAACCCGACCGAGTTCGCGGTCGGCAACCTCGACAGCAACCCTGGCCTCGACCTCGCGTTCATCGAGCGGATGCAAGGTCGGGTGTTCGTGGCCCGGCAGGGGCCGCCCGGAAGCTACGATCTGATGGCGGTCCCGATCGAGCTTGGCGTGCAGATCAGCGGGCTGGCGATCGTCGACTTCGACTGCGATGGCCGTGACGACCTCGTGTTCAACGTCGAGTCGCCGCCGAGCATCCGCGTGCTCTTCACCGACGAGACTGGCGGGATCGACCCCGAACGCTCGCGGACGATCACCAGCTCGGGCATTCCGCAGGGCAACCTCGCGCTCATGAAGTTCGATCAGGACGGGTCGTGGGACGTCTTTCACACCGTCGGGAGCTCGAGCCAAGCCGACGAACCCAAGTTCTTGGGCCACGTCACGATCGAGCCGCCCGTGCCCGGGCCCTGACCCGACACCCGCTTTGCGGCTGCATCGCAGCCGCGAACGAGGCGTGATTGGCCTGCGTGCGCGCTAGCGCTCGGGCTACCATCCCGCCGATGGCGCGCGACTCCACGCCGCCGAGCTCCAGCATCACGCAGGAGGATTCGGAGCCCGCGGTGGTCGGGTCCGTGGCTCGACCCGAGCGCGAGCGCGAGCCTGCGCGCGTTCGGGTGCGTGGCGAGAAGGTCGGTCGCTACGTCGTGCTCGACACGATCGGTCGCGGTGGCATGGGCGTGGTCTATGCCGCTTGGGATCCACAGCTCGACCGTCGGATCGCGTTGAAGCTGGTCGCGATCGCGGGCGAGGCCGAGTTCGAGATCGAGTCACAGCGCGCTCGCTTGCTCCGCGAGGCCCAAGCGCTCGCCCGGCTCGAGCACCCCAACGTGGTCAAGGTCCACGACGTCGGGGTCTGCGGCGATCAAGTCTTCATCGCGATGGAGCACGTCGAAGGTCAGAGCCTGCGCGACTGGCTGCGGACGCGCAGGCGCTCGGTCCGATCGATCGTCGAGGTGTTTCGCGCGGCGGCGCAGGGGCTGATGGCGGCTCACGCTGCGGGCCTGGTCCATCGCGACTTCAAGCCCGACAACGTGCTGGTTGGCGGTGCGGGCGAGGTCAAGGTCGTCGACTTCGGGCTCGCGCGAGCGGCCAGCGACGAAGACGGGGAGCGGCCTCGAGCGCGTCACTGGGCCCAGACCGAGCCCAAGTTCGCGGCTGCGCTGGAGGCTGCCTCGGAGGCGCTGGCGAGCGCGTCGGAGTCGAGCAGCGGTCATGATCTCGAGAGCGGCGCGATCGAATCGAGCGCGAGCGTGAGCCCGCCTCGCTCGCGCTTGCACAGCAGCACCGGCATGTTGACGGTCGCCGGGACGATCCTCGGGACCCCGGCCTACATGGCGCCCGAGCAGCACCGCGGGGTCGCGGTCGATGCCCGCAGCGATCAATACGCGTTCTGCATCGCGTTGTGGGAGGCCGTCTACGGCAAGCGGCCCTTCTCGGGCAGCCAACCCAAGCTGCTCGCCGAGCGCAAGCGCAAGCTGCAACTGCGCGAGTCGACCCGCGGGATCCCGGTGCCTCGCTGGCTGCGGAGCGTGCTGCTGCGCGGCTTGGCGGTCGAAGCCCGAGACCGCTTCTCCGCCATGCCCGAGCTGGTCGCCGCGCTCGATCAGGGGCTCGCCCCGCGGCGCAACATGCTGCCTTGGTTCGGGCTGCTCGGGCTGGCCTTCGTGCTCGGGCTGATCGCGACCTTCGTGGCCCGCGACGAGCACGAGGGCTTGTGCGCGGCGCCGGTCGATCGGCTCGAGGGCGTCTGGGATGCTCAGCGCCGCACGGAGATCGAGCAGGCGCTGCTGGCCAGCGACGCCGCGTATGCGGGCGACACCTGGGCGCGCGTCCGCGAGGGTCTCGACGCCTACCGCGAGGCATGGCTCGACGCGATGGTCTCGGCCTGCACGGCCGTCCAGATCGACGGCGCACACACGACCGAGTGGCTCGAGCAGCGCCTGGCATGCCTCGAAGATCGCCGGCGCGAGCTGGTCAGCCTGACCTCGCTGCTCGCTCGCAGCGACCCGCGGACGGTCGAGCACGCCGCCCGAGCGACGCGCAGCCTCTCGCCGATCGCGACCTGCGAGCGCGAGGCCGCCGACGCCGAGCGGATGCCGATGCCGAGCGACTCGCACGAGCGGCTCCGGGTCGAGCGTCAGCTCGATCTGCTCGCCGACGCCCGGGCCGAGCTGGTCGCGGGCCAGCTCGAAGAGGGGCTCGCGGCCGCGGGCGAGGTGCTCGATCGGGCCCGCGAGATCGCTTGGCCGCCGCTCGAAGCCGAGGCCCTGTTGGTGATCGGCGAGCGAGTCCACGATCTCGAGCGCGACCCGACCAAGGAGCGCGAGACCTTGCACGAAGCCGCGCGCCAAGCCCTGCGTGGCGAGCACTGGTTCTTGGCCGTGCAGGCCTGGGCTCGACTCTCGCGCAGCCTCTCGCGCCAGCGCCAGCTCGACGAGGCCAAGCGCTGGCTCGATGCCGCGAGCGCCTTGGCCGACGATCTGGCCACGAGCTCGGGCGAGTCGCCGCGGCTTCGAGCCGAGCTGGCCAACGCTCGCTCGCAGTGGCACTTCCACGCGGGCCGCTTCGCCGAGGCCGAGGCCGAGGCCCGCGTGCGCAAGGACTGGCTCGAGCAGATCCATGGGCCGCAGAGCCCACAGGTCGCCGACGCGCTCAACTCGATCGGCGTCGCGGTCTACATGCAATTTCGCAAGGACGAGGCGGTCGAGCTCTATCGGGCCGCGCTCGCGATCATCGAGCGGGTCTCGGGCCCCGAGCACCCCGCGGTCGCGACCATGCACAACAACATCGGCGTGGTCCTGACCGACAAAGGTCGCTGGGCCGAGGCCCGCGTGCACTACCAGCGCGCGCTGGCGATTCGGCGCAGCGTCTACCCGCCGGGTCACGAGCTGCTGATGCAGTCGCAGATCAACCTCGCGAACCTCTACATCCTGTGCGACTCGCCGCTCGGCGGCCTGGCGATCGCCCGCGAGCTCGTCGCCTCGCTCACGAAGGTGATCGGCGAGAGCGAAGACCAAGCCCAGCGCGCCGACGCGAGCGAGGACGAGCTGGCCGCACTGCGGGTCGAGCTGGCGCCCTACTTGTTGTTGCTCGGCCGCACGCTCGAGCGCTCCGGCGCTCACGCTTCGGCCGAGTCCGTGCTGGTCGAGGCGCTCGCGCTCGTCGACGCGGCGCCCCAGCCAGCCAGCCTCGAGGGCTGTCGCTTCGACATCGCGACCGAGCTGCTGCGGGCCGCCGAGGCGCGGGATCCCGATCACTCGGGCGCGCTCGTTCGCCAGACGGCGGCGATCGTCGCGGCGTCACCGATGGCGCCGAGCTACATGCAGCGCTGCGCCGACGAGCTCGCCGCCTGGTCGCGCAGCGCCCCCGAGTGATCCACACCACGTCGAGCAGAACCAGGTTCTATCGGGCTCGCATGGGCATCGCTACCATGCCGCCGCGCGAGGGCGACCCCATGCTGATCAAGCTGCTCGGTATCGAAGACAACCCCATGGCGATCTTCCTGGTCCTGATGACCGGCGGATTGCTGACCTACTTCCTGGTCTCGGGCATCAACTACTTGATCTTCTTCGTCTGGCTGCGCAAGCGGGTCCACCCCGACTACCACGCGGACCCGGTCGAGAACCGCAAGGCCCGCTTTTGGGGCTCGATCTCGATCATCGGCAACGCGGTCCTGACCATGCCCTTCCACCTCGCGCTCGCGCATGGCTACGGCAAGCTCTACTGGGACGTCGACGACTACGGCTGGGGCTGGCTCGTCGGCAGCATCGTGGTCTATCTGGTCGTGACCGAGACGCTGATCTATTGGACGCATCGCCTGCTCCACACCGACTTTTTCTACGACCGGCTGCACAAGTACCACCACCAGTTCCGGCTCACGACCTCGTGGGTGAGCACGGCCTTCCACCCGGTCGACTCGTTCGCGCAGGCCTTCCCGCATCACCTGTGCGTGTTCTTGTTCCCGGTCCACGCGGCGGTCTACCTGACCATGGTCGGGTTCGTGACCGTCTGGTCGGTGATGATCCACGACCGCGTGTCCTTCTTGCGCTGGAAGCTGATCAACTACACCGGCCATCACACGCTCCACCACTGGTACTACCGGTCGAACCTCGGCCAGTTCACGACCATCTGGGATCGGATCGGCGGGACCTACATGGATCCCGAGCAGCACTACGACGACCTGCCCGAGGGCGTGGTCGTGCGCTGGCAAGACACCAAGGCCAAGCCCGCGCTCGCTCCCGCGACCGAGAGCTGAGCTGCGGCGGAGCGACGCTTCAGGGCGTCGGCGTGGGCGGAGTCGGGGCCGGAGGTGTGGGCGGTCGTCGCGGCGGCGGCTCGTCGCCCGCGTCGGACTCCTCGAACTCTTCGGCGCCGTCGCCTTCGTCGACGAACTCTTCCTCGTCGGCCTCTTCCTCGTCGGCCTCGCCCTCGTCGGCCTCGCCTTCGTCGACGAACTCTTCTTCGTCGCCCTCGTCGACGAACTCTTCTTCGTCGCCCTCGTCGATGCCCGCGTCGCTCTCGCCCTCGCCCGTTTCCTCGGCCGCGACCGCGCCCCACTCGTCCATGCAGCTGGCGCAGCTGCTGGGTGGACGCACGAGCAGGCCGCCAGCCTTCTCGAGCTGGGCGAAGGTCCCGGCGTCGACCCAGTAGAGGACCGAGCTCGCCCCTCGTTCGGTGCTCAGCTCGAGCAGCAGCGAGTCGCCGACGCCCGTGCGGCGGAGTCGAAAGCCGCGCGAGTCGGCCTTCTTGTTGGTGAACTTGCCGATCAACGCGTCGGTCGAGCTGATCGCGTAGGCCTGGGCTGGCGCGTCGCAGCTGGCGTTGACGAAGAGCGTGTCGGTCCCGACCGAGCAGCTCAGCCAGGTCGCGGGATCGAATTCGCCGCCCATCGGCAGCTTGGCCGCGCGAGCCATGCGATCGAGCCCGGCGCTGTCCGGCTTGCTGCATCCGGCCGGCGGAGCGGCCAGCGTGCCACCGCGGGCGATCGGGGTCGTCTCGAAGCCCCACTCGTGCAGCAGCGCCATCGGATCGGCGGGCGGCTGCTTGGGCGGCCGCTTCCACTCGAGCACGCCCGCGTCCTCGACGATGCCTTTGACCGTGAAGCGCTCGCCGTCGATCCAGCCGGCGGCGAAGCCCCGACCCTCGCGGTGGCGATAGATCGGCGCTCCCGCGCCGCCGAGGTCGACGAGCGGATAGAACATCCGGTTGCGGCGATCGAAGAGCAGGTAGCTGCCTTCGTTCTCGCTACAGTCGGTCCCGAACATCCGCTCGAAGAGCAGGTAGTCGTCGCCGGCCTTGCCATACACGCCGGTCGCTCGCATGAAGCGGCGGCTGCCCGGCGGCTTCGCGGGGTCACCCGGAGCGAGCCCCTCGCTGCGCAGGAACTCGATGAAGGTCTGTCGGATCGTGTGCTTGCCCGACTTGCCGTCGTCCCACGCCGTGGTCTCCCAGCTCACCCAGGCCTGCGAAGGATCGAGCACGATCGGCGCGCGCGGGGTCCCGTCGGTCCCGAAGATCTCGACGTCGGCGAAGTAGGCCTGGCTGTCGGTCTTGCCCGCGTGCACGTCGAGCAGCTCGATCGCCAGGGTCTGCGTCTCGACCGGCTTGTCGAACAACACGTAGGCATGGTTGGCGCCGTCGGGCAGCGTGACCTCGACGAAGCCGGCGTCGGTGTGGATCCGAACCTTGCCGAGCCGCGGGTGGCCGTTGTAGTCGCGAAAGCGCGGGCCCGAGGCGCCGTAGATCCGGATGATCTCGACCTTGGCCGGCTCGGGCAGCGCGAAGCCAAGCACGCAGGGCGTCGCCTCGCCGTGCTTGCACACCCACGCGGTGTCGAGGTCGTCGTCGCGCGAGAGCTTGGGCTCGCCCTCGCCCGCCGCCCCCCACTCGGGTCGCTTGGCCGTGGCCGCGAGCGCATAGAGGTGCTGGATCTTGGCCAAGCTCGAGGGCAGCTGCTTGGCGCCCTTGGCCTTGGTCGCCAGCGGCGACTTGGCCTGCGGGATCGCCAGCGCCAGCGCCCGAGGATCGTCGGCTTCGATGTCGGACGCGGGGACGCCGGGCTCGCCGTCGGGAAGCTGCTCGGCTCCGTCCGCGCTCGGCGAGTCCTTGCTCGCCGATCCGCCCTCGTCTTCGGTCGGCTTGGTCTTGCAGCCGAGCAGGGCCGCGAAGGTCGATGCGAGCACCAGGGGGGCGGAGGAACGAGCGGCCATGGGCGGCCCCGAAGCTATCACGTCATCGTGCGCGCCTCCTCGCGTGCGTCACTTGGGCTTGGCCGGCTTGGGCTTGGCCGGCTTGGGCTTGGCCGGGCGGCGCGGGCGAGGCTCGTCGGCGAAGCGGGCCAACCACTCGGCCTGCTCGGCCGCGGGCAGCGACTTGATCGCCTCGCGCACGCTGAGCCCCGCGAGCTCGGCCAGATGCTCGTCGAGGAAGCCACGCACCAACGCCGGTCGCTTGCGTCCAACCTCGCGCAGGATCCAGCCGATGGTCTTGTCGATGAACTTGCGGGCGATCGCTGGCGCCTCGCGGGTCATCGGCAGCATCGCGATCGCGTAGCCGGCGAAGCGTTCGAACTCGCCGCCGCCGCCGCGCAAGGGCACGAGCAGCGCGAGCATGGCCGAGCGCCGCAGCCAGAAATTCGAATCGAGCGCCCAGCGATCGAGGACCGGATGCGCGAGCTCGGGCTCGCGCTCGACCAACGCGCCGAGGATCGGCACGGCCAGCCAGTCGACCAGGGCCCAGGTCTCGGACTCGATCAGCCAGCGCTCGATCCAGGCCAGGTCGGCCGCGACCAGCTGGGCCTTCCAGCGCTCGACCAGCGCGACCGCCAGCGCGCGGCGATCGTAGACCTCGCACGCCCAGGTCTGCTCGACCAGCGCGAGCATGCGATCGTGGTCGAGCGGGCCGAGCTCGCGCTGAAACTCGCGGGCCGTCGCGCGCAGGTCGGGCTGGCCGACCCCGAGGTGGACGCGCTCGCTGTGCAAGTAGTCGCGGATCTTCGCGGCGCGCTCGGGGTCGCCGAGCTCGACCAGGCGCTCGTGCATGCGCTCGACCTGGGCATCGACCCAGCGTTGCTCGGCGTTCGTCTCGGGCTTGGGTCGTCGCTTGCTGGCCATGCGCTGTCGAGGCCATGATCACGCCGATGACCAAGCCCAGCAAGCTCGAGCACGAAGGCGACCTCGGCCGCGAGGCGATCGCCGATCTCCTCGATCAGATCGCGGCGGGCCTGCGCAGCGGCACGCTCGATCTCGCGGCCGGCGGTGAATCGCTGCGGCTCGAGCCGGCCGCACAGATGCGGCTCGAGCTGCAAGCCAAGCGAAAGGGCGATCGTCAGAGCTTGGCCTTCGAGCTGCGCTGGACCGCCGAGCCGCGCTTGATCATCGAGGCCAACACGATCCCCGAGGCCAACACGATCACCGATCCTGGACAGGCCCCCGAGCTCGGGCCGAGCCCAGAGTCGATCGTCGCCGAGCTGCGCCTCGACGCCGAGCTGCTCGGCACGCTCGACAAGCAGCGGCTCTATCGGCTGGCCCAGCTGCTCGGGCTCGATGGGCGCTCGCAGATGAGCAAGGCCGGGCTCGCGCGTGTGCTGGCCGACCTCGATCATGGCGCCCAGCTCGAGCACCAAGATCTGCTGGTCGTCGCGCTTCGGCTGGACATCACCGACCCGAAGGCGCTGACCCAAGACGAGCTGGTCGAGCGCCTGCAGGCGGCCTTGGCCGCGCGTTGAGGCTCGGGTCCGGCCTCAGGTCCGAACTGACTCAGGTCCGGACGAGGTAGGGGTACTCCTGCAGCAGCCCCATCGCCCAGGGCTGACCGAGGGTCGAGTTGCCGCCGAGGTGACGCTCGCGCAGCATCCGGGTGATCGACTCCACGTCGTAGTCCATCTCCGCGAGGATGTCTTGGATGCTGTAGCCCTGCTTGACCTCGAGCCAGATGTCGTCGCTGTAGTCGACGCCGATGCTGCCGAGGATCACGCCTTCGTCTTCGGACCGGCGGACCACGACCTCGTGGCAACGACCGAAGAGGTTGTGCACGTTGGCCAAGCTGTCTTGGTAGGCGCCGGTCATGAAGAACCCGAGGAAGTAGGGCTCGTCACCGCGGCTGGGCGGAGCGTGCAGCGGCAGCGCGCGCAGGTTGTCGTCGGGATGCGCGAAGGTGTTGACGCAGCCGTCCGAGTCGCAGGTGATGTCGACGATCTCGGCGTTGATCTCCGGCCGCGTCCCGTGGCCCGAGAGCGGCGCGGCCGGGAACACCTGATCGATGCTCCACGTGTCGGGCAGCGACTGGAAGATCGAGAAGTTGGCCAGGTACTTGACCTGCGCGGTCGCGAGGTAATCGACGATCTCCTCGGGCGGGTGGGCCATCTGCTGAACGAGGCGCGAGCACTGGGCCCGGATCCGCAAGAAGAGGCCCTCTGCGTTGGCCCGGTCCTCGAGGCTCAAGTGGCCGCGCGAGTAGCTGAGCAGCGCCTCGTCGCGGTAGTCGACCGCGTCGTGGAAGTACTCCTCGATGTTCTTGGTCGTGATGCCCTCGAGACACTCGCGCATCTGCGAGATGATCCGATCTTCGTCGTCGGAGGGCTCGGGCATCGGCAGCAGCTCGCCTTGGACCTCGCGCAGATCGGCGATGGTCACCGCGTGCTGGGCGACCAGCACTCGGCCGCTCTCGGTCACGATGGTCGGGTGCGGCATCTCGAGCTCGCGACAGACCTCGGCGATCTCGAACACGACCTGGCTGGCGTACTCCTCGATCGAGTAGTTGGCCGAGCTCGGGTACGAGGTTCGGCTGCCGTCGTAGTCGACACCGATGCCGCCACCGAGGTCGATGAAGCCCAAGCCCTTGCAGGTCTTGCGCAGCGAGGCCCAGAGCCGCGCGCCCTCGCGGACGGCGGTCTTGATCCGCTTGATCTGGGTGATCTGCGAGCCGATGTGGAAGTGCAGCAGCGCGAGCTTGTCGAGCTGGCCGGCCTTGTCGAGCTGACGGGTGACCTCGAGGATCTCGTTGGTGGTCAGGCCGAACTTGGCCCGCTCGCCGCCCGAGCTCTGCCAGCGGCCGCTGCCGCGGCTGTAGAGCTTGGCCCGCAAGCCGACCAGCGGGACCCGCTGCCAGTCCTGCTCTTCGCCGACCTCGAGGTAGCGCCGAACCTCGCGCAAGCTCTCGAACACGATGATCACGTTGTGGCCGAGCTCGGCCGCGTGATAGGCCATCCGCATGAACTCGCGGTCCTTGTAGCCGTTGCAGATCAGCGGCGCGGGCACGACCGGCTGGGCCATGCCGAGCAGCAGCTCGGGCTTGCTGCCGGCCTCGAGCCCGTAGCTGCACGCCTCGCGGGCCTGGACCACGGTCTCGACCACGCTGCGGCGCTGGTTGACCTTGAGCGGGTACATGCCGACGTGGGCACCCTCGAATTCGTGGGCCGCGGCCGAGGCCAGGAAGGCGTCATGGAGGCGTCGCATCGCCGCCTCGATCATGGTCGGGAAGCGAACGACGACGGGCGTGTGGATGCCTCGAGCACGCAGGACCAGCGCGACCTTGTGGAGATCGACCTCGGGCAAGCCCGGCGCGCGAAACAAGAGGTGACCGTCCGCGCTGACGGCCAAGAACCCCTGGCCCCACTTGTCGAGCCCGTAGCGTTTGAGCGAGTTCTCGAGCGCCCAAGACTTGAGCGCCTTCGACTCGCTCGGGTCGATGATCGGAATGGGTACGGACTCGTGACCGGTCGGACCGCTGGACATGGGCCGCGATTGTGGGGGCCCAGGGGCCAGCGGTAAAGCCCGGCGGCCGCGAGCCTGCGCATGCCCCCGCTCGGTCGCTCGCGGGTCCAGACGCGATCCCGCGAGCCGGGCGGCGCCGCCGGTCGAGCGGCAGATGCACGCCGAAGTCGTGGAGTCGCCTGGCTGGAGCTGGCGGAGCGCTGCGGTCGAGCGCGGCTGTCGAGCGCAGGCAACAGCCTGTCCGGTAGCGACCACGCGCTCGGGGCAGGTGCGGAGGACCGACGTCGACCGCGTGCGGTCGGAAGGCTCTCGATCGAGGCGCGACGGGATCGTGGCCCCAACGAGTGCGAGAATCATGTTTCGTGGCTGGGCAACATCACGGCGCCGAGGATCCGCCCTCGGTGACCTCGATGGGCACGTCCAGTCGGGTGACGACGATCGATAGTATCGGTGAGTGACGTCGACCCAAGTCAGATCCGACCAGTCGGAGGTCCAGCATGCTCGCCAGAGGCTGCGCCTCACTTTTCGTGCAAGGCCGCGAGACCGTGGCCGACAAGCCTGGGTGCATGACTGCGCCGCGCTCCGTCGTCCCTGGTCGGCTCTGCTTCGTCACTGCCCGAGCGGTGTGTCGGATGTTCAGGTTCGTGCCCGTCGCCGAGGTCGTCCGGGTCTTCGAGTATCTGTTTGCGGTCGCGGCCGCGCGCTATCGGATGGACGTGCACGAGGTCCTCTGCATGTCGAATCACTTTCATGTGTTGATGACCGACGTCGACGGGGTGCTGCCCGAATTCATGGGGTATTTCGACTCGTTGCTGGCGCGATCGCTGAACGCGATGCGCGGGACCAGTGGGTCGGTGTTCGAAAAGAAGTATGGCATCGTCGAGGTCACCGATGACGAGAAGGCGATCGAGCACGCGATGTATACGCTTGCGAATCCTTGCTCGGCGAACCTGGTGAAGAGGTCGAAGCAGTGGCCCGGGTTCTCGACCTTGCGGATGAAGTATGGCGACTCGCGGGCGATCGAGCGGCCGAGGATCGGGCTGTGGAAGCGGGATGTGAAGGTCGAGAATCGATGGCGGAAGAAGCGACGTGATCCCAAGCGAGCCTGGCGGCGGGGGAAGCCGAGCGTGTTGCCGGACGTGGTCGAATTCAAGCTCGTGCGGCCGCCGGTTTGTAGGAAGCTGAGCGACCGGGAATTGCGGGCGGAGATCTTGGGCCGACTCGATGCGCGCGAGCTGGAATTGATCGTGGAGCGGCGGGAGCGAGGGACCGAGGTGTTGGGCGTCGCACGGGTGTTGGCGCAGCCTTGGTATGGATTTCCC
>JAMHUH010000705.1:0-7493 GCA_035904925.1 Nannocystaceae bacterium
GACGGCGCCTTCCGAGTCATCCAACAGCTCGCGGGCGGCGGCTCGGGCCTGGTCCGCTCCGCCACCGCCAACTCGCTCGCGATCGGGCGCGAGGGCAACGAGCTCGTGTTCCCCGACGACCGCTTCATCTCCGGTCACCACGCTCGGCTCGACCTCTCGGACGACGCCAAGGTCCTGCTCACCGATACTGGCTCTCGCAACGGCACCTTCGTGCGCATCAAGGGTGCACAAGAGCTGTTCCACGGCGACTATCTGTTCGTCGGCCAGCAACTCTTCCGCGTCGAGATCTCGTGAGGCACGGACCAAGGACGCCCCCAGCGTTGGTCCGCGCCAAGAAGGAAAAGCTCCCGTGATCGTCTGCCCAAACTGCGGCAAGGAAAACCAGGACCACTACAAATTCTGCCTCGGTTGCGGTGCCAAGCTGCCCGCGGCCGGGCAGGCTGCACCACCGCCGCAGCCACCTTCGGTGATCCCTGCACCCGTCGTGCCCGCGCCGGCGCAGCCGAGCTATCCCGCGCCGGCGCAGCCGAGCTATCCCGCGCCGGCGCAGCCGAGCTATCCCGCTCCGCCGCCGCAATACTCCGCGCCGCCGCCTCCTCAACCGCCGCCAGGCTACGGCCCGCCGCCCAGCTACGGGACCCCGCCCAGCTACGGCGCTCCGCCCAGCCCGGACTTCGGCACGCAGGCGACCCAAGCTCCGCCTCCTCGCGCTCAGGTGCCCGGCGCGGGTCCGGCCATGCGCAAGTGCCCCGTCTGCGGGACCGAGAACCCGATGCAGTTCAAGTTCTGCGGCGCCTGTGGTGGTCGCATGGACGAGACCACGACCGTCGGCCCCGCGCCGACGGGTCCCGCTCCGCAAGCGCCTCCGCCTGCGCCTCCCCCCGCGCCGCAGGCAGCCGCGCCGCAGGCCCCCGCCCCGCAGGCAGCCGCGCCGCCCGAGGCCGCCGCGAGGACCATGTTCATGGACGCCAGCCAGCGTCCCGCCGTCAAGCCGATGACCAGCTTGATCCGCTTGGTCTTGCTGCGCGACGACGGCACCGAAGGCGGCGTGCTGGTCATCGAGGGCGGCCCCGAGCCGATCGGTCGCATGCACGGCCCACCCTTCGACAGCGACGCCTACCTCGATCCCAACCACGCCGAGTTCACGGCCACCCCCGAGGGGCTGATGATCGACGACCTCGGCTCGCTCAACGGCGTCTACATCAAGCTCGACGGCCGCGCCGATCTTCAGGACCGCGACATGTTCCGGGTCGGCCAAGAGCTGATGCTCTACGAGGACCTGCCCGAGCCCGCGCCGACCGACGAAGGCACCGAGATCATGGGCAGCCCCAACCCCGGCTACTGGGGTCGGGTCAGCGTGATGGTCAGTCGTGATCGGGCCATCGCCGCCTTCCCGCTCCAAAACGAGGGCGTGACGATCGGCCGCGAGAGCGGCGAGATCACCTTCCCCGATGACGGCTATGTCTCGGGCACGCATTGCCGGGTCGTCGGCGACGACACCGGCGTGTTCATCGAAGACCTCGGCAGTTCGAACGGCACGTACATGCGCGTCCGTCCGCACCAAGTCGTCCCGCCGGGTCGGCTGATCCTGGTCGGCCAGCAGCTCTTCCGGGTCGAGCCCGGCTGAGCCGCGCTCAATCGCGGGCTCGAACCTCGACGGGGCCGGCCTCGACCAGGTAGGTCGCGGCGAGCTGACGCTGCTCGCCATCGGCGAACTCGAGCGTGACCACCAGCGCCTGGCCGCGCTGCTCGGGCGCCACCTTCGGCGTGGTCACGCGGATGACTCGATCGCTCTCGATCACCGCCGCGTGCCCCGGCGACCCGGCGAAGTCGACGATCACGCCGCCATGGCCGGCGAAGTCGTGACCGTGGATCCGCAGCGTCTCACCGCCGCGATCGTGACCATGACTCGGCTCGAGCTCGCGCGCGCCCGAGCAGCCGGCCACGAGCGCGAGCGAGGCGAACGCGAGCGCGCGACGGAGCTTGGACGACACCCGCATCGACGGCCTCAGTGCAGCGTCTGGTTGCCCTGCAGACCGACCAGACGCTGCGGATCGACGCCGATCGCCTCGAGCGCCTGCTTCCACATCTGCTCGGGCGGGGTGTCGAGCAGAAAGTCGACCGAGACCCCGGTCCCCGCCTCTTCCTCGTCACCGACGACCGGGACCAACACCCAGCTGCCGGTCGCAATCTCGGCCTCGAGCTGGCCGCCGCCCCAGCCGGCGTAGCCGAGCAAGAACACGAAGCGAGCCTCGTCACCGCCGAAGCGGACCTGCTGGCTTCGGACCATCGGGTCGAGCGAGGTCGTCAACCACAGCCCGGGCGCGACCGGCTCGGCCTCGGGATCCCACTTCGCTTGATCGTGGAGGATCCAACCGCGGACCGGGTCGACCGGCCCACCAAAGCGGACCCGCGCCTCGGGATCGCCCGCCCAGTCGAGCTCGAGCGACTCGGCCACCTCGCGCAGCGTGGTCGGCATCGGGTGGTTGAGCACCAAGCCCAGCGCGCCGTCGCTGCCGTGCTCGAGCATCAGCACGACCGAGCGATGAAAGTTGGGATCGAGCAGCTGCGGGACCGCGCACAGCAGATGTCGGGCGAGACTCGGGGTCTCGCGTGCGTGCGTCGGGCTCACGCTTCGAGCTTACCTCAACCGGCGCGATCGGACATCGCGCTCAGTGGTGCTTCTTGCCCTTGTCTTTGCCCTTCGGCTTGCCCTTGTCCTTGCCAGTCGGGTCGGGCGCAGAGTTGTCGTCGAAGAAGCGATCGATCGCGTCGTCGATGTCGTCCTCGTCGATCACGATCACGGGCTGGGTCTTGTCCGGCTGGGTCTTGTCCGGCTGCGGCTTGTCCGGCTGCGGCTTGTCCGGCTGCGGCTTGGGCTTGTCTTTTTGGGGCGTGGGCGTGGGCGCAGGCGTGGGCTTGGGCCCTTCGGCCGGCTCGACGTCTGCGGGCCGGACCGGCGGCGTCGAGTCGCTCGCAGCATCGCTCGGCGAAGCGGCTTCACCCGCCGAAGCGCCTTCACCCGCCGAAGCGGCTTCACCCGCCGAAGCGGCTTCACCCGCGACGCCAGCCCCCGCCGCGACCGCGGCTGGATCCTCGGACGCGCCAGCCCCCGCGAGCGCAGGGTCGCTGGCATCGGCATCGCCCGCGCCATCGTCCATGTTCATCAGCAGCGCGCCGAAGGCCAGCGAGGCGATCAACACGGCCACGCCAGCGATCGCCCAAGGCAGCGCCGATCGTCGCTCTCGCGGCGCGGACGTCGAGGGCGCAGGGCCGATGGCGGGCATCGACGCCGACGTGGTCGACCAGGTCTGCCCGGCCGAGATGCTCGGACTGCTCTGCGAGAGCGAGGGATGCGATCCGGTCGGGCTCGGCATGCCCGCCATCGTCGGCGTGCTGGACACCCCGGGCATGCCGGGCATGCCGGGCATGCCGGGCATGGTGGCTATGGGACCCGGCGGAACGACCATCGGCACGGTCGCCATCGGCAGGGTCGCCGCGACCGGCAGGCTCGCGCTCATGCTCGGAGCCGGTCCCGGAGGCAAGGTCGGAGCCATCGGCGGGGCGCTCGCCACGGGCGTGCTCGACGATGTCTGCGTGTTGGCAGCCGGCGGCGGTGGGGCGGGCAGCGAGCTGGTCGGCTCGGCCGGCTGCCAGCCCGTCTTGCGGACGATCGGCTCGGCCACCGCAGCAGCCACGACCGCCGCCGCGACCGGTACGACCGCCGCGACCGGGGCCGCCAGCAGCTCGCGCTCCAGCTCGTCGAGCGCGTCGATGACCTCGCGCGCGTTGGCACAGCGATCGCTCTTCGACTTCTCGAGCAGCTTGTCGACCAAGCGGACCAAGCCGCTCGGCAAGCCGCTCGGCAAGGGCGGCGGCGGAGCCATGATCTGCATGCGCAAGAGCTGGCCGGGCTCGTCGGCGTCGAAGGGCGGCTGGCCAGCCAGCATCTCGTAGAGGATCAAGCCGGCGGCGTAGAGGTCGGTGCGCTCGTCGATCTTGCCGCCCGCCGCTTGCTCCGGCGACATGTAGCGCGGCGTGCCGAACACCAAGCCCGCGCGAGTCAGCTTCTCTTGCGCGACGCCCTCGCCATCGAGCAGCTTGGCGATCCCGAAGTCGACCAGCTTGACCAGCTGCTGGCCGCGATAGTCGCTGGTCACGAACACGTTCTCGGGCTTGAGATCGCGATGGACCACGTTGAAGTGGTGCGCATGCTCGAGCCCCGCGAACATCTGCTTGGCCACGCGGACGGCGTCGAGCGGCGCCCAAGGCTTGCCGAGCGAGGCCTCGAGCTCCGCGCCCTCGAGGAACTCCATGACCAGATACTTCGCGCCGGTCTCGGTCGTGCCGAAGTCGCTGACCCGCACGCAGTTGGGATGATCGAGGCGCGACGCGCTGTAGGCTTCGCGGTCGAAGCGCTTGGAAATCGACTCGTCGCGGCCGATCTCGGGGTGCAACAATTTGATGGCGACTTCGCGCTGAAGCCCGGTGTGGTAGCCCTTGAAAACGGCACCCATGCCACCGACGCCGAGCAGCGAATCCACGCGATAGCGATCGTGGATGAGTTTGCCGACGAGGGCCTCGAGGTCCGAGTGCAGCTTGGCGAGTTCACCCACGGCAGAGCCCGAGTATCCCCGCCAGGCTGCGAGATCGTCAACCAGCGCGGACCCGCCCCCGCCTCTTCCATGGGGCCCATGGTCGGAGCGGCGACGCTTGCGGGCGAGCCGCCGGACGCGTTAGCGTCGAGGCGATGGCCAAGCAGCTGAATCCGGGCGATCGCTACGGTGATTTCGAAGTCCTCGCGATTGTCCGCAAGTACAACGCCTCGTGGGTCTACAAGTGCCGAACACCGGCCTTCCCCCACCCCGTCGCGGTCCGGATCTCGCTCGAGCCCGTCAAAGCCGAGGACACCGCCCGTCGAGCCTTGCGCGAGATCTCGGTGTTGGAGGAGCTGACCAACCGCCATGTCATCAAGGTCTTCGACCAAGGCATGGGCGCCGACGAGCATTGGTACATCGTGCTCGAGTCGCTCGAGGGCGCGCAGCTCGACCACTGGCACGACTTCGATCGGCCGATGCCGCCAGCCCAAGCCGTCGAGCTGATTCATCAGGCCTGCCTCGGTCTCGCCGAAGTCCACGCCCGCGGCGTCGTGCACCGTGATCTGACCCCGGCCAAGCTCTGGGTCGAGCCCGACGGCAACCTCAAGATCATCGACTTCGCCTCGGCGCGCGGCTTCGGTGAGAACGCCCTGGCTGGCGACAACGTCACGACCCAGCACGTGCTGGTCGGGACCCCGCAGTACGCCCCGCCCGAGCAGGTCTACTCGCCGACCTTGAGCACCGCCGCCGACGTCTACTCGCTCGCGGTGATCTTGTACGAGCTGCTCTCGGGCCGCTGCCCCTTCTGGGCCGATCGCCCGCGCAGCCGGGTCGTCCACGACTTCATCGACGATCCGATCGAGTGGATGAACGCCCACGTCAAGAAGCCGATCGTCCCGCTCGACGCGACCCAGATGCCGGCCAAACTGGTCGAGCTGGTCGCCCGCTGCCTGGCCAAGCAGCCCGAGCAGCGGCCCAAGGACGCGGGCGAGCTGGCCAACGAATTGGGCTGGATCCTCCACCACGAGCTCGGCAGCGCCAAGGTCGCGACCTTGCGCGTGACCGACCCGAGCGGCGGCGTCCAGTATCGAATGGTCCCCCCGGGCGCGCATCGGGTCGGGTTCGGGCCAGGGCTCGACATTCGCCTGCGCAGCGAAGGCGCCGACGAAGCGTGGGCCCTGCTCGAGTGGGGCGGCCCGCCCAACCCCGCCGAGCTGCGCGTGCTCGATCCGAGTCGGGTGCTGACGATCAACGGCGCGCCGATCGATCCGCGCGCGGCGATCGGAGCCAACGACGTGATCGAGCTGGCCGGGTTCAAGCTCGGGCTCACCTACCCGCGCGGCTGACCTTCAGGGCGGCGCGAGCCGGACCACGAACGCCTTCGGCGGCGAGTCGAGCAGTTGCTCGCCGCCGCCGAAGTCGATCGTGCCCGAGCTCAGGCCAGTCATGACCAGCCCGCCTTGGCCGTCGAGCGCGATCGCATCGACCTCGCTCGGGTCGACGCCGCCGTAGCGCTGCGACCAACGCGGCTGACCGAGCGGGCTCTGCTCGAGCACGAAGATGTTGGATCCCAGACCCGGCGAGCTCAGCGGGCCCAAGCCGAGATCGTGGCTGCCGGCCATGTCGAGGGCCAAGAAGGCGTTGCCGGCAGCGTC
This sequence comes from Nannocystaceae bacterium, assembly GCA_035904925.1. GTDB lineage: Bacteria > Myxococcota_A > Polyangia > Nannocystales > Nannocystaceae > Plesiocystis. Next base: position 6,254 of record JAMHUH010000705.1, read on the forward strand.
GGCGATCGCTCGCGCGTTGGCGCCCGAGCGGCTCTCGCCGGTGGCGTCGGGGATGCCGATCAGCCAGCGCGGCTGGCCCTGCGGATCGAGCCGCGCGAACGCGATCGATCGGGCGCTGGCTGGAAACTCGAGCGATTGATCGGCGATCGCGAAGCTGGACGCGAAGCGAGCCACGAGCAGCAGGTCGCCGTCGTCGAGCTGCACGAGGTCGTGGGCCCGGCATGAATCGCAGGTCGAGCGTTCGGCCCAGAGCGGCACGCCGCTCGCGTCGAAGCGGGCCAGCACGAGATCGCTGCCGTCGCCCTCGAGCGCAACCCCACCCAGATCGATCGAGGTCGCGGCGTAGTCGGCGAGCACGAAGATCGATCCCTCCGCCGCGATCGCCAGCCCGCGCGCGCCCGCGGGTGCGCCCAAGTCGAAGCTCCGGCTCCATTGATGCTGGCCGAGCGCGTCGAAGCTGGCCAAGAAGCTGGTCTCGGGCAGCGCTCCGCCGCCCAGGTCGAGCAGGCCTGCCGCCGATCGGCCCGTGATGATCCTGCGATCGTCGGGGCCGATCGCCAGCGCTCCGGCGTCGCGACTGCCGATCCAAGTCCGCGAAAAGCGATGCTCCCCGGTTGGCCCGTAGCCGGCCAAGAACACCTGCTGTTCGGGGAATTCGGGCCCAGGCAGGCCACCGCCGCCGAGATCGAGCCCGCCGCTGAAGGTGCCGAGGATCGTCGCCTCGCCCTGGCTGTCGAGGGCCAGATCGATCAGCGCGGCGTCGTCGAAGCCGAGGTAGGCGCTCGCGCCCAGGCCCTGGCCATCACCATCGAGCCGCGCGACGAAGAGGTTGCGACCGCGGTTGGCCAGCGCGCTGATCGGCTCGCCGACGACGTCGATCGTCCCGTCGAGCTCACCCCCGATCCACAAGGTCCCGTCGGGCGCGACGTCGATCGCGGTCCCATGCGAGAAGCCCTCGGTCCCGAGCACCCGCAGCCAGGCGAAGGTCTCGCTCGGATCGCAGATCGCCGAGCCGTCGCAGTCCTCGTCGAGCGGGCTCGCGCAGGTCTCCGGCGTCGGCTCGCAGGCGGGGCCCGTCTCGCTCGCCGAGCCGTCGGACTCGCTCTCGGACGCCGCGCTCTCGGAGCTCGCAACCTCGTCCCCGCTCGGGCTGGCCTGCGTGCACGCGAGCAGCAGCGTCAGCCCAGTCCAACTTCGGCGCACCTCGGCAATCTATCAGCGCCCCGTCCTCACCCGCCAA
>JAMHUH010000706.1:0-1578 GCA_035904925.1 Nannocystaceae bacterium
GTCGGCGGCATCCCGCACAAGTTCCTGGGCTCGATCGAGAAGGGCAAGAACCGCCTCGGCTATCCAATCGGCCAGCGCTTCGATGAGGACATGAACACCCACGCGGCGGTCGATCTGGTCGCGCTCGCCAAGGAGCACGGCGCGGTCGCGACCGAGATCGCCGACGTCTACGGCGCCTACGAGTTCCTGACCGGCAAGACCCTGCCCCGCCCGGTCGCGGTCGATCAGAGCGAGATGGCGATCGACGACGCCGCCGGCGCCGCGCTCGACGCCAAGTACGCCGACTGGCAGAAGATGATCGCGTCGAACCTCGAGCACCTGGTCGCGCTCTACAACGAGCGCGGCCTGCCCGAGGGCCTGCAGAAGATGGCGCTGGTCGCCAAGGCCCAGCTCGAGAGCGCCGAGAAGCTGCGCAAGGAGGGCCTCGCGGCCGCGGCCTACGAGCGCATCGTCGACGCCTGGGTCTACGCCGCCGCCGCCACCTCGACCCAGGAGATCCTCGACCTGGTCCAGAAGCACGACATCGTCGGCGCCCAGCAGAAGCTGCACGAGCTGACCGCGCTGGCCAGCCAGACCGAGATCGCGCTGCGCACGGTCGGCGCGATCAAGCCCGACACCCTCGGCGGACACCTGCGGATGATCGCGGCCTACCGGCGCGCGATCACCGGCTGGGGCTTCCACGTCTTCTCGGCCGAGATCGTCGGGCAGACGATGAAGTTCCTCGACGGCGTCAGCGGCGTGTCGACCGACGACCTCAACACCCCGGGCGCGGCCGAGGAGATCGTCGGCTCGGTGGCGCCGTCGGTGCTCGCGATCGCCCGCGCGGTCTCGTCGACCCAGAGCGGCGTCGAGGGCCTCGACATCGAGAGCGAGAAGAGCGTGAGCTACCTGTGCTCGCTGCCCAACGTGCGGCGCCTGGCCAAGTCGTACCAGTCGGCGTCGGCCGCGAACCTCGCCTACTTCGAGGCGCTGTTCGTCAAGGAGCTCGCCGATCACGTGGGCGTGCCGTTCGAGCAGGCCCAGACCCGGTTCGCGATGTTCGAGCCCGACTACCTGGTCGCGACGATGGCGTCGAACCTGCCGAACATGGGCGGCCTCGCCGACGGGCTCAAGCAGGAGTGGGGCGAGGACTCGATCGCGTGGGGCCTGGCGACCCTCGCCAGCAGCGAGCTGTCGTTCTTCAAGAGCTCGCTCCTGGTCAGCAAGTGGTACTCGCTCGGCGTCGAGAACGACCCGATCTCGGGCCGGCCGAAGTCGGTCGAGCACGAGAAGGCGTTCATCCACATGCTCGACTCCGCGGATCGCTCGGCGCGCGAGAACGCGCGCGCCGCGCGGGTCGCGACCGGCTCGATCCCGATCCAGGCGCGCCTCGCCTATCAGAACGCCAAGGTGCTGCGCGAGGGCGACGTCGCCGACAAGCTGGCGGCGCTGCAGGCGTTCTGGCAGTCGTCGACCTACTCGCAGACCGCGGTGATGCTGGCCCGCAACTGAATCCGGCGCTCGCCGCTACGGCAGCGCGCTGTCGAGCGCGACCGCGAGCTTGTCGGCCGGGATCGTGACCCGGAGCTTGCCCACGAC
>JAMHUH010000707.1:0-14121 GCA_035904925.1 Nannocystaceae bacterium
GGGAAGGAGGGTCCCCCGCTCGGGCTCAAACACGTCGCCCTTCGAATCGCCGACGCCCTCTCCCTGGTAGCGACGCTCGAGCTGATCGTCGAGCTCGTGCATGGCAGCGAGGGGCTCGACTCGCCTCGGAGGGACCCTCCTTCCCCCCGCGCGCCTTCGAACTCGGCTGCTGGCTCCGTCCTCCACAGGGACCGTGAGATCTACGGAGTCTTTGCCGCGAACTCCTCTTGGTGACCGCGAGGACCCTCTTTCCCCCGCAGAGCCTGGTGGTCGAAACCGCGCTCGCCCGCGAAGGATCCACCGAGTCAGCGCCCGCGAAGGATCCACCGAGCAATCGTCCGCGAAGGACCCTCAGTGTCAGCTTCCCCGACTTGCCCGATCTTGCTCGAAATTTCGACCCAAACCCTGTCCTTCGGCCCATCGAGTGGTCTTCCGAACGCTTCGAATCCCCAAGAATCGTTCTTTGCGTATTCTGCAATTGGCCACCAACTCCACATCCACGAAACCAGCCAAAACCGCGTATTCTTGTTCGAATGGCTCACCAAATGACCACTTGAACACATGATGTGTCGGTCTCTATAAGAACCGCCATGTTGGTCAACAAGCCGCTTTTGGTGTTCGCAGCCCTCTCGATGTTCACTGTTGGATGCGACAGTGACAATGGTGACAGCGCTCAGGCAGAGCTCGAGGCCCAGACCCAGGAGATCGTCGCCAACCTCGAGGTCGCGGGCTATCCGGCCTCGGAGATCGAGGTCGTCGACGGCTACACGGTGATCGTCGGTGGCGACGCCGAGGTCACGCTCGAGGCCTCCCGCGAGATCGCCGGGATGCGCCAGGTCGAGGCTACGCTCGATTCCGACCAGGAATTCCGCCAGTACAGCACCACCAACTTGGTCAGCAGCTCGGTCAAGACCATCTGCGTCAATGGCTCGGCCTACACCGGGACGCTGAGTACGGCCTTGAACAACGCGATCGCCAACTACAACAGCCAGAACCTGTCGTTCACGATGACCCGGACCTCGGGCTCGACGGTCGGCTGTGACGCGGTCATCAAGGCCAACAAGGTCAGCGGGAACGGCGGCGAGGCCGGCTTCCCCTCGGGCGGGCTGCCCTATTCGCAGATCAACATCGGGACCAAGATCGCCACTTACGGGACCGCGGTCACGACCCACGTCATCACCCACGAGCTCGGCCACTGCATCGGCTTTCGCCACAGTGACTACTACAATCGCGCCATCAGCTGCGGTGGGTCGGCCTCCAACGAGGGCAGCGCGGGCATCGGCGCCAACAACATCCCGGGCACGCCGACGACGGCCACCGCCAATGGCTCGATCATGAACTCCTGCTTCAACCTCGGCAGCACCGGCGTGTGGACCAGCACCGACGTGACCGCCCTCGACGTGCTCTACGGCGACAACGGTGGCGGTGGCGGTGGCGGCGGTGGTCCGCAGGTCAGCCCGACCAGCTGCTACGGCGCGTGTGGTGGCAACGCGGGTCAGTGCTGGTGCGACAGCAGTTGCGCGCAATATGGGGATTGTTGCGCGGACAAGGCCAACTACTGCGGGTAGTCCTCGATCAACCAGGCCCAAGCGGGAGCCGGCCGAAGTCGGCCCCGCTGGCGAAAGCGGGCGAAGCCGTCGAGGTCGGAGGGCTCGAGGAAGCGGATCGAGCTGAGGTCGATGTTGATCGTCAGGGTCACGCCGACCAGGACCTCCGCCTCGATGAAATCGCGTTGGGGAGTCATGAGCCCGCTCGTACCCAAGCAGGGCGTTGGGCGGTACCCGTGCGGGGCGATGGATTCGCGCTGGATCGCGAGTCAGAACACGACCTGGAGACCCGAGCTCGCGCCGACGTCGTAGTCGCGCTTGGGCGAGAAGGGCACCTGCAGCGAGACGTTCAGCGCCCAGCTCGCGCGCTTGGTCTGCTTGAAATTCCACGCGAAGGTCGCGAGCCCGGTCGCGCGCACGGAGCCGACCTCGCTCTGCTGCTCGCCCGCGCGGTTGCCCGTACAAAAGTCGAGCGCGCCCGCGGGCGAGCGGCAGGCGTTGACGGTCCGGACGTCGACGAGCGCGCCGCCGCCGACGGCGAGCTTGCCCTTGGCCAAGCGAGCGCCGACTTGACCGCCCGCGCTGAGATCGAGCGCGACGCCTGCCGGTCGCCACTCGGTCGAGCCGAAGGCCAGCAGCTGCCAGAAGAGCTTGGCGTAGGTGCGGGTGAAGATGATGCTGGGCGTGACCGACCAGGTTCGACCGGGGTCGACGCTGCCGCGGACGGTGCGGGTCGGGAAGCTGGCCGCGACGCCGAAGGTCAGCGTGCGGTGAATGAGCTTGCGGGCGAAGGGGGTGACGCGGGCGAACACTCGCGTGTCACCCAAGCCGGCGACCAGGCGATCGGGACCCTCGAGCGGCTGCTCGGCGAGCACGGTGAAGGGCAGCTGAAAGCCGAACGAGAACGCGGGCAGGGGCGCGTACTCGCCGATCAAGGACAGATCGTTGTGCTGACCCGGGACCAGGCCGCCGCCGCTGTGGGTGAACTCGTCGAGCAGCATGATGCGCGAGCTGGCCGAGCCGCCGCGCCCACCCAGGCTGTTGATGCTGCGCACGCCTTCGGAGCTGCCGTGGCCGGGCACGTGGTGGGCTCGCGCGCGGCTCGGCGCGAGCACGAGCAGGGCGAGCACGAGCAGCGCGAGCGCGAGTGATCGATTCGCGCTAGCGGGCATCGGCGACGCTTCCTGGGCCGAGCGGCTCGAGCTGCCAGGCGCTCGCGCGAGCGCGGCCGAGGTGGACGTGGTGACAGACGACGCACTCGCGTCGCTCGCTGATCATCCAGTCGGCGACGATCGGCGCGGGCGCGGGGTGGGCTTCGTCGACGCCCATCGCGATCGCCTCGCGCTCGCTGACATGACAGCCCATGCACTCGTCGCGCGAGCTCGTCGCCGCGAGCGCGGCGTGCTGATCGCGAGCGCGCAGGTCGGGGCCGAACGCCTGCAAGCAGCCGAGCGTGCTCGCGAGCGCGAGCGCGCCGAGCCACGCGAGCGGACGAGGGACCATCGGAGCGAGGCTAAGGGCTGAACGCGGCGGCGACCCTGCGACCGGCTGTCGCGGCGACGATCCAGCGCACCCGATCCGAGCCGCGTGGGTTCAAGATCGCGGCATGAAGCGTTCGCCGCTGGGCATGCTCTTGATCCTCGCGCTCGCGATCGGGGCGCTCGCCGGCGGCTGCCAAGACAGCGACGACGAGATCGGCACGCCCTGCAACTCGGTGGACGACTGCTCGAGCGATCTGATCTGCGACATCCACGACGGCCTGGGCACCTGCCAGGTGGCGCACGACCACTGAAACGCGAGCCTGCGGCGGGTCCGAAATCTCTACATTTCTAGCGTGCGCGCTCGGGGTAAAACACCACACTCTGGCGAAAGATGCGATCCCGCTCACGCTCCGCGCCCTTCCGGCCTGGATACTCCCCACGCGTGCGCAAAGCCAATCAAACGGCGTCTTGGGCTGGTTCATGGTTCTTCGGAGCCAGAACGCCAATCTGCATTTTTCGCATCTCGCATGTTGCGCACCGTCGACATTCATTTGGTAGCGTCTTCGGGCCGTGCTCGATGAGAGTGTGACCAACATGCGGGTCGAACCCGCGAGCGCCCCCGAAGACGACGACGCGACCGAGGTCGAGACCAACGACCAGGCGCAGACCGACCCGGCGCAGACCAACCAGGACAAGGTCGGCGATCAGCGCTCGCTCGAAGCGGGCGATCGCTTCGGCGCCTACGAGATCCGCGGGACGCTCGGGCGCGGGGCGATGGGCGTGGTCTACGACGCCTGGGACACGACGCTCGAGCGCCGCGTCGCGCTCAAGCTGCTGCGTTGGCATCGCAAGCGCTCGGCCGAGCGCTTGGTTCGCGAGGCGCGGGCGCTCGCGCGGCTCGACCACCCCAACGTGGTCAAGATCTGGGCGGCGGGCGTGCTCGAGGGCTCGCTCTACATCGCGATGGAGCGGGTCGAGGGCCAGAACCTGCGCGAGTGGCTGCGGACGCCGCGGACCTGGAACCAGGTCTTGCCGGTCATGATCGCGGCCGGTCGCGGGCTCGCGGCGGCCCACGAGGCGCGGGTGGTCCACCGCGACTTCAAGCCCGAGAACGTGTTGGTCGGTTGGGATGGACGCGCGCGCGTGGTCGACTTCGGGATCGCTCGGATCTCGCCCGACCACCCCGATCATCTGGGCAGCAGCGCGGAGATCACCGGCGAGGGCGAGAGCAGCGGGCTCGCGTCGCTCTCGGGCTTCGGCTCGTCGAGTGGCTCGCTGACCGAGGAGGGCTCGCTGATCGGGACCATCCGCTACATGTCGCCCGAGCAGCACGAGCGCGAGCCGGCCGACGAGCGCTCGGATCAGTACGGCTATTGCCTGACCTTGTTCGAGGCCGTCTACGCGCAGCATCCCTTCCCCGCCCGCTCGCAGACCGAGCTGGCGATCAAGGTGGCCGAGCGCGACATCAGCTTCCCCGAGGTGATGCCCGTGCCGCCGCCGCCTCGTTGGCTGCGCAAGCTGATCGTCCAAGGGCTCGCGCCCGCGCCCGACGATCGGCACGCGAGCATGAGCGCGCTGACGGCCGAGCTCGAGCGCTACCCGGCTCGTCGTCGCGCCCGGCGGCGCGCGCTCGCGGTCGGGGGCCTGCTGGCCGTGGCGGTCAGCGTCGGCTTGATCCTGCCCGACGGTCGCGCCTCGAGCCCGCCTTGCATCGACGCGGCGGCCGAGGCCGAGGCTCGGATCGGTGCGCAGGCCCGCGAGTCGATCGCGAGCCGCTACGCGAGCGTCGACGCCGATTGGGCGACGCCGATGGCGAGCCATGTCGATCGATCCCTCGCGACTTGGGCGGGCACCTGGGTCGAGGCGCGGACCGAGGTCTGCGAGCTTCGCCACGCGCACCGCGACGAGACCCGCCTCGACCTTCGGCGCGAGCAGTGTCTGGGCACGCAGCTCGACGAGGTCGCGGCGCTGGGCGAGGTCTTGATCGACGCGGAGACCGACACGCTGATGAACGCGCCACGCATGTTGCTGGCGCTGCCCGACCCGCGGCGTTGCACGGGCGACGATCCGCCAGCCGGGGGCGAGCGCGGCGACGAGGCCGACGACGCGTTGCACGAGCAGCTGGTGCGGCTGCGCTGGTTGGCGTGGGCGGGCGGCGACTCGCGGGCGCGAAGCAAGGCCGAGACCTTGGTCGCGAGCTTGCGCGAGCTAGCAGGCCGCGATCGGCCCGAGCACGCGCTCGCGCTGGCCGACGCGTTGATCGTCTTGGCCGTGCTCGAGAGCGGCGAGGGTCGGCGCGACGTGGCCGAGCGAGCGCTGCGCGAGGCCTCGCGGATCGCCGACCGCCAGGGTGACGACTCGCTGCGCTCGCGCGCGCTGGTCGAGCTCGGCTGGCTGCTGGCCAACGCGCCAGGCCGGGCCGACGAAGGCTACGAGCTGCTCGCCGACGCCGACGCGCTGATCCAACGGGTCGGCGCCGACCGGCTGACCGACGCCACGGCCCGGCAGGGGCAAGGTGAGGCGCTGCTGGCCCGTGGCGAGCTGGCTCGAGCCCGCGCGGTGCTCGACGGCCTCGTCGCCGAGCTCGAGCCGCTCGCCGAGCTCGATCCGCTCAGCTACGCGACGGCCGTCGACGCGCTCGCTCGCGTCGATCTGGCCGAGCACGATTACGCCGGCGCGCTCGAGCACGCCGATCGAGCGATCGCCAGCATCGAGGGCCACCTCGGCCCGGGCCACCCCTTGCTGGCCGCGCCGCTCAACAACGCTGGCCTCGCGCTGGCCGGGCTCGGTCGCGGCGACGAGGCCCGAGCTTCCTACGCGCGCAGCATCGCGCTGCGTCGCGGGCAGCGGGACGAGACCAGCCATCGCTCGTTGGCCGAGGCCCTGACCAACCTCGCCAACGCCGAGAGCGAGGCGGGCATGCCCGAGGCGGCCGGCCACTACCAAGAGGCGCTCGAGCGGACCGATCCGAGCGACGCTGCGACCTTGGCCAACCTCCACTACAACCTCGGCGTCCACCAGCAGATCGCTGGCGAGTTCGAGCAGGCCCGAGCGGCCTACGCCGAGGCGCTGCGTCTGGCCCTGCCGATCTTTCCCGATCGCTCGCACGAGGTCGCCGGCGCGCGGCTCGGGGTCGGCAGCGCTTTGGTCGAGCTCGGTCGCTTCGGCGAGGCTCGTGAGCCGCTCGAGCTGGCGCTCGCGAATTGGCCGACGAACTTGCTCGGCACGCTCGACGAGGCCGAGCTGCGGCTCTCGCTGGCTCGGACTCGGCTCGCGCTCGAAGGCCCGAGCGCGTTCAGCCGCGAGCTGCTCGACGACGCCCGCAGCCTCTACCTGCGCCACGGCGACACCGCGGCGGTCGATCGCGTCGACGCGCTGCGTTAGCGCGTTTGGTTCTGCGATCGGCGTATGCTCGCGGCATGGACCGCGACGCCTCGACCCGCCGTCACTTCGTGCTCGGCACCCTCGCCACGGCCACCACGCTGCTCACGCTCGACGCCTGCTCCGACGACGGCGCCCGGCCGAGCGGGGACGAGCTCGGGAACGACACCAGCGAGAGCGCAGGCAACGAGTCGAGCTCGAGCGAGTCGACGACGGACACGACCAGCGAGTCGACGACGGACACGACGACCGAGTCGACGACGGACACGACGACCGAGTCGACGACGGACACGACCAGCGAGTCGACGACGGACACGACCAGCGAGTCGACGACGGACACGACGAGCGACACGACCACCGAGTCGACCGACACCGGCGACCCGATCTGCCCGAACGGCGCCTCGGGGACCATCCTGCAGAACCACGGGCACAGCATGGTGCTGCCCGCCGCCGACGTGCAGGCGGGCGTGCAGAAGGTCTACAACATCCAGGGCGCCGCGAATCACAACCACACGGTCACGATCACCGCCGCCGAATTCGTCCAGCTCCAGCTCGGCAACGTGGTGATGAAGACCTCGAGCTTCCTGCAAGCCCACGATCACGACGTGCTCGTGTCTTGCCTACTTTGATGAGGAACCCGCCGGTTCCTCCCCCGCTTGGACGGAGTCCAATCGGGGCCCCCTCCTCCTTGCCCGCCCAGACTTGGGCGGTGGTTCGCGCGACGCCTAGTTGCAGCGCAGGTCGTCGGGCGGATCGGGCAGGTCGAGGGTCGCGACGAAGCCCGCCGCGATCTCGCGGGTCGTCTGCGCCCGCTCGCCTGGGTTGGGGTGAGTCGAGAGCAGCGCGACCGCGCCTGGGAGCTCGCCTTGGTCGGCCTCGAGTCGCTCGAAGAACGTCGCCATGCCGATCGGATTGATCCCGGCGGCCATCAGGATCGCGCGCCCGCCATCGTCGGCCTCGCGCTCTTGATCGCGGCTGAATGCCTGCCCCGCGAGTCCCTCGGCCGTGTAGGCGAGGGTTTCGAAGTCGGTGCCGCCGAAGATCATCGCGACGAACATGAAGCCGCCGACCCGGCGCATGACCCCACGCATGCCGTGGCGCGCGGTCACGTGGGTCATCTCATGGCCGAGCACCGCCGCGACCTCTTCACCAGTCTCGGCGGCCTCGAGCAAGCCCATGTTGACGGTCACGAACCCGCCCGGCAGCGCGAAGGCGTTGACCTCGGGCGAGTCGACGACGACGAACTGGAACTCGAATTCGCTGCCTGCCTGGGCTTGGAGCGGCTCGGTCAGCGACTCGACGTAGGCCAGCGGTCCGGGGTCGGTGCAGTGGGTCTCGGGCGGCGCGAGCTCGGCCCAGTTCTGTTCGCCGAGCGCGACGTCGACGTCGGTCGGGACCCAATCGACCAGCCATTCAGCCAGCACGCCGAGCAGCCAGATCACCAGGAAGCCGGTCGCAACCAGCGATGCGACCGCGATCAGCCCGCTGCGCCACATCTTGCGCTTGTCACCCTCGCTGCCAAAGCCCTCGGGTTGGCGATGGCCCATGTCCGGGCTCGGAGGCGGGGGTGGAGGGACGTAGTTGGTGCTCCCGCCGGCGTTGCCCTGCGAGGCCGAACCGATCCACGCGACGTCGGGCGTGGCATGGCCGGCGCTCGGGCCTCGTGGCGCGTCGGAGGGATTCACGGAGCCAGCGTGAGGTTGTTCTGGTGCGACCACTTGCGACTACCGCCTCGAATATCCGATTGTTCGCCGCGTACCGCAAGCCGACTCGACTACCGAGCCTGGCGCTCCTCCACCACCACCGACTCTTCGAAACGCTCCAACCTCGCGCCCCACCGCGCGCATGGAGAGGCAGCTCAATGCAGCATCAAATCGAATTCGGGCCGGCCTTCGCTTGGCTGAAGGTCCAGCTCGCGCCCAATGAAACGATCCAAGCCGAGGCTGGCGCCATGGTTCGCCACACGCCCGGTCTCCAGATCGACACCCGGCTCAACGCCGGCCGCAACGCCGGGATCGGGGCCAAGATCAAGGCCTTCTTCGCCGCCTTCGCCCGCAAGTTCCTCGGCGGCGAGACCATGTTCGTCAACGACTTCCACGGCCCCCAGGGCGGTGAGGTCGTGCTCGCGCCGGGCACCTCGGGCCAGATCATGCATCAGGTCCTCGACGGCCAGCGCAAGCTCTTCATCCAGGCGAGCGCCTACTTGGCCAGCACCGGCAGCGTCGACACCAAGCTGCGCTTCGGCGGGCTCAAGTCGATGTTCGGCGGCGAGGGTCTGGTCCTGCAAGAGTGCACGGGCCAAGGCGACGTCTGGATCAACAGCTACGGTGGCATCAGCGAGGTCCCGATCAACGGCACCTTCGTGGTCGACACCGGGCACATCGTCGCCTTCGAGGGCAACAACTTGAACTTCAAGGTTCGCTCCGCCGGCAGCGGCGGCGGCGGGTTCAGCCTCAAGTCGTTCCTCTTCTCGGGCGAAGGCTTGGTCTGCGAGTTCAGCGGGACGGGTCGCGTCTGGATCCAGTCGCGCAACCTCAACGCCCTCGTGTCTTGGATCACCCCCTTCCTGCGCTGAGCGAGATCGATCATGGAATTCCACGTTCTGTACCGCCCAGCGCACTCGCTGGCCGTCTGCAACCTCAACCCCAACGAGACCATCCGAGCCGAAGCCGGCGCGATGGTCTCGATGACCCGCAACATCAACGTCGTCGCTGCCGCGAAGAACCCCGGCGAGGGTGGGCTCAAGAGCCTGTTCAAGGGGCTCAAGCGGATGGCGCTCGGCGGCGAGTCGTTCTTCACCAACACCTACACGGCCATGAATCAGCCGGGGCACGTGACCTTCGCGCCCTCGCTGACCGGCGACATGATCGTCCACAACCTCCAAGGTGAGACGCTGCTGATCCAAGGCAGCAGCTACGTGGCCGCGCCCGACAGCGTGACCATCGACACCAAGTTCCAGGGGTTCAAGGGCCTGTTCTCGGGCGAGTCGCTCTTCTTCTTGTCGGCGAGCGGCCACGGGCCGGTCCTGATGAACGCCTTCGGAGCGATCGAGACCATCGACCTCAACGGCGAGATGATCGTCGACACCGGTCACATCGTCGCGTTCACCTCGGGCATCAAGTACTCGGTCGTCAAGGCGACCAAGGGCCTGATCTCGAGCTTCCTGTCCGGCGAAGGGCTGGTCTTGCGCATGCAGGGTCAGGGCCGGATGTACGTACAGTCGCGCAACCCCTCCGAATTCGGAGCCACGGTCGGCCGGATGCTGCCGCCCCGGGAGAACTGAGCCATGCAGCACCAACTCATCGATACCCCCGACTTCGGGATGCTTCAGATCACCTTCGATCAGCCGGGCGAGAAGATCGTCTCGGAGGCGGGTGCGATGGTCGCGATGGACACCGCGATCCAGATGCAGACCGCCATGCGTGGCGGGCTGATGGCCGCGGCCAAGCGCAAGCTGCTCGGCGGCGAGTCGCTGTTCCAGAACACCTTCACCTCGACCGCGCCGGGTCAGCGACTCTTCCTCTCGCCAGGTCCCGAAGGGGATCTGCGCGCGATGAACCTCGCGCCCGGGCAGAACTTCTTCTTGCAGAGTGGCGCCTACGTGGCCCACGTCGGCGAGCAGATGGTGCTCGACACCAAGTTCGGCGGCGTGAAGGGCTTCTTCGGCGGCGTCGGCCTCTTCATGCTCAAGGTCACCGGCCCGGGCACGGTCTACTACAGCGCCTATGGGGCCCTGCACGAGATCGACGTCCCGCCCGAGGGCTACACCGTCGACAACGCGCACCTGGTCGGCTTCACCGAGGGGCTCACCTTCAACGTCCGCAAGTTCGGCGGGTTCAAGGGGCTCTTCTTCTCCGGTGAAGGCCTGGTCTGCGACTTCCAGGGCCAAGGTCGGGTCTTCTTGCAGACCCGCAACGCGGGCTCGCTCGCGGCCTTCTTGCACCCCTACCGGGCCGTCAAGGCCAAGGGCTGAGCCACCCGCTCGCCCCCAACCAAAGCGAGAGGCCGAGTCACTTCGACTCGGCCTCTCGCTTTTGGTTGGCGTTGCCGCGGGCTCACTGATCCGCGGGCATCGGCTTGTTCTTGATCTTGCGCAGCTGAACCTGGAGATCGTCGAGGCGCTGCTGGATCTCTTCGCTCGAGTAGGAGAGGTCGCCGAAGATGCTGACCCGCGGCTGGTTGACCCGCCCGACGGTCACGTCCGAGACCAAGCGACCGAAGGCGTCGCGCAGGGCGACGATCTTGGCCTTGACCTCGACCCGCTCTTCCTTGGCGATCTCGCCGAACTCGCAGGCGTCGTGGAGCTGGTTCCACGCGAAGGCCTGGGCCTTGGTGCCGACCCACGAGGCCGCCTTGATCAGCGCCATCGTGTGCCGGCTCTCCGTCAGGCAGACGACCGCGAAGCCGCACTCGCGCATCGCCTTGTTGGCTCGACGCCACTGCTGGTGCGTGGGTTGGATCGCCCCCCAGCAGCCGACGAAGAGGTGCTTGATGTCCGGGCGAGAGAAGGCCGCGATCCAACGGTCCCAGAGCTCGTCGGTGATCGCGACATCCTCTTGGATGTAGCTGATCAGCGCGTTGCCGGCCTGCGTCCACCGCAGCTCACGCCGGCCCTCGAAGGCTCGTTTGTCCATGAATCGAGGATAGCGATCTTTTGGCCAGTGTACAGTATCGGCGCACGCGCACCCGATGATCTACAAATGCTGCAATCATTCACCACCGTATACATGCACGGTGATGTGTTTCGAGCGATGATCCCCGACCCCTCGCCATGGCCAAGCCCAAGCCAACGAACCAGAAGTCGCCACTTCGAAGCGGACTCCGACGCTTGCGTGCAACCGTCCAGAACGCCAAGGAGATCGTCGAGTTCGGTCGACTCGGCGATCCTTGGGGCTCGCCCTACGAGGTCGTCCACGCAGATCGCCACTACTCGTTGAGGCGCTATGCCTCAGTCCATGGCTCGGGCTCGTCGGCCGATGACGCGGGGCGCGTTCGAGCGCCCTTGGTCTTGGTCCCACCCTTGATGGTCACGTCCGAGGTCTACGATGTCGCGCCCGACGTGTCCGCAGTCGCCGCGCTGACGGGCGCGGGGCTCGACGTGTGGTTGGTCGACTTCGGCGCGCCCGAACGAATTGTTGGTGGCCTCGATCGCACGCTCGACGATCACGTGCTCGCCGTCGACGACGCGATCGCTCGAGTGGCGCGCGAGACCGGCGAGGCCGTGCACCTGATCGGCTACTCGCAAGGGGGGATGTTCTGCTACCAAGCGGCCGCCTATCGGCGCGGCCAGGATGTCGCCTCGCTGGTCAGCTTCGGCAGCCCGGTCGACATCCACCGCAACCTGCCCGCGGTCGGGGCCGACCTCGGCGGCCGCATGATCGGCCTGGCTCGGCGCGCGCTGGCCAAGCCGCTCGGACAGGTCGAGGGCCTACCCGGCTTCTTGACCTCGACCGGCTTCAAGCTGCTCTCGGTCCGCAAGGAGCTGGCCCAGATCACCGACTTCCTGGCCAAGCTCCACGACCGCGAGGCGCTGGTCAAGCGCGAGAGTCGGCGCCGCTTCTTGGCCGGCGAGGGCTTCGTCGCCTGGCCGGGACCCGCGCTGCGAACCTTCGTCGACGAGTTCATCGTCGCCAACCGGATGAGCTCGGGCGGGTTCGTGATCGCCGGCAAGACCGTCACGCTCGCCGATCTGCACATGCCGATCTTGTACTTCGTCGGCGAGAACGACGAGATCGCGCGCGCGCCCTCGGTCCGGGCGATCGTCGAGGCGGCGCCGCAGGCCGAGTGCTTCGAGGTCGCGCTGCCAGCCGGCCATTTCGGCTTGGTCGTCGGCACGACGGCGATGACCAAGTCGTGGCCGACGGTCGCCCAGTGGGTTCGTTGGCGCGAGCACGCGGGCCCGCGCCCGGCCGCGCTGCCCGACCCCGAAGATCGCGTCGACGAGCTGCGCCGCGAGTGGGACGAGGTCGAGGGCCTCGAGGTCGACGCCGACTTCGAGCCCTTCGTCGACGTGGTCGGGGCGTTGATCGGCGGCGTCGTCGATCGGATCGAGCAGGCCGGTCAGGCCTACGGCGAGTCCTTCGACGACCTTCGCTACCAGCTGCCGCGCCTGCGCACGCTCGAGAAGATGCAGCCCGACACGCGGATCAGCCTCGGCCGCGAGCTGGCCAGCAAGGCCGCCAAGCACCCGGAGCGGACCTTCTTCTTGTGGAAGGGGCGGGCGTTCACGCTGGCCGACGCCGATCGTCGGGTCGACGCGATCGTCCGCGGCTTGATCGATCGTGGCCTGCGGATCGGCGATCGGATCGGCGTGCTGATGGCTGGTCGGCCCAGCGCGCTCTCGTTGATCGCGGCGATCAATCGGCTCGGCGCGGTCGCGGTGCTCTTCGACCCCGAGAGCGGCGCGGACCGAATGATCGGCGCGTCCGAGCTCGACGCGTTGATCTGCGATCCTCGTCATGTCGAGGTCGGGCTGGCGGCGTGGACGGGCGAGCGTCCTTTGTTGGTGTTGGGTGCCGGCAAGCGGCCCTTGCCCGAGCGCACCTTCGACATGGAGACGATCGATCCCAGCCGCGTCGAGCTCCCGGCTTGGTACGCGCCCGACCCCGGCCGCGCCCGCGACCTCGCGCTCGAGCTGGTCACGCCGCAGTCGCGCGCGCGGGTCAGCAATGCTCGCTGGGCGGTGTCGGCCTATGGCGCCGCGGCTGCGTGCCGACTCTCGAGCCGCGACACGGTGCTCTGCGTGCTGCCGCTGCATCACGCCGCCGGTTTGTTGGTCGCGGTCGGTGGTGCGCTGGTCGGCAGCGCTCGGCTCGCGCTGGCGATCGACACCTGCTCGGCGACCGGGCTCGATCCGCACGCGTTCTGGGCCGAGGTCCGGCACACCGGCGCGAGCGTGGTCTTCTACGCCGGCGAGATGTGTCGGCCGCTGGTCGCCGGACCGCCGCTGCCGGCCGAGCGCAACCACCCGCTCCGGCTCTTGGCCGGCTCGGGCATGCGCAGCGATCTGTGGAAGCGCCTGGTCGATCGGCTCGGGCCGATCGCGATCCGCGAGTTCTATGCCACGACCGAGGCCAACGTGGTCCTGGCCAACATCGAGGGCACGCCGGGCTCGCTCGGGCGGCCTTTGCCCGGCAGCGCCGAGCTGGCGATCGCGGCCTACGACTTCGACGCGGGCGAGTTGCTGCGCGACGCCCAGGGCTTCGCGCGTCGCTGTCGCAGCGACGAAGCCGGGCTCTTGGTCGCGCGCCTCGACGACGCTCGCTCGAGCCGAGTCCAGCACGACGTGTTCGAAGCCTCCGACAGCTGGTTCATAACCCACGACATCGTCCGCCGCGACGCCGCGGGCGACTATTGGTACGTCGACCGAACCTCGCGCTTGATCCGTGGGCCGCATGGTTGGATCTCGGCGCGCGCGATCGAGGACGCGCTCTATGGCGTCCCCGGCGTTCGAGTGGCGGTCGGGCATGGGCTCGAGGTCGAGCCGGGCGCGCCGGCGGTGATCGTCGCGCCGATCGTCGGCGAGCCCGATCGCGAGTGGCTGGCCAGCAGCGTCGCGGGCCTTCGCCAGGAGCAGCGGCCGCGCTTCGTTCGCTTGCGCGAGCAGGTCGCGATGACGGCGGGGTTTCGTCCGCTCGTGGCTCCGCTCGTGCAAGCGGGCATCGATCCGGGCGATCCGAACACGCTGCACTGGGACGGCGCGCGCTATGTCT
>JAMHUH010000708.1:0-2346 GCA_035904925.1 Nannocystaceae bacterium
GTTGGGCCCGGTGATCGAGGCGACGAACCAATCGAGGTCGCCGTCGCGATCGAAGTCGCCGACCGAGGCGCCCATGCCGTTCTCGTCGGTGCCGACGCCCGAGGCCAGCGTCGTGTCGAGGAAGCTGCCGTCGCCCTGGTTCCAGAAGAGCCGACTGCAGTCGAAGTCGGACGCGAGCAGCAGATCGAGCCAGCCGTCGCCGTCCATGTCGGCAAAGCCCGCGCTGAGCACGAAGGTTCCGTCGATGCCGCCGTTCATCTGCGTGTAGACGAGGTCGACGTCCACGCCCGCCTGGAGCGTCACGTCGTCGAACTCGCCCGGCCCAGCCTCGCCGCGGTTGTGGAGCAGCCGCGCGTGCGAGGCTTGGGGGCCGATCGCGGTCGTGTGCCAGTCGCCGACGTAGAGGTCGAGCCAGCCGTCGTTGTCGAAGTCGCCGAACACCGGCGTGGTCCCGGTCTGCACGTAGCCATCGAGCAGCGCAGCGCCGCGGGCCTCGGCCTCGTCGACGAAGTGGCCGGCGTGGTTGATGAAGAGCTTGTGACGCAGCTCGCCGATGGTCGTGACGTAGAGATCGAGGTCGCCGTCGTTGTCGACGTCGGCCCAGGCCGTGCCGATGTCGTGGGTCTGGTTGCCGAGGCCGACGCTCCCAGCGACGTCGGCGAAGCTGCCGTCGCCCAGGTTGCGGTAGAGCAGGTCGGGCTCGTAGGGTCGGGTGACGTAGAGGTCGACCCAGCCGTCCTCGTCGAAGTCGGCCGCCGCCGCGCCGCCCGAAGACCAGTCGATCGAACAGAACCAGCCTTGCTTGGCCGGCAGCACGGTGTCGACCAGGCAGTCGCCCGCGCCCATGAACTCGCTATGGACGTGATCGATGCCAGCGGCTGCGGCGACCTCGGTGAACACGATCTGTTCGACCAAGGGCTCGTTGGGCATGTCGGAGCTCGGGTTGTCCTCGTTCGTGTCGCTCGTGCTCGCTCGCGTGGTTGCGTCGGCGTCGCTCGAGCCTGCGAGCGTGGTCGTGTCAGCCTCGCTCGGGTCTTCGGCGGCGTCGCCCAGGCTCTCCGCCGCTTCATCGCCCTTCCCGCTCGAGTCGCCGTAGACCGTCGGCGCGACCAGACAGGCTGGCAGCAGCAGCGCGGTCAGTAGCGGTGCGAGGACGTGGCGAACCACGCCCGCATTCTAGAGCACCGACCGGCTTGAATCCACGCGCTGATGCACGCCTGGGGCCGCCCGAGGCGGTGTCGCTCGGCGCTCGACATATGCCGGATATGCCTTCGGCCTCGCTCCTACCCTCGGACGGCCCCAGACGCACCTCAGCACGCGAATTCAAACCGGTCGGCGCTCTATCACCCGGGAAGCGCGCCGGGTCGCGATTCAGATTGGCGCGTCGGCCAGATTCGAACTGGCGACATGGACATTAACGTTGAAGGACATCGATCGGCCCGCGCGACGCGGGCAAGGGTGTGGATGGCCAATTCCTGCTCTACCACTGAGCTACGACGCGCATGAAGAGCCGACGGGCAAGGGATGTCCCCGGATGGGGTTCGAACAAATCGTTGATCCGGAGACTTCGGCCCGAGGGCGAAGAGCGAAAAACGACCGACGGGCAAGGGAGTCTCCTCGGATGATTGTCTGTAGCGATAATCCGAGAAGGTCGGCCCGTCGGTCACAGACTCACGCGCGGCTGAAGGCGGCCATCAAGGCCGGCGCCGCGGTGTCGAAGCCAACGACGTCGAGCATGCCGGCGTCGTCGGGGTTGGCGATGCTGAATTCCGTCGCGGTCATGCCGACGACGATCAGCTTGGCGGCCAGGCCCATCTGGTCGCGGTAGCGCTGCAGGGCCTGGTGGGGGTGGATCTGGCCGTGCCAGGTCTCGTTGTCGGTGTAGACCACGAAGGTGTCGACCGGCAGCTTGCGCTCGAGCGCCCAGAGCATCGGCTGGGCGCAGTCGGTGCCGCCCATGGGGATCGCCGCGAGCTGCCGGACGACTTGATCGAGCGCAGCCTTGCGCTGCAGCTTCACCGGCTCGATCCGAGTCGAGAACGCGATGGTCTCGACTTGGGGCTCGCGGGCGAGCGTGAGCATGGCCATGGCCGCGCTGCCGACCGCCGGGCTGATGCCGGGCAAGCCGGCGATCTCGCCTGCGCCCATCGAGCCGGACACGTCGAGGGCCAGCAGCGTTCGCTTGCCCGCGGGCTCGACGGTTTCGAAGCAGGCATAGAAGGCCTGGTCGAGCGCGTCGACGATCGCCGAGACCGGGGTCCAGCTCAGCTTGCCGCGATGACCTCGGCCGCGCGCGTAGATCCGCAACGCGGTCAGGATCGCGAGCGGGTGGATGCGAGCCTTGGC
>JAMHUH010000709.1:0-13781 GCA_035904925.1 Nannocystaceae bacterium
GGGCGAGCCTTGGACGGTCGAGACCCAGGCCATGTAGGTGCCCGGCAAACCAGCGGCCTCCGCCCGCATGTTGCAGATCGCGTCCGCGACCATCAGCCCGCCGAAGTTGGCCGCGGTCACGGTGCAGGTCGTGAACACGATCCGGGCCTCCCACTCGCAGCTGGCCGAGCAGCCGTCGCCCGGCCTGATGTCCCCGAAGTCGCACTCCTCGCGCTGCTGCTCCAGGTTGTCGCCGCAGAACGCGAGCACGCAGGCGTTGCTGCACGCGTCGTCGTCGACGCCGTTGGCGTCGTCGCACTCCTCGACGCCGTCGAACACGAAGCCGTCGCCGCAGGTCGCGTCCATGCACATGCCGACGCAGGCATCGTCGTCGGCCATGTTGCCGTCGTCGCACTCCTCGCTGCCGGCGTGGAGCGAGCCGTCACCGCAAAAGGCGATCGTGCACATGTTGGTGCACTCGTCGCTGTCGTCCATGTTGGCGTCGTCGCACTCCTCGACGCCCTCGTGGATCAGCGCGTCGCCACAGACCGCGGCCGCGCACGCGTTGGTGCAGTCGTCGGTGTCGACGTCGTTGCCGTCGTCGCACTCCTCGACGCCCTCGTGGACGACCGAGTCGCCGCAGGCCGCGAGCGTGCACAGGTTGGTGCAGTCGTTGCTGTCGATGCCGTCGCCGTCGTCGCACTCCTCCATCGGATCGAGGACCCCGTCCCCGCAGCCCTCGAGCGTGCAGGTCGAGGTGCAGCCGTCACCGTCGTCGGTGTTGCCGTCGTCGCAGCCCTCGACGCCCTCTTGCACGATCGAGTCGCCGCAGACCGCGTTCATGCAGGCGTTCGTGCACGCGTCGGACTCGATGCCGTTGCCGTCGTCGCACTCCTCACCATCGTCGACGTTGCCGTCGCCACAGAAGGGATTGCCCGTCGTGGTGTCGGTCGTGGTGTCGGTCGTGGTGTCGGTCGTGGTGTCGGTCGTGGTGGAGGTCGTCGCGTCGGTGGTCGACGTGTCGGTCGACGACGAGGGGTCGTCGCTCGAGCTGTCGGTGGTGTCGGTCGCGGTCTCGCCGACTTCGTCGTCGGCGGTCGAGTCACCGGTACAGGCGACCAGCAGCGAACAAGCCAGCGAGCAAGTCAGCAAGGAACTCAGGGGGAACTTCCGCATGCCGCGAGTGGAGCGAATTCCGGCCAGCGAGTCCAGCCGGCCGGCGATCAACCTCGTTTGCGCATCCAGGTCGCCCCGCCGGCCCCGACATCGCGCCTGGGGTCTCGCGCACCGAGTCGAGGGGCCTCGGGCCGTTTCGCAATCGCGACATTCGAGCGAGCCCTTCGCGGGCTCGCTCCAGCCCAATCACTCCTGCTCGGCGAGCCAGCGCTCGGCGTCGATCGCCGCCATGCAGCCGGTCCCGGCCGCGGTCACGGCCTGGCGATAGACATGATCGGCGACGTCGCCGGCCGCGAACACGCCGGCGATCTTGGTCCGCGTGGTCCCGGGCTCGACCGCGAGGTAGCCGGTCTCGTCCATGTCGAGCTGGCCGACGAACACCTGCGAGTTGGGCACGTGGCCGATCGCCAAGAAGAAGCCCTCGACCGCGATCTCGCGGGTCTCGCCGGTGACCGTGTCGCGCAGCCGCACGCCGCCGACCTTCTCGCCGAAGCGCTCGTCCTCGCGCGCGAGCACCTCGTCGACCGCGCTGTTCCAGTGCACGATGATCTTCGGGTTCTCGAGCGTCCGCTTCTGCATGATCTGGCTGGCCCGGAATTCGTGCCGGCGATGGATCAGGTGGACCTTGTTGCACATGCGGGTGAGGTACTGGGCCTCCTCCATCGCCGTGTCGCCGCCGCCGACCACCGCGACGTCCATGCCGGCATAGAAGTGGCCGTCACAGGTCGCGCACGCGGTCACGCCCTTGTTGGCCAGCCGCTTCTCGCTCTCGAGCCCGAGGTACTTGGCGCTCGCGCCGGTCGAGATGATCACGGCGTCGGCGGTGTAGACCTCGCCGCCGTCGGTGACCAAGCGAAAGGGTCGCTGCGAGAGATCGGCCTCGACGACCATGTCGTAGACCAGCTCGGTCCCGAAGCGCTCGGCCTGCTCGCGCAGCTCGTCCATCATGTCGGGGCCCGACACGCCCTTGGGGTAGCCCGGGTAATTCTCGACGTCGGTCGTGGTCATCAGCTGACCGCCGGGCTCGTTGCCGGTGATGATCAGCGGGCCGAGGTTGGCGCGGGCGGTGTAGATGGCCGCCGTATATCCGGCCGGACCAGAGCCGACGATGATGACCTTGCGATGGGTGGGCTCGCTCATGGGCCGCGAACATATACCGGGCCGCTCGCGCGATCTGCCGGACGCGGCGATCTCACTGGCTAGTGCATGTCAAAAATACTTTGACAGTGGACACTGTCACGGTTATTGGTGTGTCAGTTCTCGCCGGACGCGAGACATCGAGCGATACACTCCGTGCAAGCCGCGACAGACCTACGAATTTCCCCCTCTCACGTACCTTCTGCCGAGGAAGAGCGCTTCCGCGCCTTCGGCCGAGCGATCGACGAGATCCACGAACGGGTGCGCGCCAAGGTCGGCCAAGAGGACCTGCGCTACATCCGCAACTTCCACCGCTTCTCCCGGACCATGGAAGCCACCGGGCGCCTCCTGCTCGCGATCGGCCCTGGCCCGCTGAGCTTCGGCGCCGGCGTGCTGACCTTGTGGGTCCACAAGCAGCTGCAGGTGTCCGAGATCGGCCACACCGTCCTGCATGGCGCCTTCAACAAGATCGAGGGCAACGAGGACTTCCAGTCGTCGACCTGGAACTGGCGGATCCCGATCGAAGAGAAGAGCTGGATCCGCGGCCACAACGGCGGACACCACGGGCTGACCAACGTCGTCGGCAACGACCCCGACGTCCAGTACGGCCCGGTCCGCCTGACCAGCGACGTCCCGCACCGCAACTGCCACTACCTGCAGGTGCCCTTCATGCTCTTCATCTTGATCCCGAACTTCACGTTCTTGATGAACCTGCACTTCACGGGCTTGAGCGAGATCTACCGGGGCAACACCAAGGTCAACCGGGCCGAGTTCTGGGAAGCGCATCGGGTCGCGCTCAGCAAGTACCTGCCCTACTACGCCCGCGAGGCGCTGCTCTTCCCGGCCCTCGCCTTCGCGCTGCTCGGTCCTTGGGCCGCCCTGCGCATGGCCGCCGGCAACTTCCTGGCCGAGCGCATGCGCGACATCTACTCGGCGGTGACGATCTTCTGCGGCCACGTCGGCGACGAGACCGCCCACTTCCCGAGCGGCACGCGACCGAGCTGCAAGGGTGAGCGCCACGCCATGCAGGTCGAGGCGTCCAACAACTTCAAGGTGCCGCACATCTTGTCGTTGTTCTGTGGGGCCCTCGATCTGCAGATCGAGCATCACCTGTTTCCGACCTTGCCGACCCAGCGCCTGCGTGAAGTCGCGCCCGAAGTGCGTGCGGCTTGCGAAGCGCACGGCGTCGAATATCGGCAAGCGAGCTGGCCCCGGACCATGTGGAAGGCCATCCGCCACGTCGCCCGCCTCAGCGTCCCCCAGCCTCACGAACGCACCAACCTCGTGCCGCAGCCCGCTGCAGTCTCGACTCGGCCGTGACCACCCAGCACAAGCAACCCCTCTCGACCGAGCCACGCGTCAGCCGACGCGCCCGCTCGCGCCCGGTGACGACCATGAGCGAGCCCGCGACCTTCCTCGACACGAACTCCGAACCCCACGCCCTCGGCGGCCCGAGCGAGCCGCCCTCCGAGCGCTACACGATCGACGAGCTGACCACCGCGACCGGGATCCCCAGCCGAACCATCCGCTTTTAT
The DNA here is from genome assembly GCA_035904925.1 of Nannocystaceae bacterium. GTDB lineage: Bacteria > Myxococcota_A > Polyangia > Nannocystales > Nannocystaceae > Plesiocystis. The sequence goes on from JAMHUH010000709.1 coordinate 3,828, forward strand.
CAGAGCGCCGGCGCCCTGCCGGGGCCGACCAAGGTCGGACGCATCGGCTACTACGGGCCCGAGCACATCGAGCGGCTCGAGCTGATCGGACGCCTCCAAGACCGCGGCCTCCGGATGCGGGCCATCAAGGATCTCGTCGACAAGATCGAGCGCGGCGAGCTGGTCCTCGACGAGTGGCTCGGGCTCGGCGAGCAGCTGCAATCCTCCTGGTCCGACGACGGCCCGCAGGTGCTGACCAGCGCCCAGATCGCCGAGATCGTCGGCGAGCAGCGACCCGGCTTCCTGGCCGACCTGACCCGCCAAGGCATGATCGAGAGCCAGGCCGACGGCCGCTGGCTGGTCCATAGCCCCGGCCTTCTCCACGTCGCGGCCCAGCTTCAGCGGGCCGGGATCAACGTCGAGGTCGCCGCCGGTGCCGGCAAGATCCTGCAAAAGCACATGAGCCGGGCCGCGGGCGAGCTGGCCAGCTACTTCGCCGAGCACGCGGGCGACGGCTTCGGCAGCACCCTGCCGAGCATCTCCGAGGCCTTCCGCGTGCTCAAGCCGCTCGGGCTCGAGTCGGTCACGCTGATCTTCGCCCGCGAGATGGAGCAGGTGTTGCGGCGGATGGTCGAGTCGGGCGAGGCGGCCAAGCTCGACAAGCGTCGTCGCCGACGCCGGGCCTGAGCTCGCTCGCGATCACCCCCGACCACGAGGGCCGAACCGGACACCGGTCGGCCCTCGTCGCGTTTGCGCTTCAGCGCCCGAATCCGCGGGCGAGCGCGTGGCCGAGGACCACACCGAGCAGCGCGAGGTTGCGGACCACGCTGGCCAGCACGCGCGGACGGGGCGTCCGAGCGACGCTGCTCCGCGGGTCGACCCGCGGATCGACCAAGGCATCGGCCAGGCGATGCAGCAGGGCGACGTTCACCGGCCAGTCGCGGATCCCCGCGATCCAATCGTGGGGCAGCGCCGCGGCCCCGAGCCGAGCGCCCGCGAGCGCGCCGACGATGGCCGCGACGGTGTCGGTGTCGCCCCCGAGCCGGATCGCGGCCTCGATCGCCGCGCGCGGATCGTCGGGCCAGCGCAGCCAGCAGTACACGACCGCGGGCAAGGTGTCGTTGACGAAGCCCGTGACGCCGCGAGCGAAGCCCAAGGTCGCCCGAAACTCGGCCAAGGACGCGCCATCGAGCGCGGCGGCCAAGGCCTGGCGGGCGCGCGCTCGCAATTCGAGATCGTCGATCTGCGCGATCACGTCGGCGGGCGATTGTCGTGATTGGGGCGAGCGAGCGAATCGTGCGATCGCCAGGGCGGCTTGCTCGGCCCGCGGATCGCGATGCGTGATTCGGGTCGAGGCTGCGATCAACTTCAACAATTCACGATCCTCACGCGCGAATGCGCCGATCAAAGCCGCCCGCATCATCGGGCCGTTGCCGGCCGAGTCGACCCCGCTGCGCTCGGGCGACCAGCCCAACCACAGGCGCAGGATCCCGCGCGCGGTCGCGAGTCCGGTCGCGGGCGGCAGCGCGAGCAACCACCAGCGCAGCCGCCATGCCAGCGCCCGACGAAACCTCACCGGCTCGCCCTGCGAAATCACCAGCGCTCGCGCAACCATGCACGCGTGCTCCGTGTCGTCGCTGATCATCCCGCGACCGAACACCAAGGAGTGACGCAGCAAGCCCTGTCGCGCGATCCTTCGCTCGACTCGAGCGGGCGAGAGGCCTTCGTAAGGCAGACCGATCGCGTCACCGATCGCCGTCCCCAACAACACACCCAGTACGCGTTCGTGATCGATCACGCGCTCGGGAGAGCAAGGTCCGTGCCGACGTCCCCCGGGTTTCGCGTGTTCTCACGAACCCGGGCATCAGAGCCGTTGGACGATGTTCTGAACCGGTGACAGAGTCAGCCGGCTCCGGTGTTGGAGCCCTCGTCGATGCCCACGCCCTCCCGCCAGCGGCTGCCCGCGCTCGCCATTTTGTCGGTCTCGTTCAGCCTCGCCTGCGATGGCGGCAACGCGGACGTGGGCCTCGAAGACCCGAGCAGCGAGACCCAAGGCGACGAGCCGGCCGAGCCGATCGACCTCTTCGACCCGGGCGCTTGGCTCGCCACCCCGAGCGAGCTCGATCCCCTCGCCGATCATCGGCCCGATCCGGTGATCTGTCCCACAGCCGCGTATGGGCTCGAGTTCGGCGTGCTCGAGGTCGACACCGGGCAGTGCAACTACCTCTCGGTCTCGCAGCCGCTCGCGCACGCGATCGCGGCCGGCGATCGCCTGCGGGTCACGGTCTGGTGGCAGACGCTGATCGCCGATCCGCCGGCCGAGGGTCACCTCGCGCTCGTGGTCGACGAGCAATTGTTGTGGGAGACCCACGTGAAGATCCCCGGCAAAGCCGATCTTCAGCAGATCGAATTCATCAGCCCGATCGCGGCCGAGGCCGGCGATTCGCTGACCTTTCACCTTCACAATCACGGCTACAATTCTTGGACCTTGGGGGGCCTGGAATTGCTCGATCCCTGATTCACGCACACGAAACGACGACGATGACAATGAGCAAATCGACACATTGGACGAGCACCTTGATGTTGGGCATGGCCGTGATGACCAGCACGGTCGGCTGCAAGGACGAGGGCACGGGCGACGACGAGGTCGGCGACGGCAGCACCGACAGCGCGACCGATACCGGCTCCGACACCGGCGAGCCGCTGACGCCGACCTACTGGCAGGACGTCGCGCCGATCTACTTCGACAACTGTGTGACCTGCCACCGCGAGGGCGGGATCGGGCCCTTCGTGCTCGACGACTACGCGACGGCGGCCGCCTGGGCGCCCGCGACCACCACCGCCGTCGACTCGCGCCAGATGCCGCCCTGGCTGGTGACCAGCGACGGCAGCTGCGGCGACTGGGCCAACTCCAAGGCGCTCGACCAAGCCGACATCGACACGATCCTCGCGTGGGCCGACGCGGGCGCGCCCGAGGGCGAGCCCCGCGACGATCTCCAGGTGCCCGTGCAGCCGGGCCTCGGCCCCGACGCGTTCGAGATCAGCACGCCGGAATTCGAACCGGCGCCGCAAGGCGGCCTCTTCGCCGAGTTCGACGAGTATCGCTGCTTCCTCTTCGACCCCGAGCTCGACCAGGACATGTTCTTGACCGGCTACGAGGTCATTCCGGGCAATCAGGCGCTGGTCCACCACGTCCTGACCATGCCGGTCGATCCCGACGCGGTCGTCGACGGCCAGGGCACGACCAACCTCGACGTGATCATGGCGCTCGACGCCGAGTCGCCCGATCGGCTCGGCTGGCCTTGCTTCGGGGCCGGCGGCGACGGGGTCGACGTGGCCGGCATCCCGGTCACCTGGGCGCCCGGGCAGGGCGTGGTCGACTTCCCGGACGGCAGCGGCGTGCGGATCGGCGCCAACGATCTGCTGATCACGCAGGTCCACTACAACATGGCCGACCCCGACGTGATCGGGCAGACCGACAGCTCGACCGTCCGCATGCGCCTCGAAGACTCGGCCGCGCGCGAGGGCTTCTTCGATCTCCCCGACGGCCTGCTCAACTCGCTCTTCGAGGGGGCCCCCGACTCGCTGCCGCCCGGACAGAGCGCCTACGACTACGTCTGGACGCTCTCGGTCGACGACTACCTCGGCTGGCTCGGGATCCCGAGCATGGAGCTGTGGGGCTTCTTCCCGCACATGCATCAGTTCGGCCGCAAGCAGAAGGTCCGGGTGCTCGACGCCGAGGGCAACGAGGTCGCCTGCATCGGCGACGTCCAGGCCTGGGACTTCGGCTGGCAGCTCTACTACTTCTACGCGCAGCCGATCGTGCTCGAGCCCGGGCAGACGATCGAGGTGACCTGCACCTTCGACACGACCTCGGTCGACGAGGCCATCTGGCCGGGCTGGGGCACCAAGAACGAGATGTGCCTGGCTGGGCTCTACTTGATCCCCTGACGGGGGTTCGTCCCCTGACCGCCGGCTTCAGCCGCCACGACCCCGATCCGCGTCAGAGCGGGTCGGGGTTGAGCGGTCCATCGGCGCTGGTGCACTTCCAGTCGCCGAACAGGTAGAGCTCGCGCTTGCAGGTCACGGTCTTGATCCCCATCGTGGTCCGAAACTCGTAGCGATGTCGGATCACGTCGGCCTTGCCGATCCGCGGGCGATCGTCGCTGACCATGCAGGTCGGGTCGGCGTCGCAGGCGTGCTGTTTGGCCAGCGCCTCGGTCTCGGCCGTGAGCTCGCCGTTGCGCCAAGCCTGGTACGAGAGCACCGCGCACGCGCCGAAGAGCAAGAATGCGAAGATCCGACCTCCCGTACTTCCGTCGGCCATGAACCATGCTCGCATGGTTTTTCGTCGCCGGGGCTCTTACCCTGCGGCCACGATGTGGACGCCGCCCGAGCGCATTCGCCATCGCGTCGAACCCACGCATTGGCCGAGCGCCGAGCAAGCGGCGGCGAGCCGGCTCTTCTCGCCGATCGAGCTCGGGCCCACGCGCCTGGCCACGCGCACCTGGGTGCCCGCGATGGTGCCCTGGCGGGCCGACGACGAGGGTTTCGTGACCCCCGACGTGATCGACTGGTACCGCCGCTTCGCCCAGGGCCGGCCGGGCGCGCTGGTCGTCGAGGCGACCGGGGTCCGCGACGTGCCCTCGGGCCCGCTGCTGCGGATCGGTGACGATCGCTTCGTGCCCGGCCTGCGCGGGTTGGTCGAGGCCGTCCGCGAGGCCAGCGAGGGCGAGACCAAGCTGCTGATCCAGTGCATCGACTTCTTGGCGGTCAAGCGGCGACCGCCAGCCGACAAATTCTTCGCTCGCTTCTTGCGGCTCGGGCCCGAGCACCGCGAGCGCATGGTCGCGGCGCGCGGCGAGGTTTGGGCGCAGGCGAGCGAGGAGCAGCTGCGCGCGGCCTTGCTCGCAGGTGACGACGCGCTGCACGAGGCGCTGCTGAGCGAGCGCGAGCTTCGTGAGCTGCGCTTCGGCTACCGCGAGCTGGTCGGCGACGTCGAGCTCGAGCATGTCCGCGAGCTGCCGCGCACGCTCCCGCCCGCGTTCGCGCAGGCGGGCCGACGCGCGCGCGAGGCCGGCTTCGACGGCGTCGAGCTGCACTACGCCCACGCCTATACGATGGCCAGCTTGCTGTCGCGGACCAACACCCGCACCGACGGCTACGGCACGACGATCGCGGGTCGGCTGCGGCTGCCGCTCGAGGTGTTCGCGGCCGTGCGCGCCGCGGTCGGGGCCGACTTCGCGCTCGGCTGTCGGATGCTCGGCGACGAGGTCATCGCGGGCGGCAGCGAGCTCGCCGACGCGATCGAGTTCGCGCTCGCCTTCGCCCGCGCGGGCATGGACTTCGTGAGCGTGTCGAAGGGCGGCAAGTTCGATGACGCGCTCCAGCCCAAGGTCGGCGAGGCGGTCTATCCCTACACCGGACCGAGCGGCTACGAGTGCATGCCGACCGTGTACTCGGACGCGCACGGCCCCTTCGGTCGCAACCTCGGCTTGCCCTCGGGCATCCGCGCGGCCCTGCGCGAGGCCGGGCTCACGACGCCGATCGTCGGCGCGGGCGGGATCGCCAGCTTCGAGTTGGCCGAGGGCATGCTCGCGCGCGGCGAGGCCGACATCGTCGCCGCGGCCCGGCAGAGCCTCGCCGACCCCGACTGGTGGCTGAAGATGCGCGAAGGTCGAGGGTCCGAGATCCGCCGCTGCAAGTTCACGAATTACTGCGAGGCGCTCGACACCAAGCACAAGCAGGTGACCTGCCAGCTGTGGGACCGCGAGGCGCTCGACGAGCCCGACGTCGTGCTCGCCCGAGACGGACGGCGGCGGCTCGTCGCGCCGCGCGGGCGCTGACGAGTTTTTTCGCGAGTGTCGACGCGACTCGGTAACAGCCCCACCGAGCTCCCGTAGTCGCCAGCAGCGAGGGATTCCGGGGGGAAGACCGAGCGGTTCCTGCGAGAGTCGAGTCGAGTGGAGCACCCGGGTGAGTCCTGCTCACCCGGGCTTTTTCTTTGGTTCGAATTCGCTTCAGCCGCGATCGAGCGTCCAGCGCTGCGTCGTGCAGCGCTCGGCGAAGCTCGGATCGTGGCTGACCAGCACCAGCGCGCCCGGATAGGCGACCAGCATCCGCTCGGTCGCCTCGATCGCGGGCAGGTCGAGGTGATGGGTCGGTTCGTCGAGCAAGAGCAGCCAAGCCGAGCGCGCGAGCCCCAAGGCCAGCGCGAGCTTGCGCGCCTCACCGGGTGAGGGATCGGGCGTGGCAAGGAGGTGCTCAGGATCGACGCCGGCGCTGGCGACGAGCTCGAGCACGCGTCCTCGTTCGGCCCGCGCGAGCCCGGCGAGCTCGCGCAGCAGCCCGCGACGCTCTTCGTGATCGAGCTCCTGCGGCAGCCAGAGCACGCGCGAAGGATCGAGCTGCTCGCACGCGCGCGCGCGCAAGCTCGACAGCAAGCTGGTCTTGCCCGCGCCGTTGCGACCGCGCAGCCAGAGCTTGTCCTCGCGGCCGAGCTGGATCGCGTCGAGATCGTCGGGCAAGCGCGTCCAGGGGCCAGGCGCGAGTCGACCAAGATCGTCGCGGGTCATGTGGGCGAGCACGCGCTTGCGCGGCGGCTGCCAGTCGACGAAGAGCTCGCGGCCGAGCTCCGGCGGCGGATGCCAGGCGTCGACGCGCTCGCGCTGGCGATCGCGCGCGACCTGGCTGCGATGCAGCGTGGCGGCCTGACTGCTCGCCGCTCGATCGGCCCGAAACTTGCGCGCGCTCGAGCTGGCGTCGTGATCACGATGGTCCCGCTTGCGGCTGGCGCTGCTGCGCGATCGCTCGGCGCTGGCGTGCCGCTGACGCACCTGCTGGACCTGGCGATCGAGCCGACCGAGCTGCTCGCGGGCGTGCTCGTGCTGCGCGCGGGCATGCTCGCGCTCGCGCTCGCGCTCGCGCTTGGCCGCCGAGAGGCCGCCCGGACGCAGCTCGAGCTGGCCATGCTCGACGAAGAGCGTGGCGCGGCACAGCTCGTCGAGCAGCGCTCGGTCGTGGCTGATCAAGAGCCCGAGACCACGATGCCGACCCAGCGCGCGGATCAGCGAGGACCGGGCTTGCAAGTCGAGGTGGTTGTTGGGCTCGTCGAGCAAGAGCAGGTCGGGCTCGTCGAGCAACGCGGCGGCGACCTGCCAGCGCTTGCGTTCACCGGGTGAGAGCGTCGGCCAGCGCTCGAGCTCGATCGGATCGAGCTCGAGCTCGGCCCGGAGGCGATTCGCGTCGGCCGAACAATCGCCGGCCAAGCCGAGGATCGCGGGCTCGAGCTGCTCGCTGGTCTGGGCGACATGGCGGATCAAGCCGTCGCGCGGCTCGACGTGGATCGATCCTCGCTCGGGCGCGAGCTCGGCGAGGATCAGCCGGAACAAGGTCGACTTGCCGGCGCCGTTGGGACCGACGACGCCGGTCCAACCAGGGCCGAGGTCGAGATCGAGAGGTTGCGGAAAAGGACGCTGATCGTCGTGCGTGAACACGAGCGCGTCGAAGCGAATGCGAGGCATGCGGACTCCTTGGGGCGTCGCGCGAGCTGGATCGGGCGATCCGAGCTGGCGCGAGCGAAACTCGACTGAACTGCGGCGAGCGAACACGGACATGCCGTGGCTCGACCGCGAGGAGGGGTTCAGGAGTCAGATCCGCATCGAAGGCCCCGACGAAGGGCCGCGCGCAGACTATCGCAACTCTGCGCTGCGAGCACGTGGAATCCGAGTCAGCCGCCCGCGGCTGAATTCGGCAGTGCGCTCGCGCTCGTCCGGCTGCTATCGTCGGCCGATGATCATGCGCGAACTCGGCGTTGCGACGCTCACCTTGACGCTCTTGGGCTGTGGAACGGGCGAGGCGAGCACCGGCACCAGCGACGCCGTCGACGAGGTCGGCGAGACCGCGTCCACGCAAGACGAGTCGGGCAGCGAGCAAGGCACCTCCGCCGCCGACACCTCGACCACCGACGGCTCGACCACCGACAGCTCGACCACGAGCGAGACCACCGACACCGCGACCGACACGACCGACACTGGCGGCGATCCGGGCTTTGGTCCTTGGTGCGACCCGCCGCCCGCCTGCGACGATGCCCTGCCCTCACCCGGGCCCGAGCTCGGCTGGGACCACCTCGACAGCAACGTGATCGTGCTGGCCGGCAGCCCCAACCACCGCATCCGCGATCTCTTCTACGTGCCCGGTGAAGAGCAGTGGCTGCTCGGCAAGTTCGCCTACGGCGACATCGACAAGGACATGAAGGACGAGCGGGTCGACGTCTACGTGCAGCGCGACTGTGCGGGCCCCTGGGAGCTGCTCGGCGACGCCTACACGACCGAAGACGGCGCCCACGCGACCGTGCAGGGCGTCGAGGACACCGGCGGCTGGATCTACTTCCAGGTCCCGGCCGACAAGACCCTCGATCTCGGTCGGCATCGCGTGCACATGGTCCTGCGCGGCGACGCGAGCACGGCCAGCGGCTTCATCGAGGTCGTCGAGCCCGGCACGCCCTTCTTCTTGAGCGACATCGACGGGACCTTGACCACCTACGAGACCGAGGAGTTCGTCGCGCTGCTCGGTGGGGCGATCCCCGACGCCAACGAGTTCGCCGCCACGGCCCAGAGCATCTTGCTGGCCAAGGGCTACCACGCGATGTACCTGACCGCGCGGCCCGAATGGCTGGTCGAGCGGACCCGCGAGTTCATCGACGTTCGCGGCTTCCCGCCCGGGATCATCCACACCACGCTGAGCGCCACTGGCGCGCTCGGGGGCACGGCCGAGGCCTACAAGACCGGCGAGCTGCAGCTGCTGATGGCCAAGGGCCTGGTCCCGACCTGGGTGTTCGGCAACACGGCCAGCGACGCGGACGCCTACGACAACGCCGGGATCCTGCCCCTCGATCATCGCGTGTTCTTCCAATACGACGATGTCCACGGCGGCCGGACCATCCAGAGCTACGGCGATCTGATCGACGAGTTCAACGCGCTGCCCGATCTGTGCCCCTGAGCTCGGCATGAGCGACCCACGCGGCAGCGACGAGCAGAACCAGATCGCCTGGGACACGATCGCGGATCGCTACCAGGCCGAGCGAGGCTGGCCGCACGCCGACTTGGTCTGGGGTCATCGGATCGCGCCCGAGCGCGAGCTTCGGATCCTCGGCGAGCTCGCGGGCAAGCGCTGCGCCGTGCTCGGCTGCGGCGGTGGTCAAGACCTGGTCGCGCTCGCGCGGCTGGGCGCGGCCTCGCTGGTCGGCTTCGATCTCTCGCGCAAGATGCTCGACCACGCCCGCGCCTTGCTGGCCCGCGAGCAGGTCGAGGCCGCGCTGGTCGAGTCCAGCGTCGCGGACCTCTCGGCCCTGGCCGACGCGAGCGTGGACGTGGTCGTCAGCGTCCATGTGCTCTCCTTCGTCGAGGCGCTCGATCGCTGCCTCGCCGAGGCCCACCGCGTGCTCGTGCCCGGAGGTCTGCTCGCGTTCAGCGTCCACCATCCGCTCGACGCCTCGACCAGCGACGTCGCGCCCTACGTCTGGGCGAAGCCCTACTTTCAAGTCGAGGCCGAGTGGGCTTGGGGTGCGCTCGGCGGGGCGCAGACGCCCTTTCGCTATCATCATCGTGGCGTCGGCCAGTGGTTCGCGGCGGTCCGCGACGCGGGCTTTCTGGTCGAGGAATTGCTCGAGCCGCCCGCGACGAGCGATGCGATCTGGGCTGGCGAGGACTACAGCGCCAAGCTCGAGTGGGTCCCGGGCACGCTGATCATTCGCGCGCGCAAGTGAGGCGTGAGGAAGGTCGTGGCCGGCTTCGTCAGACCGCCGTCTAGGTCGATGCTGCGGCCGACGACGACGAACTGCCCTCGTGGCGGTGGCCGAGAACCCCCCGATCCGGCGGGGTTACTTGTTAGGTAGGTAGGCAGGCCAACATCATGGCTCGTATTCGCACGTCGCCCGTGCGTTTTTGAGGGCGAATGAACATTCGCACCTCGCTA
>JAMHUH010000710.1:0-3905 GCA_035904925.1 Nannocystaceae bacterium
ACGTGCTGGAGCAGCGCGAATGAGCCGCACGCGGCCCTCGGCCTCGCTGCGCGAGCGGCTCTTGAAGACCTTGCTGATCGCGGTCTTGCCCGCACTGGTCGTGTTCGCGGCGATGCTCTTCGTGGCCGTGCGCAGCTCGATCTGGGCTCGCTTCGACGCCGACTTGCTCGATCTCGCGGGCACGCTCGCGGACTTGGTCGAGTACGACGACGATGGCTACGAGTTCGAACTCGGCAGCGAGCCCGAGCCCATGCTTCGGGGCGCGGGCCAGGTCGCCTATCTGCAAGTCTGGGATCCGAGCGGCGCGACGCTCAGCCGCACCGCCGAGCTCGAGGGCGCCGACTTGCCCCGCTCGAGCTCGCGCGGGCCGGTCGAGCTGCGGCTCGACGATGGCCGGGTGCTGCGGGCGGTCACGCTCGAGTTCACGCCCGCGATCGAAGCCGACGCGCCACCCGGGGTCGCGCCGGCCGGGCCGGTCACGCTGGTGCTCGCGCGCGAGACCGCGTCGACACGAGCCATGCTCGCGCGGCTCGGGACCTGGTTCATCGGCTTGGTCGTGCTCGCGCTCGCTGCGGCTGCGTTCGCGACCGCGTGGGCGGTGCGTCGCGGGCTCGAGCCGGTCCACGCGATCGCCAGCGAGATCGAGCGGATCGACGCGCGCGCGCTCTCGCAGCGGCTCGATCCGAGCGCGCTGCCGAGCGAGATCCAGCCGATCGTCCGCACCACCAACGCGCTGCTCGATCGGCTCGAGCGGGCGTTCGTGCGCGAGCGCCAGCTGAGCAGCGATGTCGCCCACGAGCTGCGCACGCCGCTGGGCGTGCTGCAGACCTCGCTCGAGCTCGGCCTTCGTCGCGAGCGCAGCAGCGAGGAGTATCGGCGCGCGCTCGGCCAGGCGCTGGCCGACGTTCGTCAGCTCGCCAGCTTGGTCGGCAGCCTGCTCGAGCTCGCTCGGCTCGAGGGTGGACGCGCGGACGCCCGCGTGGAGCCGGTCGCGATTCGAGCGTTGATCGACGCCCAGTGGATCAAGCATGAGCCGCTCGCGCGCGGGCGCGGGCTCGTGTTCGCGTGCGAGGTCCCCGAGTCGCTGCGCGTCGAGGGTGACGCCGACAAGCTCGCGCTGATCGCCAGCAATCTGCTCGCGAACGCGGCCCAGTACACCGAGGCGGGCGGGTGGATCCGGGTCGAGAGCGAGCCCGAGCAGGGCGTCGTCTTGGCCGTGATCGACAGCGGGCCCGCGCTCTCGCCCGAGCAGATCGAGCGGGTCTTCGATCGCTTCTGGCGGGCCGATGCCGCCCGCTCGGACGCGGGGGTCCATTGTGGGATCGGGCTCTCGCTGGTCCGCTCGCTCTGCGACGCGCTCGGGTGGGTGGTCGAGGTCGAGCTGCGCGAGGCGGGGGCGCTCGCGTTCGTGGTTCGCTCGGGCGCGGCGATCGGCGAGTGAGAATTTCTCGCTCGCTTCATCGGCGCTTCATCCCACGCGTCTACGTTCTCGCCATGACTCGCCCGCTCCAGTCCAACCTCGTGTTCCTGTTCCTGTCCACGCTCGGCCTCGCGCTACCCATGACCGGCTGCGACCTCTTCGGCGAAAATTCCGAGGAGAACGAGACCGAGGACCCCGCGGACGAGGAGAACGACGAGGCGAACGACGAGGAGAACGAGACCGAGGACGAAGACACGCAGGCCGGCGAAGGGATCTGCGCGGCCGCGACGGCGACCGACGACGCCTGCGAGGCGCAGCTCGGCGAGGACGTCGAGGCGTGCGCACCCTTCGACGCGATCGACGAGGCTTGCGAGGCCGACCTGATCGACGAGGACGATGGCTGCGAGTTGGCGGCCAAGCTCGACGACATCTGCGAGGGGCTCTTTGGTGACGACGCCGAGGCCTGCGCGGCCCTCGACGCGATCGACGAGGCTTGCGAGCCTTCAGCGGACCCAAGTCAGCAAGATCGCGAAGATCGTGATATCGGCGAGCACGTGGGCGACGTAGACCGCGAGCATGCCGTGAGCGCGAACCCGTAGCGCTCCGAGCATCAGCCCGTAGATCGCCGCGAGCCCAACCCCGATCGCGCCGCGCGGGAAGCCGTGCAGATGCAGGGCCCCGAACGCGAGCGCTTGCACGAGCAGGGCCGCCCAGGTCGGGCCTGCGTCGTCGAGCGCGTCGAAGAGCACGACGCGGAACACGGCCTCCTCGAGCAGCGCGTTCAGGAGCGCGAAGCCGAGTCCGCCCAAGAGCAAGAGCGGGAGCGCGACGTCCGGAAGCATGCGATCGAGGTCGCCGAGCTCGGGCCGAGCCAACCATCGCCACGTGACCAGGGCGCTCGACGAGACGACCACGACGCCGAGCGCGAGCAACACGACCGAGCCACCGAGCTCGCCTCGGCGGACCGACGGCACGCCAATCCGCAGCTCGGGCACCCGCCAGATCAAGAGCACATGGACAGCCAGAGGCAGCGCGAAATTGGCCGGCCAGGGCAGCCAGCGCGGATCGACCAGGCACGCGAGGGAGGTCAGCGTGACGAGCAAGGTTGCGCTGATCAGCGACGGGTTCGAGCGTCGCCACGCGACCACCAGCAAGAGCGACGCGATCGCGGCGAGTAGGGCATGCGAGGGGCGAGCGGCTTCGGGCCAGGGCAGCAGCGCGTAGATGAACGCAGCGCCGCTCACGAGCGCGAAGTCGAGGCTGGACTTGGGCTTGTTCGCTTCCGTGATGCGACGATCTCATGACCTCGGCCGCGATTCGAGGTAGCTACCGAACAATGCCGATTCGCGGGCTCGTCTTCGATCTCTTCGGCACGCTGGTCACCCGCGGCGACGGCTGGCGAGCGTATCGCGAGCTGATCTTCCGCGCGCCGCCCTGGCAGTGGAGCCGGCTTCGCCGAGCGGCGTTGACCCGGCCGAACCCGACCATCGGCGAGTTTCGTGACGAGCTCGGCATCCGCCGCGGCCCGCCCTCCGAGCACTTCGAGCGGTTGGTCGCCGAAGGCCTCGCCGCGGTCGAACTCTACCCCGACAGCATCACCACGCTCGAGCGGGCGCGTGCGCAGGGCATGAAGCTGGCGCTGCTCTCCAACCTCGCGGCGCCCTACAAAGCGCCGGTGTTCGAGTTCGGGCTGGATCGCCACTTCGACGCGCTGGTGTTCTCGTGCGAGGTCGGCATGGCCAAGCCCGACGCGGCGATCTTCGCCCACGTCGCGGCCCGACTCGAGCTTGCGGTCGACGAGCTGGTGATGATCGGCGACAGCCGCCACGACGACGTTCGCGGGGCCGAGTCGGCGGGCATGCACGCGCTGCACCTCGATCGTCGGGGTCGGGGCAAGCGAGGCTCGCTGCGGAGTCTCGAGGAAATGTTCGAGCAGCCCGTGTTCGAAGCACGCTGAAGGAAGCTCAGTCGGGCTTAACCGGGTGACCGAGCGGGCAGGGGTACTTGCCGACCGCGCGCGGCGGATCGATGTCGTCGAGGATCCGATCGCGGGCGATCTCGCGGGTGACGACGCAGCCGCAAGCGAGGCGCAGGCGGGCACGCACGCGCTCGTCGTCGATCACTTCCCACTCGAGCAGCGCGCTCGCAGCCTGGCTGGCCATCAGCGGATCAGGTCTTGGATCAGCTCGAGCACGGCCGGCTCGCTGCTGGCGTTGAAGTGCTTGGCCCCGGCGACCAGCTTGGTCCGCGCGTCGAGCCGCTGCTCCCACAGGCCTTGGTTGGCCCGCCAGTCGTGGGTGAAGGGGTCGTCGTCGCCGAGCAACACGGACACGCCCGCGACCGCGCTGCGCAGCCGGGCGAGGTCGAAGCTGGTGTCGACCCAAGGCCGCAGCGAGGGCCAAGGCTCGTCGATCGTCCACCAACCGGCGACGCAGACCAGGTGCTCGATCCCCTGCGAGCCGTCGTTCTCGCTGCTCGGCGCGAG
>JAMHUH010000711.1:0-21411 GCA_035904925.1 Nannocystaceae bacterium
CTTTTTCGAAAGTCCCCATGATTCTGGAAAATAAATAACTTAAATAGAACATGGAGGTTCTTAATCGTTAAATTATGGTTTTGAATGGCAGAAATAACTAACTATAAGCTGAACTTAGGCAGATTAAAAGCGATAAATATGCTCGAGGATCTGCTGGTCCTGCGGCCCGAGCACACGACCGCGATGCTGATCCTCGGCAACCTCCGCTTCGAGCAGGGCGAGCGCGAGCAAGCCCAGCAGCTGTGGGAGGTCGCGAGCGAGCGGCTGAGCGACGACGACCCGCGCTTCTTGGGTCCGGCGCTGGAGCTGGCTCGCCACGCGCTCGATGCCAGCGAGCCCGAGCGCGCGCGGGAGCTGGCCGAACGAGCGCTGCGCCTCGACCCCGACAACCAAGCGGCGCTCGAGCTGCTGGCCAAGGTCGCGTTCGAGCTCGACGACAGCGAGCTCGCGGTCGCCTCGCTCGCCTCGCAGCTGGCGCTGCTCGACGGCCACGCGTCGGACGAGCGCCACGCCGAGCTCGAGTTCGCCCACGCTCGCGCGCTGGCCCGCAGCTTCGAGCAAGCGCGCAATCCCGCGATCGGTCGCGGTGCAATCGAAGCCTTCGCGCGAGCCGAGCGACTCGACCCCGCGCGTGCCCGCGCGAGCGATCGCGTGCCCGCGACCCGAACCTGGCTGAGCGTGGCCGAGGCGATCGGCGATCCCGAGGCCCAAGCCCGCGCACGCGCCCTGCTGCGCGAGAGCGAGGGCGTCGAGCTGGATGTCGCGACCTTGCTGGCCGAGGTCGAGCTGCTCGCGGGCACGCTCGGTCGACCCGGCCAAGCGCTCGAGCGGATCGAGGCGGTGATCCTTCGCCGCTCGATCGCGCCCGAGGTCATCCTCGGCTTGCGTGGCTTGCTCGAGCCGCGCCGCGAGACCAGCGAGTGGAGCGAGCAGGCGACCCGGGCCGCGCGAGCGCTGCGAGTTGGGTTGAGCGATCGTTCGCGCGTCGTCGGTCGCGAGCCCGCGGCGACCCTCGCGATCGAGCTCGGCCGCATGCTCGATGATCCGGCGATCGTCGCGTTCGGCCTCGATCAGCTCGAGCCCGAGCGCGTCGAGCGGGGCGAGCTGGCCGAGCTGCGCGAGTGGGCGATCCGTCGGCTCGGCCGCGTCCAAGAAGAGCAGACCAGCGTCGAGGCCCGGCTGCTCGCGCCGGGCTTGCCGGCGACCCGACGCGACGCGCTGATCCTTCGCTTGCTCGCGCTGCATGACGACGACCGACGCGGCACGGCGATCCGGCTGCTCGCGCTGGCCGAGCAAGCCGAGCGCGAGGCCGCGGCCGGGCTGGCCGACGCCGCGCTCGAGCTCTTGTCGCCTCCGCAGATCGAAGGCATCGAGCTGGCCCTCGACGCGCTGACCTTGCTCGCCCGGCTCGGCGCGCGCGAGCGTCTGCTCGCCCGCTGGCCCGCGCTCGAGCAGGTCGTCGCGGACCAAGGCGAGATCGCCACGCTCGAGCGCCTGCTCGCGCTGGCCGGCGAATTCGATCAGCCCGAGCTGCGCGAGCGAGCCGACGCGCTCCTGCGCGAGCGACTGATCCGCCAGCCCGATGATGCCCGCCTGATCGAGGCGCTCTGGCTGCGCTGCAGCGCCGAGCAATTGGTCATCGACGACGAGCAGCCGCACGCCGCGACGATCGAGCGAACGGCGGCGTGGCTGAGCGCGCTGATCCGCGAGCGCGCGCTGGCAGCCGCGAGCGCGGGCCAGCTCTGCGAAGGGCTGGCCCGGCATGTCGGCGCGCGGGTCGACGAGGCCGCAGCGATCGCCTTGTTGCGCGAGCAAGCCGAGGCTTGGCTCGACGATCCGGCGATCTTCGCCGAGCTGCTCGCGCGGCTTCAGCAGCGCCGCCGCTGGCCCGACCTGCTCGCGCTGCTCGGCAAGGCCAGCGAGCGCGGGCTCGAGCTGGCCGCGGGCCTCGAGCCCTGGCTGCGGATCGCCGCGGCCGCGAGCGAGGACCGCGACCTCGAGAGCGAGGTCCGAGCGCGCGCGCGGGTCGGCACGCTCTTGCTGCGCGACGCCGGCTTGCTCGGCGACGAGGCGAGCGGACTCGAGCCCACGCGGGTCGACGCGAGCCTGGCCATGCGCGGCGTGGTCGAGCTGCGTCGGGCGCTCGAGCTGGCCCCCGATCGCGCCGATCTGCGCTGGCGCCTCGGTCGTGCCCAAGCGATCTTGCACGGGCTCAGCCCGGGGTCCGAGTCGCTGGCCCGCGAGGCGCTCGCCTGCCTGCTGCCGCTCTGGGACGAGCAGCGCTGGTCGGAGGCCGGGGTCGAGCTCGCCGAGCTCGCGCTGCGCTGCGGCGAGCTGGCCAGCGAGCTCGGCGATCATCCCCACGCCGCCGAGCTGCTCGGGGCCGCCCACGCGCGCGTGCCCGTCGAGCTGCGCGAGCGAACCGGCGCGGCGCTCTTCATCAGCTTGGTCGAGCTCGGGCGCGACGACGAAGCGGTGCAGCTCGCCAGCGCGCGCGCGGCCGAGCTCGAGAACCCCGAAGAGCAGGTCGTGTGGCTGCGCCGCGCGGCCGAGCGCGCCTCGGGCCAGCGCGAGGTCGAGCTGCTCTGGCGCGCGCACGAGCTCGCGCCCCACGACGAAGCGCTGTTGGCCGCGATCGAAGCCCGGCTGCGCGGACTCGACGATCGACCCGCGCTCGAGCAGCTCGCGCAAGAGCGCCTCGATCGTTTCCGCGGTCGCGCTCGTACGCAGACCGGCCTCGACCTCGACGAGATCACGCCCGAGCTGCTCGAGCCGGAGCTGCGCCAAGGCTGGGTCGCCAGCTTGCGGGCTCGCATCGAGCTGATCCGCGACCACGCGCCCGCGCAGCCGAGCGACCTCGCCAACGAAGACGAGAGCGACCTCGCCGATCGCCTCGACGCCCTGATCCCGCTGCACGAGGAGCTGCTGCGGCTCGAGCCCGACGATGTCGACGCGCTGATGACCCTGGCCGGGCAGCGGCTGCGCAACGGCGAGGCCCACGACGCGCTCGCGCTGTGGAGTCGGGCCGAGCCCGGCTTGCGCGACGACGATCCGCGGCTCTTCGAGTTGGCCAAGCGACTCGCCGAGCAGCGGCTGCACGCCAACCCGGGCCGCCACGTCCACGAAGATCTGCTCGACGCGCATCGGCTGTTCGAACGGGCCTTGCTGCTGCGGCCCAGCGATCCCGAGGTGCTCGCCCGCCGCCACGCGATCGCCTGCATGCTCGACGATCCGAGCCGGGTGCTGGTCGCCGCGCGAGCGCTGCTCGATCACCCGACCGGCCTCGACAACCACCAGCTCGCCGAGCTCGAGAGTGACATCGCCCGCGCCCAGGTCTTGCTCGGTCGGCCGCTCGAAGCGATCGCGGCGTTCGAGCGCGCGGTCGCGGCGAGCGAGCCCGGCAGCGAGCGCCACCGCGAGCTGGCCCTGCGCTGGCTCGAGCTGCTCGATCACCCCGCGCTCGCCAGCGACGACACGCTGGTTCGAGCCCGGCGCGAGCTGGTCGCCCGGACCGAGCTGCGCCTCGCCTTGGGCACCGAGCTCAGCGGCGAGCAGACCTTGCGCGAGGCCGAGCTCTTGATCGTGCTCGGCGAGCTCGACCCGGCGCTGGGCTTGATCGAGGGCCTGCTGATCCAGTCGACCGACGCCGAGGCGAGCGAGCAAGCCCGCGCCCGCCTCGATCGACTCGCCAGCGCCGACAAGGGTCGCCACCGCGACCGCGTGCTGCGAAGCCAGCGACGGGTCGTCGACGCGCTGCCGAGCGGCCGCGCCCGCGACGAGCTGGCCCGCGAGCTCGCGCTCTCGGCCCGCGCGGCCGAGGCCGCCCGCACCACCCTCGACGCGCTCGATCGGCTCTCGGGCCAAGCCGCGGCCGAGCCCGAGCTGCTCGATCTGCGGGTCTGGGCGGTCCGCAAGCTCGACCGCGTCGAGGACGAGCTCGCCGAGCTCGATCGCCTCCTGAGCGAGCCCGAGGACGTCGGCGATCCGGTCCTGCTCGATCGCCTCTTGCGGCTCTTCGAACACGACACCGAAGCCTGCGCGGCCCGGCTGATCGATCTCGCCGGCAGCCCCGCGCTCGCGGCCCACGGACGCAAGCGAGTCTGGCTGCTCGACGCCGCGCTCGAGCTGCTCCACAGCCACGCGCCCGATCGCCTCGCGCTCGGCGTGCGTGCGCTGATCGGGCTGCTCGAGCTGGTCGGCGATCCTCATGTCGCGCTCGAGCTCGACAGCGACGAACGAGGCGCGCGCGAGCGGGTCGCCAGCCTGCGCCGCCACTGGCAGCAGTTCGCCGCGTCCGCGCTCGAGCAAGCCGCCCGCGATCGCCGGGCGCTCGAGCGCGTGGTCGAGCTGGTCCTCGCCGCCGATCGAGCCGCCGCCAGCTCGCTGCCCGGCTTCGCCGAGCTCGGCGAGATGCTGATCGATCGCGCCAGCGTCGACTTCCCCGAGCACGCGAGCCTCCACCTGCTCGCCCGCCAGCGCCTGCCCGGCGGCGACCCTCAGCTCGCGCTCGAGCGGATCGACCGGCTCGCGACCAGCGATCGCATCGATCCGCGTGGTCGTGCGCGGCTCTACCTCGGCTTGGTCGCCACGCTCGAGCCGAGCGAGCAAGCCGGGTTCTTGCGCGAGCTCGCGGCTCGCCACGTCGGCGACCCGGCGATCTTCGCGGTCTTGCGCGAGGCCCTGCGCAAGCTCGGGGCCTTCGCCGAGCTGGTCGAGCTGATCGAGCTCGGCGCGCGCAGCAGCGAGAGCGGCGGCCCGAACGAGGCCGAGCCCGATCGCTGGTTGGAGCTGGCCGACGACGCCGCCGCGGCCGAGCGCAGCGACATCGAGGCCGAGGCCCGCAGCCGGGCGGGCGCGACCTTGCTCGCGCGGGTCCTCGCCGACGAGCGCGACTCCGGAGCGCTGACCGACACCAGCTTGCGCCGGGCCGTCGAACAGCTCGCGCGCGCGCGAGCGCTGCGGCCCGACGATCGCACCATCCAACAGACCCACGGCCGCGCGCTCGAGCGTGCAGGCCAAGCCGCGGCCGCGCTCGAAGAGCTCGCGCCCTTGCTCGCCCTGCTCGAGGCCACGCCCGACGATCCCGAGCTCGCCGCGCTCGGCTCGCTCGGCTCGCTCGCGCGTCGCTGTGGCTTGCTCGCGCTCGAGCTCGGTCAACGCGAGCGCGCGGTCGAGTTCCTCGATCTCGCCCGTCTCCAGCTGCGCCAGCTCAAGGCCCGACTCACGGTCGCCGAGCGGCTCCACAAGCTGCTCGTCGAGCTCGGCCGACTCCACCCCGACGCCGCATGGTCGCAGCGCGCCGCCCTGCTCGCCCGCGAGGTCGCCGAGTCGCTCGAGGGCAGCGACGAGAGCCTGCCTTGGCTCGAGCGCGCGGCTCGACTCGCGAGCGACGAGCACGAGCGCGCCGAGCTCTACGCCCGCGCCCACGCGCTGCGGCCCGACGACGATCGCCTCGCCGACGCCTTCGAAGCCAGCTTGCGTGCGCTCGACGATCGCCCGCGCCTTCAGTCCTTGCTCCGCGCTCGCATCCAAGCCGGCCTTCAAGGTGGCGACCGTGCTCGGACCGTCGGCCAGCTCGAGCGGCTGCTCGCGCTGCTCGGTGGTCGCAGCGATCACCAAGACTCCAACGGCGCCCAGGGCGAAGCGCGTGCCGCCATGATCCGCGATCGCGCGGAGCTGCTCGGCCAGCTCCTGCGCCTCGCGCCCGAGCGGCTCGAAGCCCGGCTCGAGCTGGCCGAGCTGCGCCTCGCCGAGGGCGATCGCGAGGCCGCGCTCGCCCACTGGCGGCAGCTCGCCGAGCGCCTGCCCGCCGACGATCCCCGCTTCTTGGTCCCCGCCCGCGAGCTGGCCCGCTTCGCGCTCGAGGCCGACGATCTCGACCAGGCCCGGCGCTGGCTCGAGCGCGCGCTCGCGATCGATCCCGACGACGCGCGCGCGCTCGCGGGCCTGATCGATCTCGGCCGCCGAACCCACG
The DNA here is from genome assembly GCA_035904925.1 of Nannocystaceae bacterium. Classification (GTDB taxonomy): domain Bacteria; phylum Myxococcota_A; class Polyangia; order Nannocystales; family Nannocystaceae; genus Plesiocystis. The sequence goes on from JAMHUH010000711.1 coordinate 5,975, forward strand.
ACGCCCCGCTCTTGCTGCGCGCGAGCGAAGCCCTGCTCGCCCACCCGACCGCTGGCTTCACGATCGAGCGGGCCGAGCTGCAGCGGGCCCGCGCCTCGGCCTTCGAACGGCTCGATCGACCCGACGAAGCCTTGGTCGCGATCCGCCAGGCCGCGGGCGAGGCCGAGCCGATGTCGCGCCTCCATGTCGAGGTCGCCGAGCAATGGCTGCGCTTGGTCACCCGCGAAGGCAAGCGCGTGCTGCTGCGCGAGAACGAGGACGCCGCCCAAGCTCAGGGCGAGGCCGAGGCCCGGGCCGAGCTCCGCTTCGCGCTCGACGAGCGCCTGCCCGCCCGCGCCTACGTGGCCGAGGCCGAGCTGCTCGCGACCCGCCTCGATCGCCGCGGCGAAGCGCTCGAGCTGCTCCAAGTCGGGCTCCGCCGCCACCCGAGCGAGCCCGACTTGCTGGCCGCGCTCGAGGAGCTCTGCGCCAGCGCGGGCGAGCAAGCCCGCTTCGTCGAGCTGCTCGCGGCCTTGCTGGCCGAGCACGTCGACGCGGCCGAGCCTTCTGCGTCCACGCCAGCCCTCGAACCACCGCTGCGCTTGATCGAGAAGCTCGCCCGCGCGGCCCGAGCGATCGACGACCCCGCCACCTGCTTGCGCGCGCTCGATGCCCTGCCGGCCGAGCTGGCCGAGCGCAGCGAGCTGCTCGAGCTGCGCGACTGGGCGATCCGTGGGCTCGGCCGAGTCGACGACGAGCTGATCGAGATCGATCGCCGCGTACTCGCGCTCGATCACCAAGCCCCGCCCGAGCGGCTCCAAGCCCTGGTCGCGCGGATGCTCCGGCTGCTCGGCGAGGCTGGCGAACCCTGTGCCGAGCGCTTGCTCGCGCTGGTCAACGCCCACCCGAACCTCGATCACGAGCTCGCCCGCTCGCTCGCGCGCTCGGCCTTGCGGGTCGCTCGCGAGTACGCGCCCGAGCGGCTCGCGATCGCGCTCGCGGCCATGCGCGCGACCTTGACCCACGACTCGGTCAAGGCCGTGTCCGCGTGGTGGAGCGGGGTCGAGAGCCTCGCGATCGACTCGGCCCAGCTCGGAGCGATCGTCGAGCTGCTCGGCCTCGCGCTGCTGGCCGAGCGCGAGGGCGGGCTCGATCAGGGGCTCGACTACGCGAGCCACGTCGAACGGCTCGCGCTCGCGGCTGCACGAATCGATCCCGGCGATCGCCAGCTTCATGACCTGCTCGTCGCTCGGCTCGCGCCCGATCGACTTGGACCCGCAGAAGTGACCGATCCGGACCTGCTCGCGCTCGCGTCGATCATCGAGCGCCAGGCCGAGCGCCTCGACCTGCTCGCGCGCGAGCTCGACCTCCACGAAGCCGGGCTCGCGCGATTGTGGGCGGCCGGGCTCGCCAGCCTCGAGCGCCGCTTCCCCGACGCCTGCGCGCGCGAGCCCGCGAGCGGCCGAATCGGCGCTCTCCTGCGCGAGCGATGCGAGCGAGCGCTCGACGATCGCGAGGCCTTCGCCGGCCTCCTGGCGCTGCTGCGCGAGCGGGCCCGCTGGGCCGACGTGCTCGACTTGGTCTTGCTCGCTGACGCGCGCGTCCCTAGTGGGTCGAGCGCGGTGCTCGAAGAGATCGCCGAGCAGGCCCGGCTCGCCGACGACGACACGACCCGCCTCCGCGCGCGGGTCGAGCTCGGCCTGCGCCTGCGCGACGACGAGCCCGAGCTCGCCGCCGAGGCCTTCGCCGACGCGCTGAGCGTCGCGCCCGAGCGTGTCGATCTTCGCTATCGACTCGGCGACGCGCTCGCCGAGGCCGGTCGCGCCGACGCGGCGCTCGAGCGACTCTTGCCGCTGATCGAGCTCGACGTGGCCCAGCTCGACCAGCTCCGCGCCGCGCTCGGTCTCGCCGAGCTCGATCGCGTCGCGCTGATCAGTCGCTGCGCCGAGCTGCTCTGCGCCGCCGACCAACGCGAGCGCGCGACCACCTTGCTCGAGCGCGCGCTGCAAGCTTGTCCGCTCGGCGACGCTCGCCGACCGCCGCTGGTCGAGCGTCAGTTCGCGCTGCTCGTCGAGCTCGGCCTGCGCGAGCGAGCCGGCGCGCTCGCTCGCCTCGCCGCGCGCGAGCACGAGGCCGAGCCCGAGCTGCGCCTGCGTTGGCTGGCCCGAGTCGCCGAGCACGGCGACGACGCCCTCCGGCTCGAGGCGCTCGCGCAAGCCCACGCGCTGCGGCCCGACGACGACGCGCTCGCCAGCCAACTCGAGCGGGTGTTGCTCGGCGCCGGCGAGCGGGTCCAGCTGCGCGCGCTCTTGCACGAGCGGGTCGAGCAGGCTCGGCGCACGCTCGCCGACCCGCGCCGCGACGCCGAGGCCGAGGCGAGCGCCCGGCTCCGCGGCGCCGAGGCGCTGCGCCGCTCGATCGAGCTTGCCCTCGCCGAGCGCCACCCGAACGACACCACCGACTCCAACCTCGTCGAGCTCTGGACGCAGCTGCTCGAGCTCGTCCCCGACGACATCGAGGCCCTGCTCGCGCTCGCCGAGCTCCACGACGCCCATGACGCCCACGATCGCCCGCTCGAACCCGACCCCGATCACGCAGGCCGAGCGCCCGCGAGCGAGCGCGCCGCGAGCCTCTGGCGACGCGCGGGCGAGCTGCTGCCGGTCGACGACGATCGCTTCTTCGCGCCCGCGCTCGCGCTCGCGGCCGCGGCGATCGAGCGCGGCGAGTTCCAAGACTGTCGCGCGCTGCTCGAGCGCGCGTTGCAGACCCGACCCGGCGAGCGCGAGGCGCTCGAGCAGCTGCGCACGCTCGCGTTGATCAGCCGCGATCTCCAGCTGAGCGTGCAGGCGCTCGCGGCTCTGCTCGAGCAGCCGCAGAGCGCCGAACAGCGGGCCGAGCTCGAGTTCGAACTCGCCCAGGCCCACGCGCGGCTCTGCGAGGCGGCGGCCGAGCGGCACGAGCCGGCCGAGGCCCGCGAAGCCAGCAAGCGAGCGATCGCCAGCTTCGAGCGCGCCGCCAACCAAGCCGAGCCGGGCAGCGAGCTGCATCGCCGGATCGCCCGGGCCACGCTCGACTTCGCGATCGAGCGCAGCACCACGCTCGAGCGCGGCGAGCTCGAGGTCGGCGAGGGCGATCGTCGCTTGGCGCTCGAGCACGAGGCCGGCGCGCGGGTCCAGCTGCGGGCCGCCTTCGGCAGCGAGCTGCCCAACTCCGAGCTGCGGATCGAGGCCAGCTTGCTCGCGCGCGGCCTCGATCGAGTCGACGAAGGCCTCGCGCTGCTCGAGCACACCCTCGCCGAGCGGCCCAACGATCCGATCCTGCTCTCGACCTACAAGGACCTCGCGCTCGCGGGCGGGCTCCCGGCTCGCTACGCCGACATGCTCGAGGTCACGATCGCCCTGCTCGGCCACGACGAGCCCGAGACCCGCGATCGCCTCGCGACCGAGCTGGCCTTCACCGCCGTCGAGCTCGACGACGCCCCGCGCCTCCTCGCCCAGCTCGATCGCATGTCGCCCGGTCGAGTCGGCTCGCCCGAGCTGCTCGACCTGCGCGAGTGGGCGATCCGCAAGCTCGGCCGGGTCGAGCTCGAGCTCGGCGAGATCGATCGTGAGCTGCTCGCCGTCACGCTCGGGCCCGAGACCGAGGCGCTCGTCGCCCGACTCCTGCGCATGCTCGAGTTCGATCACGGGGCCGTGGCCGAGCGCCTGCTCGCGCTCTCGCGTCAGGCCGAGCCCGAGCCCGCTCGAACCTTGCGCATCGCCCTGCTCGAGCTCGGTCGCGCGGCCGACTCGAGCGCCGTGATCACGCCGGTGCTCGCCGTCCTGCCCAAGCTCGTCGGCGAGAATCCGCCGGCCCCCGAGTTGATCGAGCACTGGCCCGCGATCGAGAAGCTCGCGCTCGACCAGGGCGACGCTGGCGTGCTCGCCAACCTGATCGAGATCGGCCGCAGCGCGGTCGCCCGCGGACTGAGCGAGCTGAGCGAGCGCGTCGCCAGCCTCCACGACCTCGCGCTGCTCAGCCAGCCCGAGAGCCCCGAGCTGCACACGCTCCACTGGGATCCCTTCGAAGGCGACGACGATCGGGCCACGCGACTCGCCAAGGCCGAGGCCCTGCTCGACCGGCTCGCCGCGCGGCTCCAGCCCAAGGGCAAGGTTCGCGCGCTGCTCTGCGTCGGCCTCGCCCAGCTCTTCGATCGCCGCGAAGGCGCCGAGCTGATGGTCCGCCGCGGCAAGCTCGAGCTCGACGACGCCGAGGCCTTCTCGGGCTTGGTCGACGCGCTCGAGTCGGGCAACCACTGGAAGCGGGCGATCGAGCTGCTCGGCGTTCGAGCCGAGCACGGCGACGACGACGATCGCCGGGTCGCCGACCTCAAGCAGCTCGCCCATCTCTACGCCGACGTGCTCGGCGATCCCGACATGGCGATCGTCGAGCTCGAGCGCGCGCTCGAGCTGGCCCCCGCCGACCCCGACCTGATGCTGCCGCTGCTCGACCACTACTATGGTCAGCCGCAGCTCGAGCGAGCGATCGAGCTGAGCATGCGCGTGCTCGACCACGTGCCGATGGGCGCGGTCGCGTTCGCGGCCCTCGGCCATCGGGGCGCCGACGCGGCGCTGGCCTCGGGTCGCCACGACCTCGCCGAGCAGCTCCTACGCCGGATCCTGACCCGCGTGCCCGACGAGTCGCGGACCCGCGATCGCCTGCGCGAGCTCGAAGACCTGGCCGACGATCCCGAGCACCGCGTGCGGATGCTGGCCGCGATCGCCAACCGAACCAGCGGCAGCGCCCGGGTCGAGGCGCTCGAAGAGCGCGCCCGCTTGCTCGTCGATCCGCTCGGTCGACTCGAAGAAGCGATCGCCGATCTCGAGTCGGTCACCGAAGAGGCCGCCGGTCGCCCGCGCAGCGTCGAGCTGCTCGCCTCGCTCTACGATCAACGCCAGCGCTGGCCGGCGCTGGTCGGCCTGCTCGGCCGCGAGTACCCGCGCCAGCAAGGCCTCGATCGCGTTCAGACCCTGCGCCGGATCGCCAAGCTCCAGCGCAGCCGGCTCGACGATCTGCCCAAGGCCGAGCAGGCGCTTCGGCTCGCGCTCGAGAACCTCGAGGGCCTCCCGCTCGACAGCCTCGACGCCCAGCTCGCCCGCGACTCGGCCGAAGCCAACGAGGGCCCCAAGCCGGCTGCCCGAGATCCCCGTCGCGTGCTCGACGACCTCGCCGACGAGCTCCACCTCGAGCTGGTCGCGGTGCTCGACAAGCAAGGTCGCTTCAGCGACTTGATCGCCCACCTCGAGCACGAGCTCGCCGACGACCTCGCCAGCCGCAGCGACCCGCGCGAGCGCGGCGAGGCCGGTGCTGGTTGGTTCGACGGCCCGCTCAGCGGCAAGGCCCCGCGGATCGAGATGATGCAGCGCTTGGCCAAGGCCCTGCGCGACCACGCCGACGACGGCGAAGCCACCGCTCGCGTCTATGCCCGGCTCGAGCAGCTCGACGCCCTGCCCGACGAAGGCCTGGCCACGCTCGCCCGCTGGTATCGCGGCCACCAGCGCTACGACGATCTGGTCCGAATCCTCACCGTTCGCTCGCGCAAGCTAGCCGAGATCGGCGACGCCGATCGCAAGGCCGAGGCCGACTTCCGGATCGGCGAGCTGCTCGAAGGTCCGCTGCGACGCCCGCACGAGGCCGCCCGCTTCTTCCTCGACGCCTACCTGGCCAACCCCGGCGACAACCCAGCCGCGGGCGCCCGCGCGCGCGTGCTCTTGGCCGGGACCGACTCGGTCGTCAACGTTCGCAACCGCCTGCTCATGCGCCTCGCCGATCTGCGCGAGGCCTACAAGCCCGCGCTGCTGACCTTGCTCGGCGACCTGCTCGCGCCCCACGACGACTTCGAAGGCGAGGCCGAGCGGCGCTATCGCGAGGCCCTGCAGATCAACCCGAGCCTGGCCAACGCGCTCGAGGGCCTCGGTCGGCTGCTCTCGCGCCAGGGTCGGCTCGAAGACGCGATCGAGCCGCTGACCTTGGCCGCGCGCAGCCCCGACATCGCCGACGATCGAGCGGCCGACGACGCGGCCTCGGCCGCGCGCGCCTTGATCGAGCTCGACCGAACCGAAGAGGCCGAGACGGTCCTGCAGCGCGCGCTCGTCCGCGCGCCCGAGTCTCAGCGCGCGCTGCTCGAGCTGGCCCGGCTCTACGAGCGCCTCGATCGCAAGCCCGACGAAGCGATCGTGCTCGAGCGCCTGGCCGAGCTCTCGCTCTCGAGCATGCTCCGCGCCGAGGTCGGCTATCGTCAGGCGATGCTGCTGGCCAAGCAGTTCCGGGTCGACCCGATGTCCGAGGCCGGCGAGAAGGCCCGCGCCTTGCTGCTCGAAGCCGTCGGCGCCGATGCCATGCACGCCCAGGCACGCCAGGCCCTGCTCGAGCTGGCCGGGGCCCGCAGCGAGTGGTCGATCGTCGCGCACATGCACTTCTTGGCCATCCGCGAGCTGCCGCCTGGGCCCCGCCGCGCGCTGACCCACCTCGACCTGGCCGAGACCTACCTCGATCGCCTCGCCGACGCGCAGAGCTCGATCCGCAACCTCGCCGCTGGCGTGCAGCTGGCCCCGCTCGATGTCGTCGTGCTCCAGCGCGCCAACAGCTTGGCCCATCGCTTGCCCGATCTCGGCGAGGCCGCCGAGCGGCTCGAGCACTTCGCCCGCGCGGCCGCTCGGCCCGAGCTCGGCGAGGTCATCGACGACGCCGCACGAGCTCGCTTGCTGATGCTCGCCAGCGATCTGCACCTGCGCAACGACGCGCTCGAACCAGCCGAGCGAGCCGCACGAGCCGCGACCGAGCTGGCCGATCTGCCCGAGCCGCTGCGCCACCAGACCGCCCGTCACCTCGAGCAGATCGTCCAGATCGATCAAGGCGAGTTCGACCTTCGCAAGCGGCGCAAGACCTTGCTGGCCAAGCTCGACGACACGCTCTTCCCGATCGATCGCCTGCAGATCTTCGGCCGCCTCCGCGAGACCGCCCGAGCGCTCGGCGACCGCGACGACCTCGAAGCGACCACCGCCCGCCAGCTCGACCTCGCCCACGAGATGCTGGCCGGCAACGACCTCGATCTACGCGACGCCGCGATCGCCAGCTTGCGCGACCTCTTCGCCGAGTCGGGCGAGTACGGCCGGATCGTCGCGCTCTACGAAGAGCTCGCGGCCCGAACCGCCAACGCCGACGAAGCCGCCGAGCGCCTGACCGCCGCCGCCCGCTTCGCCTGGTCGGGCCAGCGCGACCCCAAGCTCGCGGTCGCGATCGTTCGTCGCGCCCTCGATCGCGCGCCGACCCACGCGCCCGCGACCGCGCTGCTCGGCGAGATCGCCGGTGCCAGCGACGAGCGCGAGGTCGACGCGACGATCTGCGACGAGCTCAGCCTGCTCGCCCCGCGCCAGCGCCCGCCCCTGCTGACCTTGCGCCTGGCCGAAGCCGCCCTGCGACTCGAGCGACGCGAGCAAGCCCAAGGCGTGCTTCGGCAATTGCTCGCCGGCGAGGCCTCGGTCGAGCTGCGCCTTCAAGCGCTCAGCTTGCTCGACGGCCTGCTCGAGGGCGCCGGTCGAACCCACGATCGGATCCCCTTGCTCGAAGAGCGGCTCGAGCTGTGTCGTCGCCACTGGCCCGATCGCGCGGCCGACATCGCGCTCGAGCTCGCCCGCGCGCAGCGAGGCATCGGCAACCTCCAAGACGCCCGCGCGACCTGCCGGACCGCCCTGCTCGACAAGCCCTCGGATCAGCCGCTGACCAAGCTCTACGCCGAGCTGCTCGAGCAGGCCGAAGACTGGCCCGCGCTCGCCCGCGCGCTCGAGCAGCTCGCCAACCTGACCATCGAGACCCGCGAGCAAGCCCACTGGTTGACCCGCGCCGCGCAGGTCCACCTCGACCATGGCAACGACGGCCGCGAGTCGCTGCCCGCCGCCCGCCGCCTGCTCGAGCGAGCCCGCGCCGTCTCGATCGAGAGCACCGACGCGCGCGCCGTGTTGATGCCGCTCGCCTTCCATCAAGGCGACTGGGAGCGCGTGCTCGAGCTCGCGATCGAGCTGCGATCGATCGCCGGCGACGAGCACGAGGCGCTCGTCTACGCCGCCCTGACCGAGGCCTTCGCCCGCGGCAAGCGAACCTTGGCCCGCTCGATCGGCGATCGCCACGACAAGTCCGTGCGCGCGCGAATCCTGTGGCCGACGACCGCGAGGATGCTCGACCTGATCGCCCTCGACGGCCCGCTCCCGCGCCTCGACGCCGTGCTCGCGGCCGCGGCCGCGCTCTGTGGCGGGACCGAAGAGCTGCTCGACGAGCTCGGGGCTTGGGCGGCAGGCCAGCCGCTCGGAGCCGGCCTCGCGCTCGGCCTCGCCCGCCTCAACGAGGCCTTCCGGCGCATGGAGCTGGCTCGCAACCTCTACCAGATCGCCGCCTACATGGCCCCGAGCGGGCCCGTGCCGGTCCTGACCACTCGCCTGCCGCCCGGCGAGCTGCCCGACAACCCCTTGCAGCGCGACGACTGGGTCCCGCTCGAGTGGCGCGGTGCCCTGCGCGAAGTCCTGATCCAGCTGCGCAGCGAGCTCGCCGGTCTGCGAGCGACCAGCGGCACCGCTCGAGCGCCGCGCAAGGCCAGCGAGCGCACGGCCATCCAGCTCGCGACCAAGATCAGCGTGCCCTGGCGAACCAAGCTCGGCGTCGAGATCACGATCCTCGCCACCGACGATCGCCCGCCCGGCGGCGTCGGCCTGCGCAACCTCGAGCGCCCGACCATCGTCGTCAGCGAAGACTTCGCCAACACCCCCGAAGCCGAGCGCGCCTATCGACTCGCCTACGCCGCCGCCGCTCTCGCCACCGGCCTCGGCCCCCTCGTCGACGATCACCCGCTCCCGCTCATCGATCTCGTCGACGCCCTGCTCGGCCTCTCCCGTCCCCGCCACATCGCCCGCGGCGAAGAGGCCCAGAACCTCGCCGACCAATTCGCCGCCCGCGGCCTCACGGCCACCAAGCTCGACGGCGATCTCCGCCGCGCCCTCGCCCGCGAGCTCGACCACTGGCGCAGCGGCCCCGCCAAGCTCGAGCGCGTCGTCCATCGCGCCTGCATGCTGATCGGCGCCCGCCTGTCCGGCCAGGTCGACGGCGCGCTGATGGCCATGGCGCGAGACCGGGGCCTGCCCGCGGCGCCGCCTGGGCGGGCGATGGATCCGGCGTCGTTGGACTCGACCGACGCCGCCTGGTTGCTGCGCGCGCTCGGGGTCTTCGGCGGCGAGGGGTAGCTCGCGTCCATACGCGCCTCGCCGAGGGTTGCAAAATCGCCAGGCATGGTTTTCCATGGTTCATGCACAAAGTTTCCTCAGCCCTCGGGCCGATCCTGCTGATGGCGCAGGCCTTCGCCTGTACATCGGACCCCGCGAATTCAACCGACTCCGCCGACAATTCAGGGTCGAGTGACGAGATAGGTTCATCGTCCGATTCTGATTCTGATTCCGATTCCGATTCAGATTCGACCTCCACCACCTCGAGCTCCGACTCGACAGACGAGAGTGGCGAGGAGCCGACGTGTGGCAACGGCGTCGTCGAGGGCGACGAGGCTTGCGACGACGGCAATTCGACGGATTGGGACGAATGCTCGAATACCTGCACCTTGCCGCTTTGTGGCGATGGCATGGTTCAAGTCGGCGAAGCTTGTGATCTGGGCCGGGCGAACGGACCCGGCGGCCTCTGCAACGACATGTGCCAGCCCAGCACGTGTGGCGACGGTGAGCTCGGCCCGGGCGAGGGCTGCGACGACGGCAACGCCGTCGACGACGACGCCTGCCCCAACGACTGCGTGCTCGCCAGCTGCGGCAACGGCATCCTCGATCCCGGCGAGGAGTGTGAAGACGGCGACGACGATCCCGGCGACGGCTGCACGACCTCGTGCACCTTCCCGGTCTGCGGCGATGGGTTCGTGTGGCTTGGCCACGAGGACTGCGACGACGGCAACCCGATCGAGACCGACGACTGCACGACGGCTTGCGAGCTCGCGGCCTGCGGCGATGGCATCGTGCAGGCCGGGGAGGATTGCGACGACGGCAACCTGGTCGCCAACGACGGCTGCAGCGCGCAATGCATCGAGCAGCGCGTGGTCCAGATCGGCGTCGGTCCCATCTCGACCTGCGTGCGCACGGCCGAGGGCGCGATACGCTGCTGGGGCGACGGCGCCCACGGCAAGCTCGGCTACGCCAACGTCAATCGCATCGGGGATGACGAGCATCCGTGGACGGCTGGCGACGTCGACATCGGCGGGCCCGCGCTCGCGCTCAGCGTCGGCAGTGGTCACAGCTGCGTGCTGCTCGACCAGGGCAAAGTCCGCTGTTGGGGCGAGAATTACGATGGCCAGCTTGGCTACGGCCACACCGAAAACATCGGCGACGACGAGACCCCGAGCTCGGCCGGCGACGTCGACGTCGGCGGTTCTGTCGTTCAGGTCGTCGCTGGCGGCGCGCGAACCTGTGCCGTGCTCGACACGGGCGCGGTCCGATGTTGGGGGAGCGCAACCGAGGGGCTGGGTTACGCCAACACCCAGAACATCGGTGACAACGAGACCCCGGCGAGCGCGGGCGACATCGACTTGGGCGCCGAGGCGTCGCAGGTCGCCAGCGACCTCCATACCTGCTCGATCTCGACCAACAATGGGGTCTCGTGCTGGGGCTACAATGGTTGGGGTCAATTGGGCTACCCCTTCCTCGAAATCATCGGCGATGACGAGACCCCCGCGAGCGTTGGTTTCGTCAACCTCGGTCCCGGAACGGTACAGTCGATCGCGGTCGCTGGCCAGAAGACCTGCGTCATCATGGGCGGCGGCGCAGTTCGTTGTTGGGGCTGGGCCGCATCCAACTTGGGATATCCCGACTACCCCTTCAACATTGGTGACGACGAGGACCCGGCCGTGGTCGGCGACATCGATCTGGCTGCGCCGGTCGAGGCGCTGAGCCTCGGCGAGTATCACACTTGCGTGCTGCTCGAGGGCCACACCGTGCGCTGTTGGGGCGCCAATTGGTTCGGCTTGCTCGGCGCCGGCGATCCTTGGTACCAAAATGATGTACCCGCGGCCGCGCTGGACATCGAACTCGGCGATCCCATCGCCGCGATCGCCAGCAACCGAACCTCGAATTGTGCCCTCACCGAGAGCGGCGGCGTGCGCTGCTGGGGAAACGGGGCCGAAGGCAATCTCGGCTACGCCAACACCAACCATATCGGTGACGACGAATGGCCGGTCTTCGCCGGATACGTGCAGGTGTTTCAGCCATGAGGACCGACCGCTCCATTCTCAGGTTCTCACTCAGGCTTGGCATGCTTGGCATGCTTGGCATGCTTGGCATGCTTGGCATGGCCTGCACCAACGATTCGAGCGCAGGCGACGATGAGGTTGCGACTGGCGAGACCGAGAGCTCGACCTCTACGACGTCGGGATCCAGCACCGACGAGTCCGAAACCAGCGAGTCGACCGAATCCACCGACACCTCGGATACCACCGAGACCACCGACACGGGCGGCAGCGAGTGTGGCAATGGTGTGATCGAGGCCGGCGAAGAGTGCGACGACGCTCGCAACAATGGCCCGGGTCAACACTGCAACGACGCGTGCCAGTCCAATGTATGTGGAGATGGCGATCCTGGCCCCGGCGAGGCTTGCGACGACGGCAACGACATCGACATCGACGCCTGCACCAACGCCTGCGCGCTCGCGACTTGTGGCAATGGCGTGCTCGACCCGGGCGAGGAGTGCGAGGATGGAGACATGGACGCGGGCGACGGCTGCACCAACGTCTGCCTCTTCGCCACCTGTGGGGACGGCGTGGTCTGGATCGACCACGAAGACTGCGACGACGGCAACGCCAGCGACGAGGACGACTGCACCAATGCCTGCGTGCCGGCGGCCTGCGGCGACGGCTTCGTCCAACCCGGCGAGGCCTGCGACGACGGCAATCTGGCGGCCAACGACGGCTGCTCGGCGGCGTGTCTGATCCAGCGGTCCGACGCGGTCGTGACCGGCAACGCCCACACCTGCGCATTGCTCGAGGGCGGCACCCTGCGTTGTTGGGGCTACGGGGCCTACGGCGCGCTCGGCTACGCCAACATCGAGACTATCGGCGACGACGAGGAGCCCCATGTCGCGGGCGACGTCGACGTCGGCGGCGTGGTCGTGGCCCTGCGCGCGGGTGGCCGGCACACCTGCGCGCTTTTGCAGGGCGGGTCGCTGCGCTGCTGGGGCCTCAACGAGCGCGGCCAGCTCGGCCTCGGTCACAAATTGATGATCGGCGACGACGAGACCCCGGCGAGCGCGGGCGAGGTTCAGCTCGGAGCCGAGGTCGTGCAATTCGACGCTGGCGGTGACCGAACCTGCGCCGTCTTGCAAGGTGGCGTGCTGCGTTGTTGGGGCCAGTTCGGCGCCTACGGATACAGCTCGGGCGCGGACATCGGCGACAACGAGATCCCGAGCGCCAATGTGAACTTGGGAGGTCCCGTCGCAGAGGTCGCTCTCGGGACCGAGCACGCGTGCGCGCGACTCGAATCTGGCGACGTATATTGCTGGGGGTACGGGCTCTACGGCGCGCTCGGCTACGGCAACACCACCACGATCGGCGCGTCGGCCAACAAGTTGCCGCTCTCCGCCGGTCCGGTCCAACTCGGCGAGCCCGCGCTCCAGATCAGCGCGGGCGCCCGGCATACCTGTGCGCTGCTGCAGAGCGGCGCGCTGCGCTGTTGGGGCTCCGGCTCCGACGGGCAGCTCGGCTATGGCAACAACGACGCGATCGGCAACAACGAGCTACCGACCGCGGTCGCGCCCGTCAACGTCGGAGCCGCTGTCGCCCGGGTCGTCGCAGGCGACCGGCATACCTGCGTCCTGCTCGATACCGACGCAGTTCGCTGCTGGGGGCTCGGATCGAGCGGCCAGCTCGGCTACGCCAGCATCGAGGATCTCGGCGACGACGAGGTCCCGGCCTCGTACGGTGACGTCGATCTCGGTGGTCCGGTCGACACGCTCGACCTCGGGATGCAGCACACCTGCGGGATCCTTTCGAGCGGAGCGCTGCGCTGCTGGGGCGGCAACTTCACCGGCGAATTGGGGCTCGGCTATGACCCGGGTCCGATCGGCGACGACGAGGTCCCGGCCTCGATCGCGCCCGTGCAGGTCTACTCGCCCTGAGTCGACACGGCCCAAAGTGTCAATTCACCGACCCGTGACTCTGGGTGAGGTCCTCCACTCCGGTGACCTCCACCCCGGGTCGCAGCGCCGTCACTTGCACATAGGAATACTCGATCATCGCGCCGACCGGACTCCACGCGCCCACCTCGAGCTCGCGCACGAGTCGACCGGCGTCATCGTATTCAAACACTCGCGTACCGCCCTCGCCGCTACCGGGGAAGCTGGCGTCCCATCCAATCAAACGATCGTGGTCATCGTATTCGAATGACCACGAGGTCGCGGCCAGCTTCTTCTCGATCAGGCGCCCCTTGGCGTCGTAGCGCCAATCGATCGCCAATACGAGCCCCTGCCACCTGACCGACCCGTGCAGCGGAAGGCCCGTCGGCGTCCAGGTCTCGACGACGTCGACTCGCCAAGCCGGACAGTTCAATTCCGCCGTTGCGCAATAGCGAATCTCGACCAACCGATCGGCTTCTTCATACACGAAACGCAGGACATAGTCGGCTTCTCGACCCTCGTCGTCGAACGTGGTCACGCTGCGAATCTGTCCATTCTCATACTCGCGCAGATGGACGCGGGTCTCATCGCGTCGATAGATCACGCGATCCATGAGCTGGCCGGCCGGATCATAGCGAGCTTCCGAATAGAGATACTCGCGGCCCTCCTCGCCCCGGTCATGCTCGCGGAGGCGGCCCGTCTGCACGAGCGCGACCACGCGAGCCGCTTCGTGCCCGGATGCATCCTGCTCGCTCGAGTGCCGTGTACAGCCCACCACGAGCAGGCACGCAGCCAAGAGCTTCACGAAGTCGAGCCTCGTCATCCACAGTACCAAGCCGTGGCCGCCCGGCGCAGCGCGTGACAGGGCAGCACCTCGTGCCGGAGTCGGTCCGAAAGAAAGATCACCAGCCGTCCGCCGAGCGGCTCGACATCTCGGCGACCCGAGGGCGGGTCGATCCGCAGGCAGCCCCCGTCCGCCGGAACCCAACCAGGGTTGAGGTAGACGATCGCGGTCGCGCGCCGACGTCGGTCGCCAGCGAGCGCGTCGAGGTGTTGAACGTAGCGCGCGCCGTCGCCCTCGAAGGTCGCCAACTGCACGTCGAAGCGCTCGAGTCCGAGCCATGCGCCCTCGTTGAGCTGCGTGCGGACATCTTCGAACAACGCGCCGAGCCCCACGAAGAGGCTCGCGTCGACGTCCTGGGCCCAGATCGTGCGGTCGCCTCGATCGGTCTGGACCCGGACCGCGCCGCGACCCATCCCGGCGGGCGTGAGCCGCTTGCTGGCCCGCAGCTGATCGAGGTCGGCAGCGCATGCCGACACCTGCGACTCGGACAGCATCCCGTCGCGGACCACGAGCTCGCCTTCGCCGAGTGAGCGGATGTCGGAGTCGGTCAGCGACAGCTCGTGAGCCACGCTCCTGTGTATTGCAAAATCGACGTTCCCGCTCGGAAAGTTGGCGCTGAGGTACCCTCGCTCGTCGCCGTGAACAAGCCAACCAGGAACATCCGCTTCATCCCGCGCGAGCTGTCCGAGGCCGATCGCGGCGCCATTTCGATCCCGGTGTCGTTCTCGGGCGAGCCGCTGGATCCCGTGGTCACGGCCCGGCACTACCTCGCGCAGGTCCTCGACTTCGACGCGAGTCAGAACGTCAGCTTCGGCGTCGAGCAAGAGCCGCTGCCCGACGCCGAGCTTGCGAACGTGCAGGCGTCCGCGCTCACCCAGAGCAGCGTGGTCCGCTTCGCGCAGACCGTCTCGTCGATCCCGATCTTCGGCTCGCACATCGTGGTCGAGGTCGGGCCCGACAACGAGCTCCTTGGCGTCGACGCCGACGTGGCGAGCGTCGCCGAGATCTCGCCCCTGCCAACGATCGATGCCGCGGCCGCGGTTGCGGCCCTGGCCGCGATGCTGGCCGTCGACCCTGCGTTGGTCGTCAGCGCCGAAGCGCCCTCGCTGGTCTTCTACGAGGACGAGTCCGTCGGCTGGCACCTCGCGTGGTGGCTGACCGAAGTCGCGCTCACGCCCGCACACTTCCGCGAGGAACATCCGCACAAAGGCCACCGCGGATCACCACGGCGACGCAACGCCCGGCTCGACTACCTCGTCGACGCCCACGATGGCGAGGTGCTCTTTTACTACAGCCGCACGCCCAGCGCGCGCAGCCCAGCGATCCCCGTCAAGTGCCGCGGCCTCGATGCGCTCGCGCAGCCACAGGAATTCCTCGGCCTCGCCGTGTCGGGTGGGTTCGAACTCTACGATCCGCTCCAACGCACCCGCAC
>JAMHUH010000712.1:0-13495 GCA_035904925.1 Nannocystaceae bacterium
CCTCGAGATCGGCCCGGAACTCGCTCGGATCGAGCCCCGCGCGATACTCGGCCCAGAGCTCGTGAACTCGCGCGGTCGCCTCGGCCTCGCGGGGTTCGGTGACGTTGCTGTCTTGGAGACGAAGGTCGCGCTCGAAGGCCTCGACGAAGCTCTCGATGTCGCGGGTCGCGAGCGGCTCTTCGCGCAGCGCCACGGACAACATCCGCAGCTCGATCTCCTCGACCGAGCGCAGCATGCCTCGGCCCGCGTCGAAGCTGCGGAAGTTCTGGTGGAGGATGTCGCCCGGCGCGGCGCCGAAGCGGGCGGCGACGTACCAGGCCGCGATCGCCACGACCAGCAGCGCGAGGATCACCGGCAGCTGGGCGAGCAGGAGCTTGCGATGGAGGTTCATGGGATCGGCTCCGCGTCGGTCAGGAGGTGGAGGTCGACGTCGCGCAGCTCCTCGACCAGTCGCTGCGGGATGCTGCGGCCGAGCAAGCGGCGAAACCAGGGCTGCCGGCTGATCCCGACCACGACATCGCTGACCCCGTTGGCCCGCGCGAACTCGCAGATGCCCTCGACCACCGACGCAGCCTTGATGTGGTGGACCTCGGCGCCGAGATCACGAGCGACCTGTTGGGCGTCGAAGAGCCGGCGCTGGCTGGCCAGCTCGATCCGCGCGGGGGCCTCGCTCGGGGTCTCGACATAGACCGCGTACCAACGTGCGTCGAGTCGGCCAGCCATCCGCGACGCCCGTCGTAGCATCGATCGCGGCGAGCTCGGAGACAGACAGAGCATCATGCGGCCGCCCGCGCCCGTGACCCCCGGCGCGCGCGTCGACCCGGCGTTGGAGCGACCGATGGTCTCGGCGACCTCGCGCAAGGTCAGCTCGCGCAGCGCCTCGACGTTGCCGCGCTGAAAGAAGTGCGCGAGCGCCCACTCGATCCGCTCGGCCGGGTAGACCTTGCCGAGTCGAAGCCGCTCGAGCAGGTCGTCGGCGGGGAGATCGATGTTGACGATCTGATCGGCGCGACGCAGCAGCGAGTCCGGGACGGTCTCGTGGACCTTGACCCCGGTCGCGCGCGCGACGATGTCGTTGAGGCTCTCGACGTGCTGCACGTTCATCGCGCAGTAGACATGAATGCCGGCGCGCAGCAGCTCGAGGATGTCTTCGTAGCGCTTCTTGTGCCGGCTGCCGGGCGCGTTGGTGTGCGCGACCTCGTCGATCACCGCGACTTGCGGGTTGCGGCGCAGGACCGCGTCGATGTCGAGCTCGGTCAGCGTCACGCCGCGATACTCGATGGTTCGCAAGGGGACCTGCTCGAGCCCCTCGGTCAGCGCGACCGTGTCCGCGCGTCCGTGGGTGTCGACGACTCCGATGACCACGTCGACGCCTCGCTGGCGCAGCTGATGGGCCTCTTGCAGCATGCGGTAGGTCTTCCCGACCCCAGCCGCGGGACCCAAGAATAGCTTCAACCGGCCCTGACGCGCGCGCCGAACCAGCTCGAGGAACTCGTCGGATCGGGTCGGATCGGGCGGCATCGACTCTCCCGGGGATCAGCGAAGCGAGCCGAATTCGTCGTCGAGCGCGAGGTCGAGCTCGAGCACGTCGACCAGCGCCGGGACCCAAGGCGTGGCGGTCGTCGCATGGCGTCGAATCAGCGCCTCGACGCGGCTCGGCTCCGTCGCCCGCGCCTCCGCGATTCGCTCGGCCTGGTAGAGCGCGCCCTCGAGCGTGACATGGGGGTCGAGGCCCGAGCCCGACGCGCTCACGAGATCGGCCGGGACCGGGTGCGCGAAGCTGGCCCCGAGTCGATCCGCACACTCGGCCGCGCGCTCGATCAAGACCGGGTTGCTCGGCGAGAGGTTGGTGCCGCCCGCGGCGTTGCCCGCGTAGTCGACCGCCGAGGGACGCGGCCACAGATACTCCGGCCGGGTGAAGCCCTGCGCGACGAGGCGGCTCCCGACGATCTCGCCATCGGGTGCGTAGACCAAGCTGCCCGCGGCCTTCGCTGGCGCCAGGCCGAGCCCGAGCAGCAACAAGGTGCCAGGGTAGACGATCGAACACGCGATGAACGTCGCGAGCGCGAGACGAAGGCTGGTGAGCAAGTCCTTCAACATGATCAATCCCTTCAAGCGAGCGCAAAGAGCGAGAGCACCATGTCGATCAGCTTGATCCCGACGAAAGGTGAGATCAGGCCGCCGAGGCCATAGATCAGCAAGTTGCGACGAAGCAAGCGGTTGGCCCCGACCGCCCGATAGGGCACCCCGCGGATCGCGACCGGGATCAGCAGCGGGATGATCAGCGCGTTGAAGATCACCGCCGACAGGATCGCGCTCTGCGGCGAGCCGAGCTGCATGACGTTCAACGCCGCGAGGCCGGGGATCGTCGCCAGGAAGAGCGCGGGTACGATCGCAAAGTACTTGGCCATGTCGTTGGCGATCGAGAAGGTGGTCAACGCCCCGCGGGTCATCAGCAGCTGCTTGCCGATCTCGACCACCTCGATCAGCTTGGTCGGATCGCTGTCGAGATCGACCATGTTGCCAGCCTCCTTGGCCGCTTGGGTGCCGGAATTCATCGCGACCCCAATGTCGGCCTGGGCGAGCGCGGGCGCGTCGTTGGTCCCGTCGCCCATCATCGCGACCAGCCGTCCGCTGGCCTGCTCCTTGCGGATGTAGGCCAGCTTGTCCTCGGGCGTGGCCTCGGCGATGAAGTCGTCGACCCCGGCCTGCTTGGCGATCGCGGCCGCGGTCAGCGGGTTGTCACCGGTGACCATCACGACCCGCAGCCCCATCGCGCGAAGCCGCTCGAAGCGCTGCTGGATGCCAGTCTTGAGCACGTCGGAGAGCGCGACGGTGCCGAGCACCTGGCCCTTCTCGACCACGACCAAGGGCGTGCCACCCCCCCGCGCGACGGTCTCGACCGCGAGCTGGACGTCGGCGGGGATCGTCGCGTCGCGCTCGGCCAGCCAGCGCGCGATCGCATCCATGGCGCCCTTGCGGATTCGCGTCCCGTCGTCGAGATCGACGCCGGACAGCCGGGTGCTCGCGCTGAAGGGCACCGGTAGTGCGCTCGTGGGCAGCTCGAGCGTGCGGCCCAGACGTCGCTCGCAGAGCGTGACCAAGGAGCGGCCTTCGGGGGTCGAGTCGGCGAGCGAGGACAAGAGCGCGGCGCGAGTCAGGGTGTCGGCCGCGACCCCGAGCGCGGCGACCAGCTCGGTCGCCTGGCGATTGCCCTGGGTGATGGTCCCGGTCTTGTCGAGCAACACCGTGTCGATGTCCCCGGCCAGCTCGACCGCCTTGCCGCTCTTGGCCAGCACGTTGGCCCGCAACGCTCGATCCATGCCCGCCAGCCCGATCGCGGCCAGCAGCCCGCCGATCGTGGTCGGGATCAGACAGACCAGCAGCGCGACCGCGGTCGCGATGTCGATCTCGATCGCAAAGTACGACGCCATCGGGACCAGCGTGACGGTCACGAGCAAGAACGCGATCGTCAACCCGGCGAGCATGATCGTCAGCGCGATCTCGTTCGGGGTCTTTTGCCGCTTGGCGCCCTCGACCAGCGCGATCATGCGGTCGAGGAACGAGTCGCCGGGTTCGACCGTGACCCGCACGACGATCTCGTCGGAGAGCACGCGGGTGCCACCGGTCACGCCGCTGCGGTCTCCGCCCGCTTCGCGCACGACCGGCGCCGACTCGCCGGTGATCGCCGACTCGTCGATGCTCGCGACCCCCCGCAGGATCTCGCCGTCGGAGGGGATCGTCTCGCCCGCGCTGACCACGAACACGTCGCCGCGCCGGAGCGCCGTCGAGCTCACGAGCTCGATCGTGCCGTCGGGGCCTCGCCGACGCGCAGGGGTGGCCTTGCGCGTGTCTCGGAGCGCGCGGGTCTGAGCCTTGCCACGGGCCTCGGCGATCGCCTCGGCGAAGTTGGCGAAGAGCACCGTGATCCACAGGACCACGCTGACCGCGAGCGGATAGCCGAACTCGAGCTCGGCGACGAAGAGCCCAGCGATCGCCGCGACGCTCGTCAGCGCCGCGCCGAGCTCGGTGACGAACATGACCGGATTTCGGATCATCCGCTTGGGCAAGAGCATCACGAACGCGTCGGCGCTCGCGCTGCGCAAGAGCTGAGCATCGGGGACGATCACGGCTGAACTCCGAGCGAGAGCTGCTCTGCGATCGGCCCGAGCACCGCCGCAGGCAGGAACAAGAGCGCGCCGAGCAGCACGATGGTGCCGAGCAGCACGAGCCCGAACAAAGGGGTGTCGGTACGGAAGGTGCCGATCGTCTCCGGCTGCGGGCGCTTGGTGGCCAAGAAGCCCGCGATCGCGACCGGCAGCAAGATCGGCAGATAGCGACCGGCGAACATGATCAACCCGGTCGCGAGGTTCCAGGCGAAGGTGTTGTCGGACAGGCCCTCGAAGCCCGAGCCGTTGTTGGCCGCCGCCGAGCTCATCTCGTAGAGGATCTCGGTGAAGCCGTGGCTGCCGGGGTTGGCGACCGTGTCGGCTCCCCACGCGCTCGCGGCGAAGAGCGCGGTGCCGCCGAGGATCAGCAGCGGATGCAGCAGCAGCGCGAGCGCGGCCAGCTTGATCTCCGGCGCCTCGATCTTCTTGCCCAGGTACTCGGGCGTTCGCCCGACCATCAGGCCGGCGATGAACACCGCGACCAAGGCGTAGAGCAGCATGTTGACCATGCCCACGCCGACGCCTCCGAACGTGACGTTCAACCACATGCCGACGAGCGGCAGGAGTCCGGTCATGGGGTCGAGGCTGTCGTGCATGGCCGCGACCGAGCCGTTGCTGGTCGCGGTCGTCACGACCGCCCACATGGGCCCGATCGCAGGCCCAAAGCGCAGCTCTTTGCCCTCGAGGTTTCCGAGCGACTCACCGCCCGCCTCCCCGACCGAGGACTCGACCGCGAGATCGGCCAACGCGGGGTTGGGCTGGGTCTCGATCAGCAAGGCCGGGATGATCGTGGCGAGCAGCAGGCTGGTCATGACCGCGAACAAGATCGCGGCGTGCCGCAGGCGCCCCGTGATTCGGCCGAACATCCAGACTGAGGCCATCGGGAGCACCAAGATCGCGAGCAGCTCGATCGTCGCGCTGGCGAAGCCTGGGTTCTCGAAGGGGTGAGTGCTGTTGGGCCCGAAGAACCCGCCGCCGTTGGTCCCGAGCTGCTTGATCGCGACCATCGCCGCGACCGGACCGCGAGCGATGATCTGTTCGCCGCCCTCGAGCGTGTGCGCGATCGCGGGCCCCTCGTAGGTCATCGGGACCCCGAGCAGGATCAGCGTGAAGCCGAGCAGCAGCGCGAGCGGAATCAGCAGCACGAGCGCACGCGCGACATCGCCATGGAAGTTGCCCATGCGCTTGCCCGAGCCCGTGGGTGCGAGCGCGCGGGCGATCGCCGCGAGCACGGCGATGCCGGTCGCCGCCGAGACGAACTGCAGCCACATCAGCGCGCAGGTCTGCGAGAAGTCGCTGAGCACCTGCTCGCCCGAGTAGTGCTGCAGGTTGGTGTTGGTCGTGAACGAGGCCGCGGTGTTGAACGCGAGGCTCGGCTCGAGCCCGAGCTTGGCGTCGGGGTTGAGCGGCAACCATCCCTGCGCGACGAGGATCACGAAGCCGACCGTGAACATCAGCGCGTTGAAGGTCAGCAGCGAGCGGCAGTACGCCTGCCAGGACTGGTCCTCGAGCGGCTGGGCGAAGCGGCGGGTGAACGAGCGCGCACGCGGGCCGAGGAGCTCTGCGCTCATGACCCAGGTCATCGCGCGCCCGAGCGGCCACGAGAGCAGCGCTGCGACGCCAACGAGGACCAGCGCGTAGCCGAGATTCGACATGAAATTCATCCGATTGCCCCCTCAGAACCGTTCGGGCACGACGATCGCGACGATCAGGTAGCTGAACGCCGCTGCGGCGATCACCGCCGCGATGCCTTGCAAGACCAACGAGACCATGACGGTCACGCCCGCTCGAGCAGGTTGGGGAGCAAGCCCAGCGCCACGAAGGAGGCGAGGCCCAGGACCAGGAAGACGAGGGACGACATCGGCATGCGAGCGTCCAGAGCAATCGACGTGCCAGGCTTCGATCGCTGCTCGACACACGCCGATCCGCCGCGAGCCGCTCGGCCCCGCCCGACCCGGCTTGCAGACTGCACGGTCTCAGGTCGACGAACCGTGCAGCAGCGCGAGGATGGCCGCCGCGTCGGCGCAGGCTCGGATGCGATCGGCGGTCGCGGGATCCGAGAAGCAGCGGCTCACGCACGCGAGCGCACGAAGGTGCTCGTTGGGCTGCGGCGGCGAGACCAAGCCGAGAAACACGAACACCGGCCCGGCATCGGGCGCGCCGAATTCGACCCCCTCGCGGGCGATGCCGAGCACGCCCGAGGATCGGGCGACGTTGGCCCGCGCATGCGGGAGCGCGAGCCCACGGCCGATCGCGGTCGACCCGAGCCCCTCGCGCTCGCGCAGCTGGGCGAGCAAAGGACCCGGCACGAGATCGAGGCGGCGAGCGAGCAGCTCGGCGAGCTCGGCCAGGATCGCGTCGGCAGAGTCACCGCGAAGCTCTACGATCGCGGATTCGTCGGGGATGAGTTCGTCGATCGACATCGTGCGCGCGGGGAGTGCCTCGAATTTGCCGCGACCGCAACTCGACCCGCAGCGCGGTTGCCGAGCGCGCATCGACCGACAGGCAACTGTAGTCTTGCCGACGGGGGTTTCTGGCGATATTGATCGATCGCCCCCCTCGCGCCGCGAGCTGATAGCGTCGCCGCCATGGTGGATCGAACTGGCGCGACCTTGCTCTCGACCGCGTTCTTGTTTGCCTGCGGGCCCAGCAGCGACGAGGGCAACATCTTCACGGCCGATGGCGCCGGCCTGACCGATGACGAGATCGACGGCTCGGGCTCCGATTCGGGCTCGAGCTCCGATTCGGGCTCGAGCTCCGATTCGGCCAGCGACTCGACCAGCGACGCCAGCAGCAGCGAGGGCGGCATCAAGCTCGACACCCTGCCCGCCGACACGGCCGCCGACGGCCCGATCGACGAGAATTGCGACTTCGTCGACATCCTGTTCGTGATCGACAATTCGGTGTCGATGGGCGGCTACCAAACCGCGCTCGGGCTGGCCTTCCCGCAATTTGCCACCACCTTGGCCGAGGTCCTGCCGCCGGGCACCAACGTGCACGTCGGCGTGACCAGCACCGAGATGGGCTACGCCTCCTCGGGGTCGACCAGCATCAACAATGGAATGTGCACCTTCACTGGCGACAACAACCAGCCGAACAGCGCGTTCTATATCACCCCCGATCAGCAGAACACCGGCAAGAACGGAGCCCAAGGTCGGCTCTTCGATCCCGGCGGCGGCCAGGTTTACTTCGATTTCGACGTCGACGGCGGCCAGCCCGAGATCGATGCATTGGCCAATTGGTTCGCGGACGCAGCCGCGATCGGCACCGGCGGCTCCAACATCGAGATGTCGGCCGCGCCCGCGGGCTGGGCGTTCGATTCGGCCAACGCCGCGACCAATTCCGGCTTTGTCCGAGACGAGGGCGCGGTGCTCTTGCTCTTCTTCATGACCGACGAGCCCGACCAGACCCCGGCGATCATCGACAACATGCCCGGCGGCCAGGCCATGCTCGCCAAGATCGCCGCGGCCAAGACCGGCTGCGGTGGGCTCGAGTGCGTGCTCGGGGGCGGGTTCTTGCTCGAGTCGGCCTGCAACGCCATGGGTAACCTCCCGCTCGACGACCTGCTCGCGGGCATGAGCGAGCCACCCGTGGTCGCGCCCTTGCCCAACGACAACCTCCCGGCGGCCCAGATCGCCGCCGAGATGAACACCTTGCTGTCCAATTCGCTGGCCGACGTGATCGCGGCCAAATGCGACGAGATCGCGCCCGTCGGCTGATCGCGGCTACTTGCAGCTCTCGGGCACGGGCTTGCCCTTGCTCTCGATCGCCATCGAATAGCCGGTCTTGAAGTCGCCGCAGGTCTTGTCGTCGGCGGCCATGCCGACGCCCGAACACGAGAGGTTGATGTCCTCGGGCGTCGCCTTGCCCTTGTCGATCTCGACCATCGCCTCGCAGCACGCGAGCGCCTGCTGGCACGCGGGGGTGTCGTTGCTGAGCTTCAGGCCGGGACGCTCCTTGGCCTTGGCGTCGCCCTTGGTGTCGGTCTTGGCCTCGTCCGAGCCGCAGCCACCCAGGGCGGTGAGCGAGAGCATCAGAGTGATGATGAAGAGCTGATTTCGCACGCCGACCCTATAGCTGATCGCTGGGCTCACTACGAGTGCGCTCGGGCGAGTCAGCCCTCGATGTCACACTCGATGACCACGCGATCTTGCAGCCGAATCGCCCCCGCCAGCGCCTTGTAGGGCGAGATGCCGTACTCGCTCGGTCGCAGGACGATCGTCGCCCGCAGCCGCGCGCCCGAGCGATTGGCCGTGAACGAGAGCGGCCGCTTCACGCCGGCGAGCAGCAGCTCGCCTTGGACTCGGAGCCCGCCGTGTTCGCGTTCGACCGCCTCGCCGTGAAATTCGATCGTCCGGTGGGCCGACGTGGCCAGGATCGTGGTTCGAATCGTGTCGGCGATCTTCGCCCGATCGCTGGGCCCGAGCACGCTGGCATCGCAGCGCTCCCCGACCATCACGCCGTCGACGACGAGCGAGCCGGGATCGACCTCGACCCGCACGCGCGACCCCTCGCGCTCGACCTTGAAGCGCTCGACATGGAGGCGCAGATCGTGGGCGAGCCGAGCCAGCAGCCCGTCCTTGAACGTGAACACGCGCAGCTGATCGGCCATGCGGGGACGCGCAGCTCAGTGGGTGCTCGCGCGCTCGAGCGCGGCGTCGATCGAGCGCCAGCGCTCGTTGAGGTCGCCGGTCGACATGGTCCCGAGCAGCTCGAGCTCGCGCTCGATGTCGGCCATCGCGATCGACACTTGCTCGAGCCCGTAGCTGCCGGCGGTGCCGTGGAGGGTGTGGGCGATCCGATGCGCCGCCGCGATCGCGGCGGCCCGCTCGGTCGGGTCGACGCGGCGCGCTTGATCGATCGCGATGCGGAGGCCTTCGAGCTTGGCCCCGAGGTTCTCGGCGTAGCGTCGACGCAGCAGCTCGAGCTTGGCCGCGCCGCTGGTCCGCTCGACCGGTCGAGCCAAGATGCCCTCGATCTCCTGCGGCAGGCGCATGGGATCGAAGGGCTTGGCGATCACGCCCGCGGCCCCGAACCCGACGTAGCGCTCGCGCTCGTGGCTCTGGACCTTGGCGGTCATGAAGATCACCGGGATGTCGCGAGTTTCGGGCTGAGCTGCGAGCGCATGGAAGGTCGCGACCCCGTCCATCTCCGGCATCATCACGTCGAGCAAGATGACGTCCGGTCGGTGCTCCGCTGCGAGCGCAAGCGCTTCGCGACCCGAGGAGGCCAACACGGTTCGCCAACCCCCGACGTGGGACAGGCTCATCTCGGCGATGGTGCGGATGTCGGGCTCGTCGTCGACGAGCAGGATGGAGGCGATCTTGGACATGCGAACTCCGGCGAGAGCACCCACATGGTAGGAGTTTGCACTGGGCATGCCAGCGCTATCCGGCCCTCTCGAGACCACCACGGGCATTCGGAGATCGAGTGCACCGGGTCAGGTGTCCCCATCGTAGCCTTTTGCGACGCCGGGGTGTTGGAGCATCGTTCTAGTGAATTGGCTCGTCGGGGCGAGATCCTGCTTCACCTTCGAGTGCCGACAGCGCTTCGGCCAAAGCCCGGCGGTGTTCGGTGGTCGGAAGATCACCCACATCCTCACCGAGACCCGCGAGCGCGGTCGCGACTCGCAGCAACCCCGAACGCATCGCGACCGGAAGCCCGCGTCGACGGGCGAGCTCGTCGGCGCGACGCTGGAGATCGCGGAGCGCGGGGCGATCGAGGCGGGCCTCGAGCAAGGTCCGCGCGCGATCGATCAGCTCGAGCACCTCGTCGTCCCGACCGACGCGGGGCCGATCGCTGCGCGCTCGCTTGAGCCGAATGAAGGGGCTCGACTCGTTGCGCGGTCGCGGTCGCGGCCGGTCGTCGACCTCGCTGGGGATCTCGAAGTGAAAGCGCGCGCCCATGCCCGGCTTGCTGGTCACGCCGATCGTGCCGCCGTGCGCGTCGACGATCGCCTTGGAGATCGCCAAGCCCAGCCCGCTGCCACCCGTCGCTCGGGTGTCCGACTCGTCGAGCTGCGAGAACTTGCGAAAGAGCTTGGGCATCTGATCTTCGGCGATGCCCGGGCCCTCGTCGCAGACGGCGAAGCGGACCGCACCGGGTCGGGCGAGGTCGATCTCCAGCCGGATCGAGTCGCCAGGCTTCGAGAACTTGATCGCGTTGGACAGCAGGTTGATCAACACCTGCAAGAGCCGATCGCGATCGCCACGGACCTCGCTGGTCGGGCTGAACTCGCGGATCAGCGCGACCCCGCTGGCCTCGGCGTAGGCGGCCAGCTCGGCGATCGCATGGTCGGCGAGCTCGACCGGATCGAGCGAGTCGCTGCGCAGATCGAGCCGGCCCGTCTCGATCTTGTCGAGATCGAGGATGTCGTTGACCAAGCGGATCAGCCGCTCGGTGTTGGTCAACGCGATCTTGACCAGATCGTGGGCGCGGCCGGGCAGCTGGCCTGCCACGCCGCCATCGAGCAGGCCGAGCGAGCCCCGGATCGAGGTCAGCGGCGTGCGCAGCTCGTGACTGACGATCGACACGAACTCGTTCTTGAGCCGCTCGATCCGGGCTCGCTCGGTGATGTCGGTCGCGATCCCGACGACGCCAGAGATTCGATGATCACGCGTCAGCGCCGGCGAGCAGCGCAGCTCGAAGGTCATGCTGCCGATCGGCGCGGTCGTGACCATGGTCTCCCCTGCCATCGCGCGACGAACCGCGGCCAGCAGCGCAGGCACGTGCGCGAACACTTCGAACACCGAGCGACCCGCGACCCGCTCGGGCGCGACCCCGAGGCTGGCCGCGCCGCGACCATCGAACAAGGACAAGATCCCGTCGCTGTCGATCGCGAAGATCACGATCGGGGCCCCGGTCACGATCGTTCGAAGCCGGCCTTCGCTCGCGGCGAGGGCCTCTTGCGCGCGCCGCTGAGCGCTGACGTCGGCCTCGGTCACCAGCGCGAGCCGTTCGTCGCCCGCGAGCGCGCTCGGCTCGAGCGCGCTGACATGAATCGCGAACCAACAACGACCGCGCTGACCAACGCGAGCGACCTCGGCTTCGAAGCGGTTGCGGCGACCCTCGAGCACCTCGACCACGCCCCCGACAAACGCGCGGATCCCCTCGGGTTGACGATCACCGAGGTCCGGGTCGAGCGAGATCACCCGAGGACCCGCGTCGGGATCGCGCTGCAGGAATTCGGCGAGGTAAGGCGCACCGAGAGGAGCGAGCGGCGAGGCGTCGGGGCGCTCGCTGCCCGGTGGGAGCAACCAAGCCCGATTGGCCGCGACAACGCGGCCCTCGCCGTCGAGCAGCGCCGCCCGAGTGGGCATCGCCTCCAACAGGCGGTCCCGAAGGTCCGCAAACACGCTTGGGCAGTATGCACGAGCCTGGGCCGGTCCGTGCATGAATTGTCCGAGTCGACCCGTCCGGGTCGAGAGGTCCGAGTCGACCCGTCCGGGTCGAGAGGTCTGCCCGGCCCACGCTGGGACTGAGGCACTTTGCCCACCTGGTCGCGAAGTCCCCGGCCAAGGACCAGGGGCGACTTCGTTCGCGAGCGAAAGCCCCTCGTTCCCCTTGTCACCTTCGGAGTTGGCTTGCGATAACCGCTCCATGGGCAGCGAGTCCGCAGATCGAGGCAAAGGCCGGGTGTTGGTGGTCGACGACGACGTCGATCTGCTCAGCCTGCTCGAAGCCGGCCTCGAGCATGGTGGTTACGAAGTCGAAGTGTGCGGCTCCGCCGAACGGGCGCTCGAGTTACTCGAGGTCTCGCCCTTCGACGTCGTCGTCACCGACATCAATTTGCCTGGCATGAGCGGGCTCGACTTTTGCTCGCGGGTCGTCTCGGAGCGAAGCAACTCGCTGGCCGTGCTGGTCATGACCGCGTTCAGCAGCATCAAGTCGGCGGTCGCGGCCCTGCGCGCGGGCGCCTACGACTACCTGATGAAGCCGCTCGACGTCGACGCGCTGGTCCACCGGCTCGACCGGATCGGCCGCGAGCAAGACACCCAGCGCGAGGTTCGACGCTTGCGCGAGATCGTCGCGCAAGAGCGGGGCTTCGAAGGGCTGCTCGGCACCTCGGCGCCGATGCAGAAGCTCTACGATCTGGTCGCGCGCGCCGCCGAGACCGACGCCTCGGTCTTGGTCACCGGCGAGAGCGGGACCGGCAAGGAGCTGGTCGCACGCGCGCTGCACCGGCGAAGCTCTCGCAGCGCCGGCCCCTTCGTCCCGGTCAATTGCTCGGCGATCCCCGACCAGCTGCTCGAGAGCGAGCTCTTTGGCCACGCCCAGGGCGCGTTCACGGACGCCCGACGCGCGCGCTCGGGCCTCTTCGTCGAGGCGACCAGCGGCACCTTGTTCCTCGACGAGATCGGCGAGATTCCGATGTTGGTCCAGCCCAAGCTGCTGCGCGCGCTCGAGGAGCGGCGCGTCCGAGCGGTCGGTGCCGACAAGGAGGCCGAGGTCGACGTTCGCCTGGTCGCCGCGACCAACCGCGACCTCGAGGCGGGCGTCGAGGACGGCAGCTTCCGCGAGGACCTCTTCTTCCGCGTCAACGTGATCCACATCCATGTCCCGCCGCTGCGCGCCCGCGGTGGCGACGTGCTGCTGCTGGCCCAGAGCTTCCTCGAGCGCTACGCCGCGCGCTTCGGCAAGGAGGTCGTCGGGCTCAGCCCCGGCGCCGCCGAGCGCCTGATGGCCTACGACTGGCCCGGCAACGTCCGCGAGCTGCGAAACTGCCTCGAGCGAGCGGTCGCGCTCGGCCGCGGCCGCGACATCCAGGTCGAAGATCTGCCCGAGCGCGTGCGGACCCACAGCCGCACCCAGCTGGTCGTCGGCAGCGACGACCCCTCCGAGCTGGCCGAGCTGGCCGAGATCGAGCGCCGCTACATCCTGCACGTCATGGAGGTGGTCGGCGGCAACAAGAGCCTGGCCGCCAAGACGCTGGGGCTCGATCGCAAGACCCTGTACCGCAAGCTCGAGCGCTACGCCAAAGCCGATGCTAGTTGAGCGCATGCGGACCACTCCCCTCGTGCTCGTGCTGGCGCTCGCGGCCTGCAACACCTTCCCCGCGCCGAACCTGAGCGAGACCGGCTCGAGCGAGAGCGCCGGCTCCGACTCGAGCGACTCCGACTCGAGCGACTCCGACTCGAGCGGCTCCGACTCGAGCGGCGACACGAGCGGCGGCGTCGACCCGATCCTCGCCGCCGAGGACTTCGGCTGCATCCTCGACTGGCCCAAGGTTCGCCGCTTCCGGGTCACCAACGTGCTCGGTGAGGTCGACGCGACCTTGGCCGTCGCCAACGCGGCCGAGGGCGGCGTGTACCCGGTCGGCAGCCTGA
>JAMHUH010000713.1:0-10729 GCA_035904925.1 Nannocystaceae bacterium
GCTGTAGTTGAGATGCTGCGCGCGCCGGGCCGCGATCTCGGCCAACACGGGCTCCCACGCGACGCCGTGGCGCGACCACAGCGTCTCGCGCTCGTCGGCGAGCTCGCGCCGCTTGGCGGGCGCCAGCGCGGGATCGGCCAAGCCGAGCTCCAGCTCGATCACCCGGACTCGCGCAGGATCGGCGTGCTCGGCTCGAGCGTAGCGATCGCGCAGCGCGAGCTCGGCGGGGTCTTGAAGAATCTGCTCGACGAGCGCCTCGGCTTGCACGCGCGCATGGTGGTCGTCGACTCGCGCGATCGTCAAGCGTCTCGGGCTCGTCGAGGGCTCGTGATACGCTCGCCGCGATGCGCAAGCGCCTGGCCGACGCCCGTCGGATCGTCATCAAGCTCGGCACCCACGTGGTCACGCACCCACGCAGCGAGAGCTCGCGTGGACCCGAGTTCGCGCTCGGTCGCGTGTTCGGCTTGGTCGAGTCGATCGCTCGGCTGCGCCGCGAGGGCCACGACGTGCTGGTCGTGTCGAGCGGCGCGGTCGGGCTCGGTCGGCGGGTGCTCGGGCTGCTCGATCGACCGCTCTCGCTCGGGCTGCGCCAGGCCTGCGCGGCGGCGGGCCAGGGCCGCTTGATCGCCCTCTACACGCAGGCCTTTGGCCAGCTCGGGGTCGAGGTCGCGCAGGTCCTGCTCACGCAAGAAGACCTCGCCGATCCCGATCGCGCGCTGTGTCTGCGGACCACGTTGCTGCGCTTGCTCGAGCTCGGCGCGGTCCCGGTGCTCAACGAGAACGACAGCGTCAGCGTGCGCGAGATCATCGAGTGGCGCGTCCGCGAGGCTGGCCCCGATGAGCGGGCCGAGCCCCGCGAGGCGCTGGCCTTCGGCGACAACGACGGGCTCGCCTCGCGCGTGGCCGTGGCGATCGACGCCGACCTGCTGATCTTGCTGACCGACGTCGATGGGCTCTTCACCGCCAACCCACGCGACAACCCCGACGCGCAGCGGATCGCCGTGCTCCAGCAGATCGACGAGACCAGCCTGGCCCGCGCGGTCGGGGGCTCGAGCGGCGGCACGGGGGGCATGCGCTCCAAGCTCGACGCAGCGCGCTTCGCCAGCGAAGGCGGCGTCGACGTGTTGATCGCCAACGGCCACCTGCATGGCGTGCTCGATCACGCCCTGGCGGGCGACGACATCGGGACCTTCGTGCCGACCGCCGATCGCCGACCCGAGCGACTCCGGCAGATCGCCCTGACCCGCCGCTGCGAGGGCGCGCTGATCCTCAACGAGGGCGCGATCATGGCCCTGACCGAGCGCAAGGCCTCGCTGCTGCCGATCGGCGTGATCGAGGTCGATGGCCAATTCGCGGTCGGCGGGGTCGTCGAGCTGCGCGACGCGAGCGGGCGCGTGCGCGGCCGTGGCTTGGTCAACTACGACAGCGAGGCGTGTCGTCAGCTCGCCGGCCACCACAGCAACGCGATCGATCGGATCCTCGGCTGGCGCGGCTACGATGCCTTGGTCACCCGCGACAACCTCGTGCTCGGAGACGTGGACGCATGAGCGACGAAGTCGCAGCCCGAGTCCGGACCGCTGCGATCGCGGCCCGCCACGCTGGCAAGTCGTTGGCGGCGCTGTCCGACGAGCAGCGCAGCGGCCTGCTGCTGGCGCTCGCCCACGCGCTCGAGCAGCCCGACCAAGTCGGCGAGCTGCTCGCGGCCAACCACGCCGATCTCCAAGCCGCGCGGGCTCAGGCCACCCAAGCCGTCTTGGTCGCGCGGCTCGGTCTGAGCGCGAGCAAGCTGGCCGGGTTGGCCGAGGGCCTGCGCCAGCTCGCGACGATGCCCAGCTTGGTCGGCCGTGTACAGCAGCGGCGCGAGCTCGACGAGGGGCTGGTGCTCGAGCGCGTCGGCTGTCCGCTCGGTGTGCTCGGCGTGGTGTTCGAAGCTCGGCCCGACGCGGTCGTGCAGATCGGCGGGCTCGCGTTGAGCTCGGGCAACGCGGTGCTGCTCAAGGGCGGCGCCGAGGCCCTGCACTCCAACCGCGCGCTGGTCGGGTTGATCCAGCGGGTGCTCGGCGAGCAGGGCCTCGACCCTGCTTGCGTCGCGCTGCTCGACGATCGCCCGGCCTTTCGCGCGCTGCTCGAGCTCGACGATCTCGTCGATCTGATCGTCGCGCGCGGCTCGGGCGAGTTCGTCCGCATGGTCATCGACTCGACCCGGATCCCCGTGCTCGGTCACGCCGAGGGTCTGTGCCACCTCTATCTGCACGCCGACGCCGAGCCCGAGCAGGCCGCCGCGATCGCGGTCGATGCCAAGTGCAGCTATCCCGCGGCCTGCAACGCGATCGAGACCCTGCTCTGGCACCACGAGGCCAAGTCGGCCACGAGCGCGAGCCTGCGCGCGCTCGCGGAGCGCGGCGTCGAGCTGCGCGGCGACGTCGAGTCGCTCGCGCTGGCCGACGCGCTCGGCGTGCCGATGGTCGCGGCCGTGCCTGGTGACTGGGATCAGGAGTACGGCGACCTGATCTTGTCGGTCCGCCGCGTCGACGCGCTCGAGCAAGCGCTCGACCACATCGAGCGGCACGGCTCGGGTCACACCGAGGCGATCGTGTGCAGCGACCCTGCGATCGGCGAGCGCTTCATCCAGGCGATCGACGCCGCCTGCGTGTTCGTCAACGCCAGCACCCGCTTCGCCGACGGCTATCGGTTCGGGCTCGGGGCCGAGGTCGGGATCTCGACCAGCAAGCTGCACGCGCGCGGCCCCGTCGGCGTCGAGGGCCTGCTCAGCTACCGCTGGGTGCTGCGCGGCAGCGGGCAGGTCAGCGAAGCGTACGGGCCGGGCAAGCGGGCCTTCGTGCACCGCGACCTGCCATGCGAGTGAGCCCCGAGCCGGCGCGGAACCCCCGACGCGTCGAGTTCGGCGACTGGCAGACGCCCGCCTCGCTCGCGTGCGAAGTGGTGGAGGTCGTCGCCGCCCGCCTGCCTGCCCCCCGCAGCGTCGTCGAGCCGACCTGCGGCGAAGGGACCTTCCTCGCCGCCGCGAGTCGCTTTCCCGGCGCGACGCGGCTCGGCTTCGAAGTCTCGCCAGCCCATGTCGCGACGGCCCGCGAGCGGCTCGGCGCGCAGGCTCGGGTCGAGCTCGGTAATTTTTTCGAACTCGATTGGCCAGCGATCCTCGAATCGCTGCCCGACCCGCTCTTGCTGCTCGGCAACCCGCCTTGGGTCACCAATTCGACGCTCGGCACGATCGCGGCCGCGAACCTGCCGATCAAGTCGAATTCACGCCCTGGTGCGCTCGGCGGGCTCGATGCCCTGACCGGCAAGAGCAATTTCGACATCTCCGAATGGATCGTGATTCGCCTGCTCGAATTGGTCCATTCGCGCGACTTCACCTTGGCGATGCTCTGCAAGGCCAGCGTCGCGCGCCGGGTGATGGAGCAGGTCGCCGTGCGCAAGTGGGCGATCGCGGGCGAGGTGCGGACGATCGACGCGCGCACCCACTTCGCCGCGGCGGTCGACGCCGTGCTCCTGCATGTCTTTCGCGGCCAACCCAGCGACGCCGCCGCGCCGCGCTGGGCCGTCTATCCCACGTTAGAGGCCGCGACGCCGACCCATCACATGGGCGTCGTCGCGGGCGAGGTCTTCAGCGACTTGGAGGCACGAAGCTCGACGCACTCGCTCGCAGGCGCATCCTCGATCGCCTGGCGTTCGGGCATCAAGCACGACTGCGCGAAGGTCATGGAGCTCACACCCACGAACGCGGGCTTCACCAACGGCCTCGGCGAGACCCTCCAATTGGAGCGGGAATTCGTGTTTCCCTTGCTCAAGGGCTCCGACCTCGCCAACGATCGACTCGTCCCCCGCCGCCGCGTCATCGTCCCGCAGCGCAAGCTCGGCGAGGACACCCGCGCGATTCGAACCCGAGCGCCGATGACCTGGCGATACCTCGAAGCTCAGCGCGCGCGACTCGACGCGCGCAAGAGCAGCATCTATCGCAATCAACCAGCCTTTGCGATCTTCGGGATCGGCGACTACGCCTTCGCGCCCTACAAGGTCGCCATCTGTGGCCTCTACAAGCGGCTGAAGTTCGCGGTCTTGCGCCCCTTCGAAGGCCAGCCGATCATGGTCGACGACACCGCGTACTTCTTGCCTTGCACGAGCGAGGACGAGGCCGAGACGCTCGCCGCCGCGCTGGCCAGCCCGCGCGCGCAGGCCTTCTTCGAGGCGCGGGTGTTCTGGGCGGCGAAGCGGCCGATCAACAAGGCGCTCTTGGAGTCGCTCTCGCTCGAGGCGCTGCTGCGCGAAGTGGGCGAGTTGGGCGAAGTGGGCGAAGACGAGGCTCGTTGAATCGTGGCTCTGCGGCGGGTAGCGTGGGTCACGCCCACGCTCGCGCCCTGCGGCGACGAGCCCCACTGCAGCTCGCCCGAAGCGATCGTCGTGGGCGACTTTCACATTCGCGGCAAGCTGGCCAAGTTCGATGTCGACGCCGCCGCCGTCTGCTTCGTCGCGCTCTCGACCTGGGCGGGGATGGTCTACTTTCCCGCCGATGACGAGCTGTGCTGGAGCGATGACGAGTTCACGATTGGGGCGATCGACGAGACGAGCTCGGAGCCCTGCGGCGAGAACTTGGGCTGCCGCTACATCGCCACCGACACGATCATCGGTGGCCTGCGCTCGATCCCGCAGCCCTGACGCGCTCGCGTCGTTGCGAAGCGCCCTACTCGATCACGTCGACGGCGTGGGCAACCTCGGTCAAGGGCCCCTCGACGAAGTAGTACTCGGGGACGCCACCACCGTCGGGCGGCGGGCTCGGTTCGAGCGGCTGGCAGATGCCCTGACCATCGAGCCCGAAGTTGCCCTCATCCGAGACTGAACCTGTGATCGCCGCCGCCTTGCCCTCGCTGAAGCTGTAAGCGTAGAGCGCAGGCTCCAAGCAGTACTCCTCGAACACCACGCGCCCCGCGGTCTGCTGGGTGCACGACGAGTCTTGGTAGCGATTGAAGAGCGCCGGGCAGTCGTCCGGGATGCAGTTGAAGGTGGCATTGGTCGAGGGCGCGTTCGAGTTGGTGACCGGGTCTCGCAAGCGACACGCCATCTCGCCGAGGTCGTGGTCGGTGGTGCGACCCGAGGCCAGGAAAGGCTCGCCCTCGGGGCTGGCGTAAATGTCGTGGCGAAGCCGGGCCCCGCCGCCGTCGACGATCGAGCTCTCGGCGAAGGCGCTGTCGTCGAGGGGCGCCCCCACCCGCCACTGACGGACCCGATCGCTCCACCCATTGACGGGCTCGCAGACGCCAGCGTTCTCGCGGTACAGCTGCTCGACCTCCTCGAATAGCTCGCGTCGACCGAGGAAGGCGCCGCAATAGCCATCTTCGGTCTCGATGGCCGTCGTCGGCTGCTCGGAATCGGGGACACACTCGGCCAAGGCGGCGCGCTCGGTACAGTTGGCGTCGGCATAGTACATGGTCGACACACGCGGCTGCCAACGCCCGAGCCATCGCAATTGCTCGCTCGTGTCGGGGGCCGCGGCGACCTGTTCTTCATGCGTGCGGTCCCACGCGCCAAAGATCTGCCGCGCGCCATCGTCGGCCTGCAGCAGCAAGGGCACGATTCGGCTCTGGCCCTCGAGCGCCGTCACCGTCGCCGAGACGAATTCTTCGTGGGGAATCACGCTCACGCGGTGGGCGGGATCATTCGAGAAGTGCTCACATTGCCCATTGGTCGAGTAGAAGATTTCGCTGACCGGCTCGCCAATCTGGTATTCGGTATGGTCGAAGCAGGCGTTGCCGCCCACGCGCACCACTTTGGCCTCGGCAATCAGGGCGCTGTCCTGAAGCGCGGGCTCGCTGCAATTGGCGTCGGCGAAGAGCCAGGGGGCGTAGCTCTCGCTGGTCGGGACGCAGCGCAGCCCGGCGTTGGGCGTCTGCGCGAAGGCGCAGGGCGTGTCGAGCAGGGTGTCTTGCCAGCCCACGTGGATGCGCGTGCCGTCCTCGGCGATCCGGATCATCGGCCGGAGGCGCGTGCCTGGGACGGGCTCGACGAATGCGTCCCATTCGTCGGGCTCGCCGGTGGTCGAGCTCTCGTCCGTGCTGGAGTCGGTGCCCGAGTCGCCGGTGCTCGAGTCGCCGGTGCCGGAGTCGCCGGTCGACGAGCCCTCGTCCGCGGCCTCGTCATCCGACGAGGGAAGTATTCCGCAGCCGAGCGGAAGCAGGAAGGCGAAGGTCAGTGCGGTGGGAAGGCGCATGGGGTACCTACTCGATCACGTCGACGGCGTGGGCGACCTCGGTCGAGGGGCTCTCGACGAAGTAGTACTCATAGGCCCCAGCGCCGCCGTCGGGCGGCAGGCTAGGCCCAAGGAAGGTGCAGGCGTCCTGGTCGTCGAGCCCGTAGTTGCCCTCGCTCGGGGCCAACCCAGTGATCGCCGCCGCCATGCCATCGCCATAGGCGTAGAGCGCAGGACCCATGCAGGACTCGTCGGACACCCAGCGCTCGGCCATCACCTGGCTGCAAGCCGAGTCTTGATAGCGGCCGTCGAACATCGCCCCCTCGATCGGGAAGCAGTCGAAGTTCGCGCTGGTCGAGGGCTCGTCCAAGTAGGTGACCGGGTCTCGCCAGCGACACGCCATCTCGCCGAGATCACGATCGAAGACACGACCCGAAGCGAGGAAGGGCTCGCCCTCGGGGCTGGTGTAGATGTCGTGGCGAAGCCGGGCCCCGCCGCCGTCGACGATCGAGCTCTCGGCGAAGTCGCCGTCGTCGAGCGGCTCCCCCACCCGCCACTGACGGACCGCGCTGCTCGACCAATTTTCGAGCTGGCAGACGTCGTTGGCGTTCTTGCTGTAGAGTTGCCCGACCTCCTCGAGCAGCGCGCTACGACCGAGCAAGG
Source organism: Nannocystaceae bacterium (assembly GCA_035904925.1). Lineage (GTDB taxonomy): Bacteria > Myxococcota_A > Polyangia > Nannocystales > Nannocystaceae > Plesiocystis. The sequence goes on from JAMHUH010000713.1 coordinate 6,869, forward strand.
CGCCGCAAATGCCGTCCTCGCTCTGCTTGGCCGTCGTCGGCTGCTCGGCATCGGGGACGCATTCGGCCAAGGCCACGCGCTCGGTGCAGTTGGCATCGGCGAAGTAGACGGTCGACACGCGCGGCTGCCAACGCCCGAGCCAGCGCAGCTGATCGCTCGCGTCGGGGGCCGCGGCGACCTGCTCTTCATGCGTGCGGTCCCACGCGCCAAAGATCTGCTGCGAGCCGTCGTCGGCCTGCAAGAGCAGCGGCACGATCCGGCTCTTGCCGTCCAAGGGTGCCGCCGTGGCCGAGACCAGCGCCTCATGGGGAATGAGGGTCAAGCGGTGGGCGGGATCGTTCGAGAAGAGTTGGCAGGGCCCATTGAGGTTGTAATAGAGCTCGTTGACCGGCTCGCCAACCTCGTAATAGCTCTGGTCGAAGCAGCTCTTGCCGCGCACGCGCACCACCGCGGCGTCCTCGGGGATCCAGATGTCCTGAAGCGCGGGTTCGGTGCAGTTGGCGTCGGCGTAGAGAAACAGGTCGTTGCCCCCCGTGGTCGGGAGGCAGCGCAGCCCGGCGTCGGGCGTCGTACCGAAGGCGCAGGGCGTGTCGAGTAAAGTGTCCTGCCAGCCGACGTGGATGCGCGTGCCGTCCTCGGCGACGCGGATCAGCGGCCGAAGGCGCGAGCCCGCGAGGGGCTCGACGAACTCGTCCCACTGGTCGGGCTCGCCGGTGGTCGAGCTCTCGTCCGTGCTCGAGTCGCCGCTGGAGTCGCCGCTGGAGTCGCCGCTGCTGGAGTCGCCCTCGCCCGAGGCCTCGTCATCCGACGAGGGGGGTGTGCCGCAGCCGAGCGGAAGCAGGAAGGCGAAGGTCAGTAGGGCGGGACGGCGCATGGATGTCGAGTAACCACGGAGCCGCGAACGATCACGCTGACTCGTCTTTTTCGCGTACGAATGCACACGACCAACCTCCACGTCGGCCCAGCCCGGTAAAGTCGTCGTTCGCCTCGAGCGCCTGACTCTGGCAATGTCGTCGACCGAGCGCGTGCAGCTCGTCTATCGCGGGGTCCTGGCGGGCTGGACCTCCAAGCACTCTCGGGCGCGTGGGCCTGCGTGCTGGCGACGGTGTTGGGGCTCACTGAGGATCGAGCTTCGAACAGCCGGCGAGGTCGGCGGTCCCGCTGTTGGTCAGGATCGGATCGGGGTAGAGCAGAGTCGCGTCGAGCGTGGGCGGAGCCGCGAGATCGAGCACGAAGATGTCGTCCTCGCCGCGAATGTCCATGGCGACGATCTGCTGCGCTTGGCCGACGAACACGATGCCGGCCGCGTAGATGTCGGTCGGACCCTCGACCGACGAGAGCACGCTCGCCGTGGCGCGGTCGACCTCGAGGTAGCGGCTGCGCGGCTCCGGTGGCGGCGGGCCGGGCTCGTTGGCCGAGATGAACATGGCCCCGTCGAAGCGGAAGGCCACGTCGCTGACGTGGATCGACCACACCGTGACGGGCACGCCGTTCTCGGTCAGCAGGGTCGGCCCGTCGATGAACTCGCCCGAGCTCGGGTCGACCTGGGCGATGCTCACCTGCGTGTTCGCGTTGAGCTCGTAGGTGTCGAAGACGGTGACCCACAGCTCGCCCTCGTCGTTCATCGCGGCGCCCATGACCCAGACACCGAGGCTCGGTCCGACCGGAGTCAGCTCGCTGGTCTCGACGTCGACCGCGACGAGCTGGCTGCCCGCGGCGATGTCCTGGGTGTCGCCAGCGAACCCGAACACCGCGTTGCTCGGGTCGGTGTACATCGCGTCGAGGTGGCGCGCCTGACCGTCGATGGTCGTCTCGGGACTGAGCGCGATGTAGCTGCCGTCGACCGAGAGGGTCGCGAGTTGGCAGGTGTTGGCGATGGGGCTCGGCTGACCGAAGGGGGCGCCCGGTGACGCGCACTGGACCGCGTTGAAGCCGGAGATGCAGGGCTGGCCCAGCTCCAGACACAAGAAGCCGCACTCGGTCACGCAGCTCGGCCCGCAGCCATCGTCGGGCTGGGCGTTCCCGTCATCGCAGGTCTCGCCGGGATCGATCATGGCGTTGCCGCACAGCGCATTGCTGACCTGGCAATTGGAGTCGCAGCCGTCGCCGTCGACGAGGTTGCCGTCGTCGCAGCTTTCACCGGCATCGACGATGCCGTCGCCGCACTCGGCGGAGGTGTCGGTGGTGTCTGTGGCGGTGGTGTCGGCGGTCGAGGACTCGCCGGTGGTGTCGGTCATGTCGGTCGTGTCGGTGTCGGCGGTTTCGGTGCCAGTGGCGGTCGTCGAGGACTCGCCGGAGGTGTCCTCGCTCGACGAGCCGTCGACTTCGTCGGCGTTCTCGCTGCCGCTCGTGGAGTCGGAGGAGCCGCCTCCGCAGCCGACCAAAGCGAGCGAGGCGAAGCAGCCAACCAAGGTCAGGGACACGCGCGCGACCGTCATCGACGATCAGACTACTTCTTCGCGCTGCGTCCTGTCAGCCGAGGCCCAGCTGGGCCTTGCGAGGCGGCTGCACGAGCGGCACGTAGCGCGGCTTGGGCAGCTCGCCCAGGAGCCGCGGTCGCACGCCGGCGTCGGCCAAGGTCCGCGCGGCGTGGACCAAGAACGAGGTGCCCTCGAGCAGCGCCATGTGATAGCCGAGGCAAAAGTGGGCCCCGCCGCCGAACTGGCAGTTCTCGATCGGCGTCGGCTTGCGTCCACGATCGAGCCAGCGCTCGGGCTGCCAGCGGTCGGGCTCGTCGTAGTGTTCGGCGCTGCGCGAGAGCAGCAGCACGCTGGTCGCCACGATCGTGCCCGGCTCGACCCGGTAGCCGGCGATGTCGAAGCTCGCGTTGGCGAAGCGCGAGTCTTGGGCCACGGGCGGGTAGAGGCGCAGGCTCTCGCGGAAGATGCCGACGGCCAGCGGCGCTCGCTCGGCGAGGCTGGTGAAGTCGGTCGGGACCTCGTCCATGGCCTTGGCTTCTTCGCAGAGCCGGTCCCAATGTTCGGGGGAGTTGGCCAAGTGGAACATCGCCCAGGCCATGGTCGAGGCCGTGGTCTCGTGGCCCGCGAAGCCGAGGATCAGCAAGTTGTCGACCAGCTCGCGCTCGGACATGCCCGCGCCGCTCTCGTCGCGGCCGTGGGCCATGACGCCGACCATGCTGTCGTGATCGCCCCGGGCTCGGGCGTCGGCCACGATCGCCGCGAGCCGCTGCTCGAGCCAGCGACGCGCTCGCTTGGCTCGCCAGCGCGGCATGCCGGGCAGGTCGATGGGGATGTTGATGACCCCGAGCGTGTACTCGCCATACCAGCGTGACCACTCGGGCAGGTCGTTGACCTCGACGCCCATGACCCGAAAGATGACCTCGAGCGCGATGACCCGCGTGTCGATCACCACGTCGATGCGATCGCGCCCGCGCCAGGCGTCCACGCGGCGCGCGACGGTCTCGGCGATCACCTCACCGACATGCGCCCGACTCAGGCCCGCCGGGGTGAAGGCCGGGCTGCTGGCCGCGCGTACGCGCCGATGATCGTCGCCGTCGACGGTGAGCATCGAGACGCCGAGAAAGAGGTCGAGCTCGCGCAGGTGCGAGGAGTCGGCGCTCTTGTTGCGCAAGACCGAGAAGCCCTCTTCGCCGAGGACCATCAGGCTCATCTGGCCAAAACCAGAGTCGATCCAAAACACCGGACCCAGCGTCCGCTCGGCCTCGCGCAGCAAGAGGACGGCGTCGCGACGCAGCAGGGTCGGCAGGTTGCCGAGCAGCGGCCAGCGACCGGGGAGCTTGGGGGCGTTGCGTGCGTCTTGGACCATCCGCGGCGGGTTCTAACACGCCTCGCACGCGAGCCCGCTATGGACAATCGCAGCCTTCGATGGGCTCGGCGACGC
>JAMHUH010000714.1:0-5889 GCA_035904925.1 Nannocystaceae bacterium
GCAACGGCAGCGCCTGCTCGGTCATGGCGGGCTGGCTCTCGCAGTGCGAGGACGGGCGACCGCCGGGCTTCGGCGTGCCCGAGGCCAAGACCTGCGAGAGCTTCCCGACCAGCGACGCCAGCAAAGCGAGCTTGGCCTACGAGCAGTCGTGTCGGGCTGGCTTCTTTGGCGCTTGCAAGGTCGCGGCCGAGCGCAACCAGCGAGGCAAGGGCGTGACGACGGACATGAAGGTGGTGGTCGAGCTGCTCGATCTCGGCTGTCCCAAGGGTTGGTACGCGTGCGAGATGCTCGGCAAGCTCTACGAGCAGGGCGACGGGATCGCCAAGGATCTCGACAAGGCGCTGGTGACCTACGGCAAGGGCTGCGACCAGAACTTCAAGCGCGACTGCTTCGCCGCCGCGCGGGTCGCCGAGCAGCTCGGCAAGGCCGAGGTTCAGCGCGCCCGGCTCGAGAATGGATGCAGGCTCGGCTCGAAGCTCTCGTGCGACACGCTGACCAAGCAGCTCGAGGCCGAGGGGCTCGAGGACGAAGCCAAGGCGATCTACGCCGACGTCTGCTCGCGCATGCGTCCGGTCGACTACTGCGACGCCTACGTGCGGCTCGGTGGCACGCTCGAGCCCGGCTTCAAGCCCTTCAAGCGGGGCAAGGATCGCGACCCCGACGAGTTTTGATCGCGCTCGCCTCTGGCGTCACGGCTGGTAGAGCACGAAGCCCTCGCCCTCGGGCACCCATACATCGACGCCGAGCCCCGCGAGCAGCCGAACCTCGCGGCTCGCTTGCTCGTCGTCGCTCGCCCGCACGTAGGTCCGCTCGACCGCTCGACCATCGGCGCAGCGGTGGTCGAGGCTCGCCCGCCAGAGCATGCGCAGGTCGGCGAGGCGGATCGGTCGCGAGTCCACGATCGCGTACTCGATCCGCCGCTCGCCGGGATCGTAGAAGACCTCGCGCAAGCTCGTCGGCTCGGCGTCGAGCAAGGCTCGCTCGCCGGGCACCTCGTAGCCCGGGTCGGAGAACCATGCCGCGCCGGGCTCGGCCTCGCGAGCCAGGGCCATGTGCGGGCCGAGCAGCGCGGCGAGGAAGTCGGGGTTGGCGAGCGCCTCGCGGGCACGGACACACAGGCGGAGCCCGCCGGACAGATCCTCGACTTGGTCCCACGCGGCCCAAAAGCGCGAGGGATCGCGATACTGCGCGTCGACCTCGGCGACCGAGCAGACCAGCAGGTGCGCGAGCCCAGCGATCGGTGGGCTCGGCAAGAGCTCGCCGCCGATCATGCGATCGAGCGCGGCGCCGCGCAGGTGGCCGGCCCGAGCCAAGCTCCGGCACGACTCGGCCAGCGCGTCGATCCGGGCGACGATCTCCGACTCGTCGAGCGACTCGGTGCCGAAGCTGAAGCGCGCGACGAGGGCTCCATCTTCGTCTTGCGCGAGCGAGGCGTTCGAGCCTTCGTCGAGCTGGCCGCTCAGCTCGTAGGTGACGCCGCCCGATCGCTCGGGCAAGACGACGTCGGGATCGCTGGGCAAGCCGGGCTCGTAGGGATCGTCGCCCCAGGCCCAGGCCGCGCGCCAGCCAAGGATCTTCGGCAGCGCGGCTTGGTCGAACGCGGCTTGAAAGGCGAGCGCAGCCTCGCGCAGGTTGGCGGCGTCGAGCTCGGCGCGGAAGCTGAGAAATTCGGGTCCGGCTTGCATCAACGCAGCCAGCCTATCTGACCTGGGCCGACGGTCGAAGCCGAAGCCGAAGCCGAAGCCCCGCCGCTCGCGGGCCGAGTCGGCGGCGGCCCGCCGAGATAGGCGACGTGGACGTTGGCGTGGATGTTGTTGGCGTTCATCCAGTTGACCGCTTGCCGAGCGGTCGCGACGTCGGCGAAGAAGTAGACGAGCCCGCCCCAGCTGCCGCCGTCGACGGTGTGCATGGTCCCGCCGTTGTGGCCGAGGTGCTGGCTGTAGGCGGTGCACTGCGGGCGATCGAAGGAGCCCCCGACCTTGTCGTCGACCAACATCCGCCCCGAGATCTGTTGCCGTCGCCCGGGGACGCTGACGGGCGTGGTCACCTGCATCGCGCCGTCGGCAACCTTGGTCGGCGGGCTGCCGGTGAAGGGTTGAAGCCGACCGTTGGGCAGCGACTCGTTGGCCACGTTGGGCACGCCACCCGCGGCCTGTCGAGCTTGTCGATACGCGGTCAGCAGGGCGCCCGACGAGGCGTTGTCGGGCTGCGCGGCGATGAAGCTGTCGAGGCTGGCGCGCTGCTCGGCCGGGCTCCGACGCGCGGCGCCGCTCGGATCGGGCGCGAGGATGGCCTCGACCTCGGCAGCGCGCAGCTCCCTGCGAAAGTGTCCGTACTCGGTCTCGCCATAGCCCGCGCGAAGCCGTGAGGTCGCGGCCTGGGCCACCTCGGCGCCCGTGCGCAGGTTGTCGCCGAGGTGGGTGCTCGCTTCGGTGTCGAGGCGCGTGACGACCTCGCTCCATTGCCGAATGATCCCGCGCTCGCCAGCGACGTTCGGCACGCCCGCGGCCGTCATGCCGGACTCGAGCGCAGTGTGACGAGGGGTCGGCCAGCCCGAGCCCGCGCTCGCTTGGCGATCCGCGAAGGTCCGGGCGCCGCTGGCTTGCGTGACCCACCCGTTGGCGTCGCGCTGGGGTCGACCATGAGCGTCGTGAACCACCCGGACTGGGCTCTGGGTCGCGCCAGGCAGCAAGTTGGACTGCCAGCGACCCGGCCCGTCCTCGACCCAACGATGACCCGGCGGCGGCGGGCCATAGCCATCGAGGCTGGCTCGCCAGTTGGCGCGATCGACCGCGCTCAGCTCGGTCGTGACGAGGTGACGTCGACCGCCGTGCTCCTCGATCCAGGCGCGACGTCGGAAGCCCGGCGCGACGACGATGTCGAAGTGGCCGTTGCCGTAGTTGCGATAGTGATGACCCGGCGGGAGGTTGGCCGGGTAGCCCGCGGCGGTGGCCAGGGTCAGGTTGGTGTCGAAGGTCGTGCGACCTTCCATCGCGATGAACCCACGCGCGCGCGGATCGGCGACGCCACCCGACAAGATCTGCTCGGCGCGCTGGATCTGGCCCTCGAGGTGGGCGATGTCGGCCTCGATCGAGCGCGCCTGAAGGCTCTCGGGCGCGAGCGAGCGCAGCTCCTGCATTCGCTGGCGGACGATCCCATCGAGCTTGCGCAGCTCGAGCCGAGCCTCCCACGCGGGCGAACCTGCCTGCATCTGTCGCCCGGTCAGCAGCTCGCCGAGCCGCGCGAGCCCACGCCGGACTCGGCCTTGCAAGCCGCTGTAGCGGCGCAGCATGGTCACCGTCATCGCGTGGAGGCGGATGTCGATCGCGCGCGCATGCGGGCTTGCGACGATGCGGATCGAGTTGGGGTCGACGAGCCCGCCCGCGGCCGTGTACTCGACTCGAACCTCGCCCGGAGGGAGTCGGCGATCGATCAGGATCTCGGTCGAGCGGACCAGCGTGGGCGGCAGCTGATCGAGCATCGCCTGGCTGGCGCGAGTGGTGCCCCGACGCGGTGGTGCGGTCGTCGGGGTCGTCGGGGTCGTCGGGGTCGGCGTCGCCCTGCTCGCGGGGTCCGTGCCGTGTGGGTGTGGGGTCGGAGCTGCGGGCGTCGCCGCGGGGTCGGGGGTCGCCGTCTGAGCGGCCCGCCGATGCGCGCTCTCTTCGGCCATCGAATGCACGCGCTGCTGGGTGTCGTGCAGCCGCGCGCGGCTGGCCAGGTGGGCGCCGGCTTGAATCCCGAGCTGCTGGAGCGCGCCACCGATGATCTCCATCGTTCGAGCCGCGCGCAGACCCGGCGGCAGATCGCGGAGCGCCGCGATCTGTTCGACCAGCTGAGCGCCCATCAACATCATGCCGAGACCGTCGAGGCCGATGCCCGTGATCCACAAGGTCCGCTCGACCATCACCCAGCGCAGGCCGCTGCGAACGCCCGCGGACGTCGCTCGGCCCGCGGCCGCCAGCTCGCCGAGCCCCGCCGCCGCGCTGACGATGTCGACCACCTCCATCGCGGTCTGGAGATCGAAGCGCAAGGTCCCCATCGCGCCGCGATGGATCAGCCGATAGGCCGAGGGCAAGGCGCCGATGATCCCGACCGGGACCAGGATCGTCAGCGAGGCCCCGCCGGTGAAGGGCGCGGCCACGACCGCCGCGATCGAGATCAGCGTGGTCAGGTTCTCGATCCCCTGCAGCGCGATGCCGGTCTCGTCGGTCGCGATCCGGATCGTCACCGTGCGACCCGACGCGCTGCCCGGGACCGAGTTACCGCGCGGCGGCGAGTCCGGCAGGTAGACGGAGAGCATCCCGCGGCCGTAGCCGCTCTGACTCTCGAGCAGCTTCTGGAGACCGTCGAGCACCGCGTCGTGGAAGGGGTTGGTCGAGCGACGGCCTCGCGCGACGCCTTCGGCGTGGCCGCTGCGCGAGGTCGTGATGTCCGAGACCCGCCAGCGCTCGGGCGAGTCGCCGTACCAGTGCGCCTGCGCGGCCGCGCTGCGAGCGACCTCGATCGTCAAGGCTTGGACCTGGCCGAGGTCCGAGGCGAAGGAGGCCGGGAGTCGAAACGAGCTCGCGCCGAGCATGCTCGCCCGCGTCCGCTGCATTCCGATCAGCCGATCGATCTCGTCGATGCTCCGCTGCAAGGCGACGCGATTGGGCGCGCGCGGGTTGCTGATCGCGTCGCGCTGTCGGATCAAGAGCGCGCGTTGATGCTGGAACTGCTCGAGCGTGGTGCCGTGCAAGCTCAGCCGAAGCTCGTCGCGCTCGCGTCGGAGCCCCTCCGGATCGACCAGGCAGAGCTGCGAATTCAACAGCCGGTTGACCTCGCGCTCGCGCGCCTCGCCAGACTCGGTCGCGGCCCGGTCGACGCGGAGCCGACTCGCGTTCATCTGTGTGGCCGAGCGGGCGTAGGCCGGCATCCACGCGACGCTCGGCGCCCGGATGTAGGTCGCAAAGCGAGGATTGTCGGGGATCCGCGGCCCGACGTTGCAGCGAATCATGTAGAGGCCGGGCTGCGCGAGCGGGACGTCGAACTCTTGCTGCGGCCGCGTGAGGGCGCGCAGCCCCGATCGAAACAAGGTCCCGACCATCCCCATGATCGCGTTGATCCCAACCAGCGTGCTGGCCCCGATCCCGGGCGGACCGAGCACGCGATCGAGGCGACCGATGCTACCGCTGACTCGGCGCAGGTCCTCGTCCGCCCAGCGAAGGTCACGACCCAAGTCGAGCCCGAGCCGAGCCATCATGCCGGTGTCGACCGCCTCGACCCCGCTGGGTTCGGCCAGCCGCGTGATGTCGGCGTCGGCGACCCGCAGCGCCTCCCAGCTGTACCACCAGCCGCCAAAGGCGTCGGAGAGATGCTCGTAGATGTCGCTGAACTGGACCTGCATGACGAAGGTCGGGGTGGTCCCGACCATGGCGTCGAAGAAGGGCGGATCGAGGCGCGGCGAGCTGGCCATGCGGGCTGGCAAGGGCGGCGCGTTGACACGCGTCGGTCCGGTCGAGAGGACCTGATCGCCGCGCGGGGCGGTGGCCGAGCGACCCAGGAAGCCGACATAGCCGCGCAGCAAGCTGCGCCGCTCGGCGCTGCCGCCCTCCTCCCGACAGCGCGCGAGAAAAGCCGGCACCTGCGTGGTCGCGAAGTTGATGAAGCTGGCGATGGTGTTCCGCGACCAGCGTCGCGTCCGACCGTCACGCTGAAGCTCGAAGAGCATCCCGTAGCCGGGCTCGTCGACCAGCGATCGATCGACGAAGAGATGTCCGATCACGCTGGTGTAGGGCTCGATCCGAGCGATCAGCGTCTCGAGAGCCGCGGCCGCGAGGTCGAGGTTCGCGTCGCTGGCATTGCCCTCCCACACCCCAAACGCCTGGACATAAGCCTGCAGCTCGACCGACC
>JAMHUH010000715.1:0-4518 GCA_035904925.1 Nannocystaceae bacterium
TCGCCGAGCTCGTCGCCAACCTCGAATCCAGCAACGGCACATTCGACCCCGCGACCCACGAATGGGCCAGCAACGGTCGCCTGCGCGTCGGCGTCGTCCCCGAGAACCAGAGCTCCGAAGACCCCTGCACCAGCCCCGAGGTCGAGGGCTACGTCGGCGCCGAGAATCGAGCCATTCGCGTCGAGCTGCGGCCTGGCAACAAGCTGACCTGGGGCTACGACAACGCCTCGCCCCTCTATCGCGTCAAGGTCGACCCCGAGGCTCTCGACACCCTCACCTTCCTCACCCTGCCCGCCGACCTCGCCTCGATGCCGCGCGCCGGCCAGGTCGTCGAAGTCCACCGCTGGGGCAGCAAGTTGCCCAACGTCGAGAAGGTCGCCGAGGCTCAGGGCCAGCTCTTCAAGGTCACCACCACTTACGACCCGACCACCCAGCAGCTCGTGCTCGACGGTGACGTCCCCACCGCTTGGGTCGACTGGCTCACCGCCCACGGCGTCCACTACAACCCCGACGACGACGACGCCGATCAGCAATACTTCTATTTGCGCGTCTGGGATCGCGGCCCCGACACCGCCGACGCCGAGCTCGACTACATCCTCGACACCGCGCTCCCGCTCGGCGACACCGGCCTCTCGGTCACCCTCACCGCCCACGGGATCCCCGGCGATCATTGGATCATCGCCGCCCGCCCGACCACGCCCGACCAATTCGTCCCCTGGGACCTCGACGACGCCACCGGTGTTCCCCCGCACGGCCCACACCGCTACGTCGCCCCCCTCGCCTTGATTCCCTGGACCGCCGGCGTCCCCACCCTCGAGGACGCCCGCACCCGCCTGCGTACCCTCTGCGAAGGCGGCTGCTGCCAAGTCACCGTCGGCGACGGCAAAGAATCCCACGGCATGGTCAGCAGCCTCCAAGACGCCATCGACCTGCTCGCCGACACCGGCGGCAAGATCTGTGTCTTGCCCGGCGTCCACGAGGGCCTCGCCTCGCTCGACGGGATCGACGACATTTTGATCGAAGGCTGCGGCCCGCGAACGATCCTGACCAATCCGCGGCCCGAGATCCCCCGCAGCGAAGCGCTCGAGTTCTACACGCCCGTGCTGTCGATCGTCGATTGCGAGCGCATCACCATCAAGGACCTGCGCATCGAAGCCTTCTCGGCCGCCGGCATCGAAGCGAAGATCAGCGTCGCCGCGGCCACTTGTGCCCGGATCACGATCGAGAACGTCGAGTTCCACGCCCTGGGCAACGTGCAGCCCAACAAGCCCGGGCCCGAAGTGCTCGAGCCGCCCCACTCTGGCCTCGCGGTCTATGGCGTGACCGGCCTCGATGTCTTCGATTGCCGCTTCACCGCCGCGCTGGTGCCAGGATTGTCGTGCCCGCTCGAGCTCGGCGCCACCGCGGCCCGCGTCCATCGCTGCACCGTCGACGTCGCTGTCGATGCCGACGGCCGCTACCAGACCCCCGGAGGCATTCGTGTGCGCAGCGGCTCGCGCGACGTCGAGATCGTCGGCTGCCGCATCGAAGGCGGCTGGGTGCGTGCGCCGGGCCATCGTGATCACCCAGATCGATCCATCGTGATCACCCGGATCGGCATCGTGATCACCCAGATCGGGCATCGTGATCACTCGGATCGGCCATCGTGATCACCCAGATCGGGCATCGTGATCACTCGGATCGGGCATCGTGATCGCCTGAGCGCCGGCCTACTCGGGCCGGAGAAAAGACTTGACGCTGGGTCAGCCGGTCGTCGGACCTACCTCGAACACGAGGCGAGGACCGATGGCGACGAAACGACTGACCATGAGCAAGACCAAAGAAATTCTTCGACACAAGTGGGTGCTCGGACGCAGCCACCGCGAGGTCGCCCAGAGTCTCGGCGTCAGCGCGGGGATGGTCGGCGGCACGTTGGCGCGCGCGAGCAAGGCGGGGCTGCTCGAGTGGAACCATGTCGCCGACATCGACGAGGTCGCGCTCGAGGAGCGGCTCTACGAGCGCAAGCTCGAGTCATCTCGGCCACATCCAGACTGCGCGTGGATCCACACCGAGCGAAGCAGGCCGGGCGTGACGCTGCAGCTGCTTCATCACGAGTACCTCGAGGCCAACCCGGGCGGCTACCAGTACACGCGCTTTTGCGATCTCTACCGCGACTGGCTGAAGCGGCGGCGCTTGTCGATGCGTCAGATCCACAAGGCCGGCGAGAAGATGTTCGTCGACTTCGCCGGGCAGCGGCCGAAGATCGTCGACCCCAAGACCGGCGAGGTGATCGAGGTCGAGCTGTTCGTCGCGGTGCTCGGCGCGTCGAGCTACACCTACGCCGAGGCGACCGCGAGCCAGCAGGGCCCGCAGTGGATCCGAGCGCACACCAACGCGCTCGAGTACTTCGGCGGGTCGACGCGCGTGTATGTGCCCGACAACCTCAAGAGCGCGGTGACGAAGGCCTGTCGCTACGAGCCGAAGATCCAGCGGACATATGAAGAAATGGCCCGCCACTACGGGGCCGTGGTGATCCCCGCGCGCGCCTACAAACCCAAGGACAAGGCGAAGGCCGAGGTCGGCGTGCAGGTGGCCGAGCGGTGGTTGCTGGCGGTGATCCGCAACGAGACGTTCTACTCGATCACCGAGCTCAACGAGCGTCTCGGCGAGCTGCTCGAGATCCTCAACGACAAGAAGATGCGCACCTACGGCGCGAGTCGGCGCGAGCTGTTCGAGCGGCTCGACAAGCCGCAGCTGCTGCCGCTCGCGAGTCGCTTCCAGTACGCCGAGTGGTCGCAGTGCACCGTGCACATCGACTACCACGTCGCGGTCGATGGCCACTTCTACTCCGTCCCCTACGAGCTGCGCACCGAAGCAAAGCACGTGGAAGCCCGCGCGACGGCATTCACGATCGAAGTCTTCGCCAAGGGTCGTCGCGTGGCCTCGCACGCGCGCAGCTACGACAAGGGCAGCTGCACCACGATCCGCGAGCACATGCCGAAGGCACACCAAGCGCACATGGAGTGGACGCCGACGCGGATGATCAACTGGGCCAGCAAGATCGGGCCGAACACCGAGGGCCTCGTCACCGTGATCCTCAGCGATCGCCCGCATCCCGAGCAGGGCTACCGCTCGTGCCTCGGGATCCTGCGGCTCGCCAAGGAGTACAGCGACGCGCGACTCGAGGCGGCGTGCGGGATTTCGCTGTCGGTCCGCGCTCGCTCGTATCGCCATGTAGCGAGCGTGCTCAAGAACGGCCTCGATCGCGTCGACCGAGACGCCACGCAAACCACCACACCCGTCGTCCACGAGAACATTCGCGGCGGCGGCTACTACAACTGAAGCAAGCACGAACAGGAACAGAAAAATGCTCGATGAACCCACCTACGAAAAGCTGATCCAGATGCGGATGCGAGGGCTGGCCGAGGCCTGGCTCGCACAACAGAAAGACCCCGACGCCGGGCAGCTCGGCTTCGATGAACGTCTCGGACTTCTCGTCGACGCCGAGTGGATGCAACGCGAGAACAAGAAGATGCAACGCAGCTTGCGAGCCGCGAAGCTGCGACTGTCCACCGCGTGCATCGAAGACATCGACTACGAGCCGACGCGCAAGCTCGACAAGAAGCTCGTCCGCCAACTCGCGACGTGCAAGTGGATCACGCTGCACCAGAACATCGTGATCACTGGGGCGACCGGCGTCGGGAAGAGCTACCTCGCCTGCGCGCTCGGCCAGCAGGCGTGTCGCAAAGGACATCGCGTCCTGTACCGCCGCGTGTCGCGATTGTTCGACGAGCTCGCGCTCGCCCACGCCGATGGCAGCTACCCGCGCTTGCTCGCCACGATCGCCAAGACCGACGTGCTCATCCTCGATGACTGGGGCCTCGCGCCCGTCGGGCCTCGCGAGCGTCGCGATCTCAACGAGATCATGGACGACCGCTACGGCTCGCGCTCGACCATCATCACCAGCCAGTTCCCGACGGAGACCTGGCACGACCAGTTGGGAGATCCCACTACCGCCGACGCGATCTGTGATCGTATCCTCAGCAACGCACACCGCGTGAAGCTCGCGGGGCCGTCACGCCGCAAGCAGGAGAGCAACCTGGCCGAGTAAACCGCCTAACCCCAGCGTCGCTTCGCTCCGATCACTTCGCCGCAGGTGATCACGATGAGCGGTACGGGTGATCACGATGAGCGGTACAGGCAATCTGCTCCGCGCTGACGTCGCGCGCCCACATCACCTCGCGCGCCCCGCATGTTTCGTGCAACGCTGCGATGAGTTCCAGCAGCCCACCACCCTTCACGGCACCATCGAGTTCGTAGAAGTCTTTCTGCGTGAATCGCAGCACGAGGCCGCGACGATCGCCCACGGTCACCGGGCCGATCACCACGCTCGCCACGCCCGCGCTCGCGCGCCAGCCTACGTTGCCACCACCGACGCCCTCGTCGAGCGAGGCGAGCGCGTCGGCGAGGGTCGCCGACGTCTGAGTCGGCAGCACATGTCCCGTATCGACCGTCAAGGCCACGACCGACTCGACCTCC
>JAMHUH010000716.1:0-3369 GCA_035904925.1 Nannocystaceae bacterium
CGCTCTAGCCCTGATCGACCCCGAAGCAGCGGGATCCGGCTACGTCTACGGCGACGGCTACGGCTACGGCGACGGCGACGGCGACGGCGACGGCTACGGCTCCGGCGACGGCTACGGCGACGGCGACGGCGACGGCTCCGGCTACGGCTCCGGCTCCGGCTACGGCTCCGGCTACGGCTCCGGCTACTGACATCGCCGTCAGCCCGACTACCAGGCTCGCCCTCGCAAGGGGCGGGCCTTCGGCGGTAGGAGACAACGGAAATGACAAGCACTGCAATCCAACCCGTCCGAGCCGACCTCGGCCCCGTCGCGGCCTCGCATGGGCTCCGCGAGGAATCGCTCGCGCAGTACCTGCTCGACGGCGACCTCGGCCCGCTCGCGCCCCGCGAGCGCGCGTCGCTGATCGTGGCGATCTGCAAGCACATCGGCGTCGACCCTATCGAGCAGCCGTTCCAGCTGATCCGCGATGGCAAGGGAGCCGACGCGCGGCTCGTGCTGTACGCGACCAAGGCCTGCACGTCCGCGCTATGTCGCGAGCGCGGCATCGACCGCGTGCTGGTCTCGACCGACATCAACGTGGTGGCCGGTCACGCGATGGTCTCGGCCCACGCCCGCGCGACAGTCCGCGCGACTGGGCGCTGCGATGAAGCGACCGGCGTCGTGCCTCTCGTGGCCGAAGAGTGGGCGACGGGCCAGAACGGCAAGCGCTTCCGCACCGGGTCGTTTGTCCCGCTGACGCCCGACGCGGCTGCCAACGCGATCATGAAGGCGCAGACCAAGGCGAAGCGCCGGGCGGTGCTCGACCTGGTCGGCCTGGGTGTGCCCGACGAGACCGAGATCGAGCACGGGCGCCGCGTCGTGGTCGACTACTCGACCGGCGAGGTTCTTGACGTCGAGGCCGAGGCGGAGATCGTCGACGGCATCAGCATCGAGACGATGAAGGCGATCGACACCCGCGTCGATCGGCTCGCGGCGCTGCTCGGCCTCAACAAGGGAGCGGTGTTCGTCGGGATTCTGCGGCGCCTCGAAGTCGAAGGCGTGCGGGCCCCGGCCGAGCTCACCCCGGGCCAGGCCGAGCAGGTGCTCGAGGCTCTCGAGGAGGAGATCGAGCTGCGCGAGCAGGCGCTCGAGCAGTCCGCGGGGGAAGGCCAGTCGTGATCGGGCCCGAGCAGGTGGTGATCGGGCTCGACCTCGGCAGCGTGTCCGGCTGGGCGGCGCTGACCATGGCCGGCTCGCGGGTCGATGGCGGGCAGTGGCAGCTCGGCAAGGGCCCGCCCGCCTCGCGGTACATCGCCCTGCGAGCGAGCGTGCTCGGGCTGCTCGAGCGCTTCGACGGCTGGATCAGCGCCGTGGCGATCGAGACGCCGACGGTGGCGAAGCAGTCGACCCAGGCGCGGCGTCTCGGCTACGGCTTCCTGGCGACGGCCGAGCTCGTGGTGGTGCGGCGCGGGATCGTGTTGGTCGAGTGCAACAACACGCAGACCAAGGTGGCCTTGAGCGGCCACGGGCGCGCGACCAAGGCCGAGCAGATCAGCGCGGCCATGCGGCGCTGGTCGGTCCGCGTGGGCGAGCACGAGGCCGACGCGCTCGGCGTGGCTCTGGCCGGTCTGGCGGCGGCAGCATGATCGCGCACCAGGTAGGGCTACCGCTGGGCGAGCTGGCCGACGCGCAGCCGACCGCGTCGACGTGGTCGGGCGACTGGACCCGAGGCGCGATCGAGCGGATCGCCGGGCTGGTGCCAGACGTCGCTAACGCGGCTGGGACTTCTCGCGCGCGGTGGCTTCGGCCGGCCGCGTACCTGTACGCCCGCGATTTCACGCTGCTTCCGAGCGAGTGCGAGGCGGTGGCCAGGGCCAGGCTCGGGCTTGACCGCTATCACCCGAACAACGTCGACACGAGCGATCCAGAACTGCTCTACCGAGTGCGAATCGGCCCCGGCATCGACGACGAGGCGCATCTATGGTCGAGGTGCACCGGCGAAAAGACGAGGATGGGCGGCGAGTCCGGGCGCGAGCTTCATCGACGCCTGCAAGCCCAGGGCTGGGGCCGTTGGATGCTCGAGGCGAAGTCGCTCAACTCGACGCGGGTCGACGTCATCGAGAAGACGATGGCCTCGCTCTACCGCGCCTCGCGGGTGCTGTGCGATCGGCTGCTGCCCGCGTCGGCTCCCGCGGCCGAGGTGAGCGAGACGTGGAAGCGCTACATCCCCGCGCCGACGCTGGAATTCTTGCTGCTCACAGCGGCGCTCGCCTTGAGCCCTGCCAGCGATCGCCAGGCGCTGACCTTCGCGCTCGACCTGGTCGAGCAGGCCGAGCCGCTGACCGACGGCTGGGCGATCGGGCTCGACCTCGCCATGTCGCGCGGCGTGGCGGGTGCTGAGCGGCTCGCCGTGCTCACGGCCTCGCGGCATGGCGATCCATTGTGGGGCGCGCTGGCGTGGGCGTGGCGGATTCGAGGGATGCGACGCGCGACGATGGCCGAGCTGCTGATCGCGTTCGGGCTGCTCGACGTCGAGGGCCGCCAAGCCTTCGAGTTCGCAGCGCCGGCCGAGCCCACCGACGATCCGAAGCATCTTGCGATCTTCGCCGTGGACCCCGAACGAAGCGTGCCCGAAGTCAGGAGCTTCTACCGGTGAGCGCCGATCAGTTCGGGAAACTGTACTGGGACGTCAAGGCGAGCCTCGCAGCGCGGGCGATCCTCGCCCGTGTCGAGTACCGCTGTTTTTCGGGCTCGACCTGTAGGCCCACCGAGATCGTGGAAGCCGACTTCATGACCTCGCTCGGACTCGGCCGCACCGCTACCCGGGCCGCGATCGCCGAGGCCGTCGATGCTGGACTTGTCACCCGCGAGCGCACGACTCGCGGTGATGGTCGAGGTGTGTTTGTGTACCTCCCATCACGTATGCAAAGCGAACCTAACACGTTCGCAAACGAGACACGACACGTTCGCAAACGAGACACGACACGTTCGCAAACCGACCAACCCACGTTCGCAAACAAGACAACCCACGTTCGCAAACAAGACAACTCAGACCCCCCTGCAGAGCCTATAGAGCCTAAAGAGCCGGAAGAAGATCCACGCGCGCACTCCGGATCGCTGATCGAGCGTGGTGGTCTGCCCGACTCGATCGCTCGGCTCGTCGCCAACCACGAGTCGACCTGGCAACTGGCGATGGTCGACTCGTGGTCGAGGTCGCTCGAGCAGATCGTGCGCGAGCTCGGCCTCACCGCCGAGCAAGTCGCGGGCGTGATCGAGGGCTGGACTTCGCAGCGCGACGCAGCCCAGCAGCAGGGCTCGCTTGCTCGCGACCTGGCCTCTGGTGCTCTCCCCGAGCTGCGCGCCGTGTGGTGGGCGAAGGCTCGCCCGTGG
>JAMHUH010000717.1:0-2016 GCA_035904925.1 Nannocystaceae bacterium
GCGAGGGGTGCGAGTTCGCCAAGGACCCCCACAGTCGCGCCGGGCTGCCCTTGCAGTTCGTCGACGAGCAGATCTACCGCGAGCTGCCCTGCTTCGTGGTCGCGACCGTGGACAAGTTCGCGATGCTGCCCTGGCGCGGCGACACGGGCCTGCTCTTCGGCCGCGCCACGCACCGTGACGAGTTTGGCTACTACGGCCCCGCGACCCCCTCGGGCAACATCCCCAAGGCCGCCAAGCCGATCGCCGGGCTCCCGCCGCCCGAGCTGATCGTGCAGGACGAGCTGCACCTGATCTCGGGTCCGCTCGGGACCATGGTCGGCTTGTTCGAGACCGCGATCGAAGAGCTCTGCACCCACGAGGTCGAGGGCAAGCTCGTGCGCCCGAAGATCATCGCGGCCACGGCCACGGTCCGCCGCGCCCAGCGACAGATTCAAGCGCTCTACGGTCGGCGAGAGACCAACCTCTTCCCGCCCCAGGGCATCGACCCCTTCGAGACTTGGTTCTCACGGGTCCTGCACCGCGAGCCTGGTCGCGTCTACGTGGGCGTGGCCGCGGGCGGGCGAGCGATGAAGCGGGTCCTGCTGCGCACCTACCTCGCGGTGCTCGGCTCGGCCGCGTGGGCCGAACAGGTCGGCAACGCCTCGGCCGACGACGTCGACGGCTACTTCACGCTCGCGGGCTACTTCAACTCGCTGCGCGAGCTCGGCGGCATGCGGCGCCTGGTAGAGGACGACATCGCGACGCGAGCGCTCAAGCAAGTCGACGGCTTGCCGCTCGATGCCGTCGGCCCGCACCGCTGGGTCGCCAACCGCACGATCGGCCTGCCCGACGAGCTCACCAGCCGCGAGAGCACGGCCGGCATCGCCGAGATCAAGGGCCGCGCCGCCAGCCCGCGCGTCAAGGGCAAGGGCCTCGACGTGCTGCTGGCCTCGAGCATGATCTCGGTCGGCGTCGACATCCCCCGGCTCGGCATCATGGTCGTCGCCGGCCAGCCCAAGACCACCGCCGAGTACATCCAAGCCAGCAGCCGCGTCGGTCGCTCGCCGAAGTGGCCGGGGCTGGTCGTGACCGCCTACAACATCTATCGACCGCGCGACCGCTCGCACTACGAGCACTTCGTCGCCTACCACGAGAGCTTCTACCGGCACGTCGAAGCCACCAGCGTCACGCCCTTCTCGGCGCCCGCGATCGACCGTGGGCTCGCGGCGCTGGTCGTCGCGCTCGCCCGGCTCTTCGACGTCGACATGACCGCGTCGGGCGGGGCGATGAACGCCACCGGATTGCAGGCCGTGTCGGCGCAGATCCTCGACGCCGTTCGCCGCAAGGCCGCCAATCAGCCGGCGATCGGCGCGGCTGGGGAGGCGATCGGAGACACCTTCGCCCGCACCGTCAGCGATCGGGCCGAGAGCCTGATCAACTGCTGGCTCGGCATGATCCACGAGCGCAAGGCCAAGCCCGCGCACATGTACTACTCGCCGCTCGACAGCTTCCGCGACCGCGGCCGGCAGCTGCTGCGCACCGCCCTCGAGGTCCAGGTCGCCGACCCCGAGACGCAGCAGATGCTCAGCGCCGACGAACGGCGCTTCGTGGCGCCCATGTCCATGCGCGACGTCGAACCCAGCGTGCACGTGTGGCGCCGCTACAAGCTCGGAGCGAAGGAATAACCATGGCCCGCAGTAACAAGAAAGCCGGGTCTGGATTCCGATCGCGATCCGCCCGCACCTACCGACCCGAGGGCGAGATTCGGCGCAGCCAGCTGCTCATGGGCTACGGCCCCGGCGCGATGATCGACCTGCTCAACGACGCCGTGCTGATCGGCGGCCTCGACTTCTGGCGCTACGAGACCTCGAAGCACGGGGTCGAGCAGATCGACGAGCCGCGGCTGACCGCCAAGCTGATCGAGATCATGCGCGGGCTGGGCATGAACCCTGCCCCCAACCTCGGCCTGCAACCGCCGCCCGAGTGCAGCTTCGACGAGGCCAACCCGCGCCAGGGCATCCAGGCCCTCGAGTTCCC
>JAMHUH010000718.1:0-4196 GCA_035904925.1 Nannocystaceae bacterium
AGCGTGCCGCTGACGATCAACGCGATCAGCACGGCCAGCAGCGCCGCGCCGACCAACAAGACCAGGGCCTTGCGATCAAGGCCGCCCGGCGGGTGCTCGAGCAGGCCGTCGACGCGGCTGCTCCCGACCTCGTTGCCAGGCAGGCGCGCGGGACCGTGGCCGCGCTCGCGCAGGGCCTTGCGTCGGCGGGCCAGCTCGGCCAGCTTCGGCGAGTCGGGCAGGTCGATGCGCAGCGTGTCGCCGTCGAGCTGCTCGCCAGGCTCGAGTCGGATCGCGGGCAAGGAGATGCCGGCTTGCTCGTCGACCGGCGCGAGTCGAGCTGGCTCGGGCTTGGTCTGGTTGGCGAGTTGGTTGGCGAGTTGGTCGTCGAGCTCGGCCAGCGCCTCGCACTCGCGGACGATCCGAGTGACCAGGACCATCGGCGATCGACTCGAGAGGTCGAGCCGGATCAGCCGATGCGAGCGGCCACCCTGCTTGCGGATGACACCCTCGATCCGACGAAAGCCGAGCTCGTCGACCTGGCTACCTTCGCAGATCACGAAGAGCCCGCGCGGACCGACCTCGGCGAGCGTCTCGAGCACGCGCTCGGGCTCGCGCACACCGTCGAAGAGCACGCGCGGCGGCATGCCAGCGAGCTCGAGCCGGTGGATCAGGCCGGCGAGCGCGGCCTGGTGCTCGGCGGCGCAGATCAGCGTGACGGCGATCTGACTAGGCTGGCTAGGCATCGACCTCGCGACCTCCCTGGCCGCGCGGGGATTGTCGTACGCGGGGCCGCCTCGCTGCAAACCGATCGAAAGGTCACCCGAGCGAGTCGCCGACTGCGCCGCACTCGCGGCGCGACCTGGTGTAGATCGCGGGCATGTCCGACCGGATCGCCAATGTTGCAGTGCTAGGTGCAGGAACGATGGGCCACGGGATCGCCCAGGTCTGCGCGATGGCTGGCTGTCGTACGCGGCTCTTCGACGTCGCGCCCGCGCAGGTCGAAGCGGGCCTCGCCAAGCTCCGCGCCAACCTCGAGGCCGGCGTCGCGCGCGGGAAGGTCGAGGCGAGCTCGCGCGACGCGGCGCTGGCCCAGCTCTCGGGCAGCAGCGAGCTGGCCGAGGCGGTCGAGGGGGCCGACCTCGTGATCGAGGCGGTGCCCGAGAAGCTCGAGCTCAAGCGCGAGCTCTTCGCCAAGGTCGCGGCGGTCGTGAGCGCCGACGCGGTGCTCGGCACCAACACCAGCTCGCTCTCGATCGCCGACATCGCCTTGGGCCTGCCCAACCCCGGCCGCGTGATCGGTCTGCACTTCTTCAACCCGGTCCACATCATGAAGCTGCTCGAGATCGTCGTCGCGGCCTCGACCGACGCCGAGGTGGTCGAGCGGATGCGGGCCTTCGCAACGCGGATCGGCAAGGAGCCGATCGTGGTCAAGGACGCGCCCGGCTTCGCGACCAGCCGACTCGGCTTGGTCATCGGGCTCGAGGCGATCCGCATGGTCGAGCAGGGCGTGGCCTCGGCCGAGGACATCGACAAGGCGATGACGCTCGGCTACGGGTTCCCGATGGGCCCGCTGAAGCTGACCGATCTGGTCGGGCTCGACGTCCGCTTGAGCATCGCCGAGTACCTGAGCGGCAAGCTCGAGCAAGGCCAGCACTTCTCGCCGCCCCAGCTGCTGCGCGACATGGTGGCGGCCGGGAAGCTGGGCAAGAAGTCGGGGCAGGGCTTCTACGAGTGGAAGTAGTCGCGAAAGGGTAGCGAAAGAGGCACGAAGGGTGGACCTTCGTGCCTCTCGTGTTTCTCGATACCCGAATTTCAGCTATCAATATTGTTCGGCAGAACTGGGTCGGCAAAGTTAGCGTGAACGCGCGATCGCGTTGACAGCGAGAATGTCGCGGGTGTACGAGAACGCGACCCATGAATGTCATCATTCGATCAATCGAGGCCCGTCGGCTCGATTCGAGGATTGATGCAATGAATGGAGGGCATGGCCGACTTCGATAGCCTCGCCTATACCGGCCGAAGCATCGTTCGGTTGCTCAACTATTGGTTCGCCGAGCAAAATCCGCATCCGATGGGGACGGCGACCAACGCGGTGCTAATTCGCACCGAAGACTTCAAGACCGACCAGAACAACGACGCGCTGCTGGTCCCACCGACGGTGTCTTCTACCGGGTCGACGTCAACCGGACCATGCGGGCGCCCTGGTCGGCGGTCGGCCACCAAGAAGGTCGGGCCCACCTCCCGCTCGACCTGCACTTTTTGCTGACGCCTTGGGCCGAAAATGCCGAATATGAGTTGCGCTTGCTGGGCCGGGCAATGCAATGTCTCGAGGTCCATCCGATCTTGAGCGGGCCCTTGCTCGACCCGAGCGGCTCGTGGGCACCGGGCGACGCCATTCAGCTCAGCGTCGCCGAAATTACCACCGAAGAGGTCATGCGGACCTTCGATTCGCTACCCGTCGACTTCAAGCTGAGCGTCGCCTACGTCGCTCGGGTGGTCTGCATTTCGGAGCAGGCCGCTCGGCCGGCGCCCATGATTGGGCGGGTCGACGCGGGGCTGCGCCCTGGCGTGGGTTCGGTCGATCCTCCGCTGCTGGCTCCGATCGATCCAGCCGACCCGGCCGAGGAGTCGGGCGAATGAGTGCCTGGGCCTTGGTCGGCAACCGCCTGGCGTTGGGCGTCGAGCCGCGCGACGCCGTGCTCGGGAGCCGGCTGACGCGTGCGATTCATGTCGATGTCGAGCGGCCCGGCGCGGCTTGGCTGCGCGAGGACTCGCAGGGTTTCGCTCGCTCGGCGGGGCGCGATCGGGCCCCGATGTCGCGC
Organism: Nannocystaceae bacterium; assembly: GCA_035904925.1. Taxonomy (GTDB): domain Bacteria; phylum Myxococcota_A; class Polyangia; order Nannocystales; family Nannocystaceae; genus Plesiocystis. The sequence goes on from JAMHUH010000718.1 coordinate 2,805, forward strand.
AACGACTCGGGCCGACACTCGATGATCTGGCGCGACGATCTCGGCGCGGCCGTGCAGGTCCGCATGTACGATCGGCGGCGAATCTGGGTCCCGCGACGCCTCGCCATCCCGCTCCCGCCCAGCGACGTGGTCGCCACGGCGGGCCGAATTCGCCGTCCGGTCGTGTTTCCGGGGGTCGCGTGGGACCTCGTCGGCGGGGCGACGGCCTTGCGCTCGCGCGTGCAGCAGGGCGGCGCTCCGGTCCGCTGGGCCTGGCTCTTCGCCCGTCGGCCCGGCGAGGCCGAGGTCGTGATGCGAGCCCGAGCCGACGATCGCGGCGAGTTCTTGTTGGTGCTCGGGCCCGCGACGCTGGCCCAGGCCGAGCTCGACGGTGAGTTCGAACTCGACATCGAAGCCTTCGCGCCAATTAGTCCAAGCCCGGCGCTCGACGGCGATCCACTCGGCGACCTCCTGGTCGAGACCTTGGCCGCGCCCGGCGACGACGATCCGGTCGCCGAGGGCCGGGCCGATCCGCCCGACGACTGGATGGCGATCGGCATCGGCAGGGTGACCCTCGAGCTCGGCCGCACGGTCAGCGACCAGGTCAGCCTCGCCTTTTAGTTCTTCCTTCTTCTCCCCAATCGTTTCTCTCGTCCCACTTCTCAGTCTTTCCGGCCGACCGGCCCGAACCGAGCCAACCGCAGGAGTTTCGCGATGCCCGAGTATTTGTCACCTGGCGTATACGTCGAGGAGGTCAGCTTCCGCTCGAAGTCGATCGAAGGCGTGCCGACCAGCACCACTGGTTTCGCCGGGATGACCCGGACGGGACCTGTCTTCTACAACCACGGTAGCGCGCTGGGGCCCAGCCAATGCGAGCCGCGCCTGATCACGAGCTGGACCGAATTCGAACGCGTCTTCGGTGGGCTCGACTCGATCCAGGTCGGCAGCTCGGAGGCGAGCGCCGAGGATCACCTCGCCTACGTCGGCCACGCCGTCCGAGCCTTCTTCGACAACGGCGGCCAGCGGGTCTACATCGCGCGGGTCTTCGTGGCCCGCAGCGCCACCGCGTGGGACGGGGTCGCGGGTCTGCTCTTGGGCGTCGGCACCTCGACCGCGTACTGGCGCGCGCGCTGGCCGGGCAAGGCCGGCAACGTGCTGATCACGACCAAGCCGCGGCGCAGCGGCAACTTGGTCTACGTCGACAGCACGACCAGCACCGCCCGGATGCGCCAGGTCAAGAGCGGCTCGGTCGTCGAGCTCAACGGGACCACGCGCTACGTGGTCGCCGTCGACAGCGAGGGCGTGCAGACCTTGATCGGCGAGTCCGGTCCGGCGAGCTCGGTCAGCGCCAGCGACGTCGCGATCCTGGTCGAGGTCGACGTCGCGGTCTTCGGCGAGAACGATCGCGCCGAG
>JAMHUH010000719.1:0-2838 GCA_035904925.1 Nannocystaceae bacterium
ACTCGTGGATCGATCACGGTCTCTCGAGGTCGCAGCAGACTGTCACGTCTTGCTCGAAGCCGAGCGTCTGCGCGTTTGGGGCCGCGGCCCCGCCGACGCTCGAGCCCGCGGCGGCGCTGGGGATCAGGCTGGGGAGGCGGCCTTGGAGGGGCTCTCGCGCTTCGTTCCCAGGCGGCGAGGAAGCGGTGTTATCGTAGCCGAAGCCGGGTTGCCATGAGCCAAGACGACGACGACACGCCTCGCACCGAAGATCCTGACCGCGCCGCGATCTTGGCTCGACGTCAGCACTTCATCGCGATCGCGCTGAGTGGTTTGACGACCGCGTGTGCTCGGCCCGAGGCCTCGCCCGAACCTTGCCTCAGCGTCATACCGGCGTCCGACAGTCCTAACGACGAGCCGGCGCAGGCCGAGACGACGAGCGGCGGGACGACGAGCGGTGACACGACGAGCGGCGAGACGACGAGCGGCGAGACGACGAGCGGCGAGACCAGCGGTGGCTCGGACTCGGGCGGTGAGACCGGTGCGCCGCCGCAGCCTTGCCTCAAGGTCGCGCCGCCGCCCGAGCCTTGCTTGAAGAAGGCGCCGCCGAAGCCTTGCTTGAAGAAGGCGCCGCCCAAGCCCTGCCTCAACGTGATGTCGAACGACTGAGCTCGTGCAGGTCCGCAGCGCCGACGGCTTCACCCAGCTGGTCACGCATTTTCTCGCCCATGTCCCGATCGCCGGGCCGGGCAACCTCGGCGATCCTCGCTATGCGGCCTGGCTGCGGCGGCGCACCAGCGACGCGGATCAGCAGACCCTCGAGCACGACGCGGGCTTGCTCGCGCGCCTGTGGGCCGCGGATCCCGAGCTCGAGGTTTTGCATGGCCTGTGCGAGCTGCATGCGGATCTCGACGGCTTTCGAGCGACGACGACCCGCTCGCTGGCCGAGCTCGTGGCGGCGGATGTCCGCGACTTCGCGCTGCTCGAGCGACTCCGCGAATGCTCCGCCGGCGAGCTCGTGCACGCGAGCTTGTCTTCGCTGCTCGAGGGCTACATCCCAATCTTGGCCGAGCTCGAGGGCGCGCTGTCGCTGGCCTGCGCGAGCGTGCGGACCTGGCTCGAGCCGCTGGCGATCCACGTGCCCGAGCTCGAAGCGGTGGCGATCGAGCTGGTCTTCGCGCTGGGCGAGCACGGCCGCGCGCTGCCGCGGCGAATCTTGGTCGGCGCACCGGCGGCGTGGAACCAGCTGCATCCGAGCCGCGTGGCGATGCTCGCCGCCCACGAGGCGCTGGTTCGCAGCAGCGCGCTGGTCGAATACGTGGCCGTCGAGCGCTGGGCCTTGGCCGAGCTCGAGCAGCGGCTGCGCTCGGCCGACGCCGAGACCCGAGCCACGCACGCGGCTTGGCTGAGCTCGCTCGATCTTCGCGGGCTCAGGGCAGCTCGCGGATGATCACCACGTTGTCCTCGAAGCTCGGGATCAACAGGCACTTGCGCTCGGCGTCGTAGCCGATGTCGGCGGGCGAGTTCAGCTCGCTGAAGAGCGGCTCGAAGGTCTCGCCGGGCCGGCCTTGGAAGACCGCGCGGGCCTCCCAGCTCGACACCAGCAGCGCGCCGGTGGGCAGCACGACGACCCCGTCGAGGCCGGTGGCGGGCAGCGCTTGATCGTCGATCGCGACGCCGTCGGCGACGCGGAACAAGTGACCGTCGGCGACCGCCCAGAGCCAGCCTTGGTCGTCGATCGCGAGCCCGTTGACGCCCTTGGCCTCGAGCTCGACGGTCGAGGCGTCGGCCAGCGCGTCGGGGATCCGGTGGATCTTGCCGGTCATGAAGTCGCTGACCCACGCGCCGCTGCGATCGCAGGCGAGGTCGTTGAGAAACTGTGCGTCGGGGATCGCGATCGAGCCCTTGGGCGCGCCAGTGTTGCGATCGAAGCGGCGGACATGATCGATGTCGGCGACCAGCAAGAGCTCGCCGACCAAGCACGAGCCCTTCGGTGCGCTGAGCTCGACGTCGTCGCGCTTGCCGTCGATCCAGCGCAGGGTCTCGATGGTTCCGTCGGGCTCGAGCTTGCTGATGAAGCCGTCGTCGTCGCGCTCGGTCGGCGCGCCCGAGATGTTGCTGACCAAGTAGACGTCGGCCTGCGGGTCCCAGAGCACCGACTCGGGCGTGGAGAAGCCGGAGACCTTCAGCAACTTGGTCTCGGCCGAGCGGGTCTTGCCCGGGCTCGGATCGACCTGCTTGGAGTCGGCGGGGCGGCTGGGGTTGGAGCAGGCGAGGGTCGAGAGCGCGAGCGTGCAGAGCAGGCGAGTGCCGGACATGGCCGGAGTATCGCTCAGCGAAGCACCGGCAGCCGAACCTCTCGTGGGTGCGGGCGAGCTGCGGGCCGATCGGGTCGTCGCGCGGCGACGTAGTGGACCGGCTCGAGCGGCTCGATCGTGAAGTGATCGCCGGCGTGGACGATGCGTGTGAGGCGAAGCTCGCCCGTGGGCTGGTCGCGGAGCGGGGCGACGATCCGCGTGCCCTCGGCGAAGGCGCTCAGCCAGCCCTCGGGCAGCTCGTCGAGCGCGAAGCCGACGCTGACCTTGGTGATCGTGCGCGGGTCGAAGGCCCAGGTCGCGAAGTCGAGCGCGTCGGCGCAGCGCCACTCGACCTCGCCAGCCTCGCGGCGGCCGATCTCGACCAAGGCGGGATCGAGCTCGATCGCGACCACCTGGCCGGCTTCGCCGACCAACATGCGCAGCAGCGCCGCGCCGTAGCCACTGCCCGCGCCCAGATCGAGCACGCGATCGCCGGGGCCGACCTCGAGCAGCGAGAAGCTGCGCGCGTAGGCATGCATCGCGCTGACCGTGCTCGCGATCG
>JAMHUH010000720.1:0-13428 GCA_035904925.1 Nannocystaceae bacterium
CGGCTCGTCGCGGGTCGTGAACACGCGGACGCCGATCGGCCCGGCCTCGGCCAAGCCGCGGGCGAGGAAGCGACCTTGGCGATCGAGCACCGTGACCACGCGGCCCGGCTCGGGCAGCGTGCCCGCGAGCGCGTCGCGGTAGATCCATGGGTGGCCCTGACCGATCGAGCGCTCGAGCGGCTTGCTCAAGCGGACCACGCCCGTCGAACTCGTGTCCACGGTGCGCTTCTTGCCGGATCGGGCCATCGCCGCGAGTCTGCACAATCTCGCCGACCTCGACAGCCCCCGCCGTGTCGAGCATGCTCCGCAGCCCATGGGCATGCCGGATCCCTATTTGTCGCACTGGGCCGATCACGCCGCGACCCGGACGATCGCCGCACACCCCGACGCCGAGGTCATCACGGTCGCGGCCGGGATCACCCCCTCGGGGGTCGTTCACGTCGGCAACTTCCGCGAGATCATCACGGTCGACCTGGTCGCTCGGGCGCTGCGCGACGCGGGCAAGCAGGTCCGCTTCATCTATTCGTGGGACGACTTCGACGTGTTCCGCAAGGTGCCCAAGGGCATGCCGCAGCAGGACATGCTGACCGCCAACCTGCGCCGCAGCATCGCCGACGTGCCCGATCCCCACGGCGACCACGACAGCTACGCGAGCCACAACATCGCCGCGCTCGAGCAGAGCATCGCGCCGCTCGGGATCGCCTGCGAGTTCATCCGCCAGTCGACCCGCTATCGGGCCGGCTACTACGCCCAGGGCATTCGCCGCGCGCTCGAGCAGCGCGCGACCATCAAGGCGATCCTCGACCAATTTCGGCGTGAGCCGCTGCCCGCCGACTGGCTGCCGCTGGCCGGCTTCGACCCCGAGACCGGCCGCGACGATCTCGAGTTCAGCTGGGACGGCGAGTGGACGGTCCATTACAAGGTCGAGTCGACCGGCCGCGAGGGCAGCGTCGATCTGCGCGAGGGCGGCGACATCAAGCTGCCCTGGCGGATCGATTGGCCGATGCGCTGGGCGCACGAGCAGGTCATGTTCGAGCCCGGCGGCAAGGACCACAGCAGCGACGGCGGCAGCTACGACACCGCCAAGCAGATCGTCGCGCAGGTCTACGGCGGCTGGGCGCCGCAGTACGTCGCCTACGACTTCGTGTCGATCAAGGGCATGGGCGGCAAGATCTCGAGCTCGAGCGGCGAGGTCGTGACGGTCGCCGACTGCCTGCGCGTCTACGAGCCCAAGCTGCTGCGCTGGCTCTTCGCCTCGTACCGGCCCAACACCGAGTTCGCGATCAGCTTCGACCTCGACGTGCTCAAGATCTACGAGGACTACGACCGCGCGGTCGGCCTCGCGCACCAGGCCGAGGACGGGGGCAAGAACGACAAGAAGCGGCAGGTCGCTCGGCGCACGCTCGATCTCGCCGATCCCGAGGGCCAGCGGATCCTCCCGGGCACGACCCCGGCCTTCCAGCCGAGCTTCCGGCCGCTCTCGATGATCCTGCAGATCTACGACGGCGACCTCGAGCGCACGCGCGCCCACTACGAGCGCAGCGGCGAGCTGCGCAGCGACGAAGAGCGCCTGCGCTTCGATCAGCGAGCGCGCTGCGTGTGGAATTGGATCGAGGACTTCGCCCCGGACGACTTCCGCTATCGGATCCGGACCACGCCGGTGGTCCGCGAGCTCGAGCCGGCGCAGGCGAGCGCGTTGGGCCGCTTGGTCGACGTGTTGGCCGCGAACCCGCAGATCGGCGAGGACGCGCTCGTGCCCCACCTCAAGTCCTTGTTCGAGGGGCTCGAGCTCGGCGCGGTCGAGTTCTTTCCGGTCGTCTACGATCTTTTGATCGATCGACCCAAGGGGCCCAAGCTGACCACGCTGATCACGGTCATGGGCGGCGAGCGGGCGCTGCCGCTGCTGCGTGCGTCGCTGCGTTGAGTCGGCCCGCGGCAGTGCCAAACTCGGTTCGGCCCGCTGCGAAAACAGCGTGATAGAAGCGTCTCGGGCTCGCGTGATAGAAGGGCGCATGGCCTTCGATCGACGCTCTGGTTCCCTCGCCTTGACCTGCATGCTCGTGGCTGCCTGTGGGGGCAACGATGGCGGCGGGATCTACAGCACCGGCGCCGACGTGACCGGCGGGGGCAACGACGAGGTCGTCAGCGACTCGGGCGGGTCGACCAGCGAGACCGGCGAGGCCTGTGGCAGCTGCGAGGGCACCGTCTACACGCCCTGTTCGGGCGAGCCGGTCGATTGCGTGCTCTTCGACGAGGTCTGCGTGACCGGCCAGGGCTGCCTGCCCTGCTTCCCGGGCGTGAACACCTGCCAGGGCAACGCGATCTTCACCTGCACCGACGCGGGCCAGCCCGGCGAGCTGGTCGAAGAGTGCGACTCCGAGGCCGGCCAGGTGTGCAGCAACGGCGTGTGTGCCGACGCCTGCCAGGTCGCCGACGACACGCCCTCCAACATCGGCTGCGAGTTCTGGGCCGCCGATCTACCCAACACCCGCGGGCTCGACGACGCTTCGAAGGAGCCCTGGGGGGTCGTGCTGGCCAACGCCGGGCAGACGCCGGCCGACGTGATCATCGAGCGCAACATCGCGGCGCTCGGCCAGCCCGACAACCTCGTCACGCTCGAGCAGACCACGGTCCCGCCCGGCCTGCTCAAGACCATTCAGCTGCCGCGGGCCGAGATCACCGGCTGGACGCCCGCGACGATGGAGCCGCCCGGTCCGACCGGCACGGCCAAGACCAACAACGGGTTTCGGATCCGCTCGACCGCGCCGATCGTCGTCTATCAATTCAACACCTTCACCAACGCGTTCTCGAACGACGCCTCGCTGCTCTTGCCGGCCTCGGGCCTCGGCACCGTGCATCGGGTGATCGGCTACTCGACCGCCAACCCGATCGATCTGATCCCGATCGCCGGGATCCCCGATCACTCGTCGGTCGCGATCCTCGGCGTCTCGGACGGCACGACCTTGAAGATCCGACCCGGGACCAAGACCTTGTCGGACATGCAGTCGATCCCCACGGGCAACGTCGACAAGGAGATCAACGTCACCATCAACCAATGGGAGGTGATCAACATCGCCAGCGACGGGATCCCTGGCGACATGACCGGGACCATCGTCGAGTCGAGCAAGCCGGTCGCGGTGTTCTCGACCGGCGAGCGGGCGATCGCGCCTTCTTACGTCGGTGACGACTTCCCGAAGCCGCCCGGTTGGGACCCGCAGATGGACGACCTGTGCTGCACCGATCACATCGAAGAGCAGGTGTTCCCGGCCAGCTCGCTCGGCAGTCGCTTCGTGGTCGCGCACAGCCCCGAGCGCAGCGATGGCGTCTGGGTCGAGCCCGACATCCTGCGCTTCATGGCCGTGGCCGAGCCCGCGACCGTGACGACCAGCTTGGCCCCGCCCTTCGACAGCTTCACGATCCAGCCGGGCGAGATGTTCGAGGCCTGGGCGCAAGAAGACATCATCGTGGAGTCGACGACCCCGATCATGCTCGCGCAGATCCTGGTCAGCCAGGCCTATACGATCGCGTTCATCGGCGATCCCTCGCTGACCTACTTCCCGCCGATCGATCAGTTCCGCGATCGCTACGTGTTCTTGACCCCGCCAACCTGGACCTACAACTACTTCGTGCTCACGACCCCCTACGGCGGCGGAGGCGACGGCGGCTCGATGGGCAACTTCCAGCTCGACGGCGGCCCGCTGCCGCTCGAGTGCGACGAGCGTCCGGTCGGGTCGATCGACAACCTCGAGTATTGGGCGATCACCTGCCCGATCGAAGAGGGCGCGCACCTGATCGAGAGCGACAGCAAGTTCGGCCTGACCGTCTACGGCTACGGCCCGGCCGGCTCCTATGCGTATACCGGCGGCGCGGACGTCAAGCCGATCTACGACGTCCCGCCGATCCCCTGAGCGACTACATCAGGATCCCGCGCTCGTTGGGCACCGGCGCGGCCGGCAGGTCGGTCTCGCCGAGCCGCTGGCGCAGGTTGGTCTCGATCGTCGTCGACAGGGCCGAGAGCGGGAGCGCCGGCCAGAACATCGTGAAGGGATCCTCGAGCACGCGGCCGGTCTCGCTGATCAGCGTGAACGCGAGGCAGACCAAGGTCGTCAGCGGGATCGCAACCCAGTCGTTGTCCATGCCGCCGACGAGGCCGAGCGGCAGCAGCATGCCGAAGGCCTCGGTCAGCCGACTCGCGATGAACTCGTAGCCGCGCGGGAAGGGGGTCTTCTTGATCCGCTCGCAGCCGCCTTGGAGATCGATCAGCGCGCGCAGGGTGTCGTCGAGCGACTGCATCGGCAGATCGCCGAGTCGACCCGCCGCGTGCTCGGCCGCGAGCCGCTCGAACTGACGGTGGAGCAGCGCGTGGGTCGGGCTCGACTCGGCGACGATCGCCGCGAGCTCGTCGGGCAGCATCGCGTTGAACTCGGCGTCGGTGCGGAGATCTTGCTGGCGCAGCACCACCCGCAGGGCGTGCACGTACGCCACCTGCCGGCGGATCAGCTCGCGCTGAATCGCGCTCGCGCTCGCGCCCTCGGCCTCGCGGGGCAGATAGACCAGCACCTGGCTGGCGAAGTGGCGCGAGCTGTTGACCAGCTGGCCCCACAGCTTGCGAGCCTCCCACCAGCGATCGTAGGCCGAGTTGGTTCGGAAGCTGACGAAGATGCCGATCGCTCCACCGACCACCACGACGGGCGCAGTGGGCAGCAAGAAGGCCGAGATGTCGAAGAAGTGCTCGGCGACGACCACCACCGTCGCGGCGATCATGTACAGGAGCACCGCTCGCCATTGCCACGAGAGCAGGCCGAGCACGGAACCGCGATAGGTGACGAACATGCCGGCGCGATGGTAGCCGCAGATGTTCGAGCGGCCGATCCATACACGCTCGCACATGCGCCGACTGAGGCCCGGTGACCATGCATTTTGGTCCGAAACGCCACACGCCAGCGCGCTTCGCTTGGTGTACCTTGGATCGAGTTCGCGGGTATTCGATGCTCGATCACGCCTCCACGATCGCTTTGACTTCGGCGAATCCATGGCTCGCCGATGCCATGGAGGTCGTCGATGGCGAGCACTTCGACGGCGTCGTTCAGGTCCTGCATCGGGCCAAGTCCGGCATGTTGCGGACCAAGTCGGGCAGCTTCGAAGTCCGCCCGGTTCGGCGCGAGCGGGCCGACCACTACCTGTTCGGGCTCGACTTCGTGACCCGCTGCGACGCCCCCGAGATGCTCGAGATCGACGCGCTCGAGCTGCACTTCGGCGACACCGTGTTCGCGCTCGATGGCTCGGCGGTCGCGCTCGACCACGGCGCGCTGCGGGTGCTTCGACCGACCCGGCTCTTCAGCGCCGGCACCCAGATCGTCGACCTCCCCCAGGGTCGGGCGACCTTGAAGATCCGCTACGAGGGCACGCTGCAGCGGACCCGGATCTGGGGTTTCTCGGTCGATCAGCTGCTGGTCGAGGGCTTCGACGACGACGACGTCGACCTCGGCATCCACTTGGCGAGCATCGAATTCCACGAGGCCGACTTCACCAGCGAGGTGCCCTGCACGGTCGCGTTCCAGGGCTTCTCGCCGATGGGCTACATCCGGCTCAACGTCTACGTGTCCGCGCAGGAGCGGCCGGAGCTGGTTCGGATCCATCGCCTGATCCGCTTCCCCAAGCTGCGCGACCGCGGTGAGCTCGACGCCGAGCGGGTGATCGAGTTGTTTCGGGCCTCGCACTACCTCGATCTGCGCGACACCGACAACGCCGAGCCGACCGACGCCTGGTGCTGCCCCGACTTCGCCGGCGATCTCTCGGTCGACACGATCTATCGGGCCGACGACGGCGCGCTGCTCGGGCATGTCTCGGTCACGCGGGCCTACTCGCGGACCTGGCTCGGCCATCAGCTCGCGACCCTCAAGGGCCACCCCGAGAGCTTCGACTGTCGGATCTCGCTCTACAGCCACTTCGCCAGCGCGCCGGGCAGCATCGACGGCCAGGACGTCTACTTGCTCGGCTACTACGATCGCAGCAAGCGCTGGCATCAGCTCTTCTTCGAGTCCTTCGTCGATTGGCTGGCCGACCCCAGCGAGGTCGCGATCGTGCCCTTCGATCGCTACGAGCCGATCGAGCTGCAAACGCCCGCGCTCGCGCTGGTCGCCGTCGAAGCCGACGAAGCCGACGAGGCGAGCGGGGTCGAGATCCAGCGGGCCCGACCCGACGAGCTGGTCGAGCTGGCCGAGCTCGTCCGCGCTCAGATGCCGCCGCTCGCCCGGGCCGCCTTCGACCTCGACGCCGAGAAGCTCGACTCGCCCTACCTCCACCCCGAGTACGAGATCCAGGCGGTCGCGCGCGGGCGCGAGGCCTTCGCGATCCGCGAGCAGGGCCGCCTCGTCGGCGTCGCGCTGATCGAGCACGGCAGCCCGCACCTCTCGCTCTTCAACCTGCTCAACCTCGCCCAGCTCTACTTCACGCCCAGCGCCACGCGTCGGGCCAAGGCCGAGGCCTTCCGCTTCGCTCGCCAGCGCTACGCCGAGCGCGGCACCTTCGATCCGATCCTGGTCACCACGCCCGGCGCCAACGAGCACCCGGCCGACGCCGGCATGCGCCTGGCCGAGACCATGGGCTGCATCATCTGGTCGGGCCGCTCGCTCGCGCAGTACCAGAGCTACGTTCGCTACTGCTTCGAGAAGATCGACGAGAGCGCGCTGACTCTGGCCAAGACCTGAGGGTCGACCTGAGCCGCGGGCTGAGGATCTTCGAAAGGTCGAAGGCCACCCGCGGGGGTGGCCTTCTGTGCCCAAGGACGGAATCGAACCGCCGACACGGGGATTTTCAGTCCCCTGCTCTACCGACTGAGCTACCTGGGCGAGGGGACGAAGTGGTAACCGGTCGCCCTCGGGGCGTCAAGCGAGGCCACTCACGCGGTCTGGGGCGGTCGGGTCAGGCCGGGTCAGGGGTAGGGATCGAACTTCTGCTTGCTGGACCGCCGCTTGTTCATGTCGGCCAGCTCGCTCGCGCTGAACGCTTCGGGGCTGCCGGCGGGGGCCTGCTTGCGGACGAACTTCTCGATCCGTTTGCGCGCGTCGAGGGCCGCGTCGTGGCGGGCCTGGTCGAGGTCGGAGTCCTCGACCTTGCCGAAGCCGGGCAGCTCGACCGAGCCGTCGCTCTCGTCGCTCTCACCAGGCTCGTCGCACTCGTCCCAGCGCTGGAAGATCAGCTCTTTGCGGGCCGCGAGGTCGCGCCGCTCGTCGGTCCAGATCTTGGTCAGCTCGCCGTCGAGCCGCTCGAGTCGCTTGTCGAGCTGGTTTTTTTGAAAGGTCACCGCCATGCCCAGGCGCATGTCGAAGGTCGCCTTGAGCAGCTTGGCCTTGGCCCGCGCGTAGGGGTCCTCGCCCGCGGCCATGCGCAAGAGCGCGTCGGGATCGCCGATCGCGTTGTCGGTCCAGCTGATCTTGCCCGACTTGTTCTTGAAGTCGACGCGGCCGTCGCTGCGCAAGGTCGCGACGAAGCGGTTGCCGGGATCGCGGTAGATCAGCTTGCCCTTTTCGCGGGTGAACGCGAGATCGCTGGCGGGCGCGGGCTCGGGCCCTTGCACCTCGCCCGCCCCGATGCCGGGATCTTGGACCGAGTCGTGAAAGGCTCCGCGCGAGCCACCGAGCGTGGAAGGATCGACGAAGACCTTGCCTGGGCCGGTCACGACCGCGCCGCTGGTCTTGTCGCGCGCGCCCGAGAGCAGGCCTGGGTTCTCGTTCGGCGGCGACGACTCGCTGTCGTTGGTCGGCGTCGGGTTGTTCGAGCGCGCGTCGCTGCCTTCGGCCGAGGGCTGCGAGGACTTGGGCTCGTCGACGGAGCCGGTCGCGGGCTCGCTCGGCACGCGCGGTCGCTCGCGTGGGGTCGGCATCATCGTGATCGCCGTCGTCTGGATCTCGACCACCGCGCCCGGCGTGAACAGCTCGTCGCGTCGCGGCCCGCCGGCGCGACGGACCTGGTTGTCGGGCATCATCGAGAGCGCCAGGGCCAAGGCCAGATGCCCGACCCCCGACCCGACCAGGGCCACGCTCCACGCCCGCGAGATCACGGGCCCTCCTGACCAAGTCGCACTGCGGCGAAGTGTAGAACAGGCCTGGGGCCGGGTCACGATCGCGGTGCTGGAGGCAAACGCTCGGCCTCGTCGACGACGATCCGCTGGCTGTCGCTGGACTCGGACTCGGTCGTCCTGACCAGCCCCGAGTCGTCGAGATCGAGCCGCCGAGGCCGCGCCCAGGCCCCGCTGCTGGCCGAAGGATCGCGCAGGGCCGCCTTTTGGATGGTCGAGCGGACCATGTCCGCGGTCGAGTAGGTCCCCGACGCGAACGCGCCCGTGGCCGGGGCGCTGCGGACCACGCCACGATCGAAGCGCTGGGCGATCATCGAGTGGAGCGCGGCCACGCACACACCCGAAAGGGCGATCCACATCAGCAAGCCCTCGACGCTGGCGCCCGCGTGGTGGAGCGCCAGCTCGCGCTCGAGCAGCATCGAGCGCCCGAGCAAGGTCCCGCCGCCGACCAGGGGAAGCAGCAGCGCCGCCGCTCGCAGCCCGGCTTGGCGATGGTCGTGGTGGCGATCGACGAAGGCGAGCATCGAAAGATGAAGCAGCGCCGCCAGACCCAGCCACAGCGCGAGCGTGCCCAAGCGCCAACGAGCCAGCGAGAACGCGGGCATCGCCGCGGTCACGCCTTGGAGGTGCTCGTAGATCTCGTCGAGCTCGGCCCGCTCTTGGCCGAGCTCGCTGGCCAGCACGACCGCGACGACCAGCGAGGTGGTGTCGCCCGAGGGCGCGAGCACGCACTCGTAGGCGAGGTCGTCGACGATCCACTGCGCCCACAAGATCGAGTGGCCCGAGGTCGAGGTCCGCAGCTCGCTGGCGAGCGGCGGCTCGCTGCCGACCAGATCGCGGACCATCGGCGCCAAGCTGGCGAGCGCGAGCTCGGGGCTGGCGAAGGCGTGGGCCGGGATCGGCTCGGGCCGCTCGAACACCGCGATCGTCTCGGCGAAGCGATCATCGGGATCGGTCGAGAGTACGTGGGTCATTCGCAGGCCCAGGACATCCGTCCAGCGACTCGCCCGGCGCAGCGCCTCGGGTGCCGCCTCGGCGCTCGAGCGCCAGCCGGACGCGATCACCTCGACCGACGCGCTCGCCGAGCTGGCGATCAGCGAGACCAAGAAGACGACCAGCAAGCAAGCGAGCCGGCCGCGGAAACCGAGTCCGCCACCCGTGGCGGAGAAAGCTGCGCGAGCCACGGAGGGATCGTGCCGGATCTACGGCGGCGCCGCCAAGAATTGGCTCGAAGGCGAGTTCGGAGGGCCCGCGGATCTAGCGCGCATTCAAAACGTCAGACCAGCTCGCTCAGACCACGCGACGCATCACGATCGCCGAGATGTTGTCGGGCCCGCCGCCGCCGTTGGCCGCCTCGATCAAGCGCCGCGCCGAGCTGCGAACGTCGCGTTGACCGACCAGCGCGACCAGGTCGGGATCGTCGAGCACGTCCGAGAGCCCGTCGCTGCACAGCAGCACGTTGGTCCCGGCCGGGAACCCGAACTCGCGGATCGTCGGCTGGCCCTTGTTCTTGCCGTGGCCGAGGCAGCGGCTGATCCGACCGCGATAGGGATGGTTGGCGGCTTGCTCGACGGTGATCAGGTTCTGGTCGACCAGCTCCTGCACGACCGTGTGATCGGTCGAGAGCTGATCGATCAGCTGATCGCGGACCCGATAGACCCGGCTGTCGCCTGCCCACGCGACCCAGATGTGATCGCGGACGCCGAGCACCATCACGCAGGTGCAGCCCATGCCGCGCGCGTCCGGGTTGAGCTCGGCCGCCTCGTCGATCGCATCGCTCGCGCGCGCGAACGCGGCTTCGATCAGCAGCTCGTTGGTGACGGTGCCGAAGTTCTCGGCCAGGTACTTCGAGATCGTCTCGACCGCGACCGCCGACGCGACCTCGCCGGCGTTGTGCCCACCCATGCCATCGCAGACCAGCGCGAGGTAGTAGCCGCGGCCGTCGTCCTCTTGGATCGCGATCGCGTCCTCGTTGTGATCACGAGCGCGACCGGGGTCGCAGGCGCCGGCCATCTGGATCTCGAAGGTGCCGGGGTGATGGGTGCGCTTGAACAGCTTGTACATGGCGCGAAGCGTGAGTGTGCCATCAGGTCGGCCAGCGCAGCCAGACCAACCACTCGCGATTGCCCTCGCGGCCCGCGATCGGCGAGGCCAGGTGGCCACGCACTTCGAAGCCCAGCCCCTGCGCAGCCGCCTCGACCTCGGCCAGCGCGTGCTCGCGAGCCTCGGCGTCGCGGACGATCCCGCCTTTGCCGATCCGCTCGGCCCCGACTTCGAATTGTGGCTTGACCAGCACGATCAGATCCGCCCCCGCGCGGAGCAGGGCCGGGAGGTGGGGCAGGACCTTGGTCAGCGAGATGAACGAGCAGTCGGCGACCGCCAGCTCGATCGCCTCGCCGAGCTGCTCGGGCGCGAGCTTGCGGATGTTCTGGCGATCGTGAACGACCACCCGAGGATCGCCGGCGAGCTTCCAGGCCAGCTGGCCGTAGCCGACGTCGACCGCGTGGACCTTGGCCGCGCCGGCTTGCAGCAGGCAGTCGGTGAAGCCGCCCGTCGACGCGCCGACGTCCATGCACACGCGATCGCGGACCTCGAGGCCCTCGGGCATGAAGGCGTCGAGAGCCCCGCGCAGCTTGAGCCCGCCACGCGACACGAAGGGCTCCTCGGCCTTGACCCGGATCTTCGCCTCGCTCGAGACCAGCGCGCCCGGCTTGTCGACCTTGTGCTCGTCGACCACGACCTCGCCGGCGAGGATCATTCGCTGCGCCTTGTTGCGGCTCTCGCAGAGCCCGCGCTCGACCAGCAGCAGGTCGAGCCGCTGGCGCTTGGAGATCGATCGCTCGGCCACGACCTCGCGCTTTTCTCACGCCGACCGGCTTCGGGTTAGAGTGCCGCGGATGCTCCTGCTCACGAGCGCCCCGCCGCCGCCGACCTGGCAAGCCGTGCTCGTCAGCCCGGACGAGCGGCTGCTCTGGGCGATCCTGGCCGCGTTCGGGCTGAGTCTCGCGCTCGGTTCGTGGGTGCGTTGGCGTCGATCGAAGCGAGCCGACGACGCTCTTGCACCGCCCGAGACCTTCGGCTAGCTTCTCGACCCCCTGGGGCTGTAGCTCAGCTGGGAGAGCGTCGCGTTCGCAATGCGAAGGTCAGGGGTTCGATCCCCCTCAGCTCCATGAAACGATTCCGCCGCCCAGGCGGAGACCCCGAGACCCCGGCAGCTTGCCGGGGTCTCGGCATTTTCAGACTCTCACGCCCGGTCTCCCGCAGCTCAAAACGATCATGCCGCTCAGCTCGCATCAACGACAGCACCTCAAGGCGCTCGCCCATCCGCTTCGCCCGCTCGTGCAGATCGGCAACGCGGGCGTGACCGAGGGCGTGTTCGGGGCGATCGACGAGGCGCTCACCCAGCACGAGCTGATCAAGGTTCAGCTGCCCAAGCTGGACGCGGCCAGCGAGCGCGAGGGCATGGCGGCGCAGCTGGTCGAGGGGAGCGGGGCGGAGCTGGTCCAGGTGCTCGGGCGCATGGTCGTGCTCTACCGGCGGCGCAAGAAGGACAAGCCGGGCAAGGCTCGGATCGAATTGCCCAAGGGGTGATTTGCGGATTCGCGGATTGCGATTTCGTAGAGATCGTTCGCGGATGATCGGGTGCCCGATGCGGGGGGCTTCACGGGGAATATTTGGGGCCTGACGCTCGGCTCCCCCACTCCGATTCGAGCGCCAATGTCCGCCTCGGACAGGCCCCAAACATTCCCCGCCGCCCGGGTGCTCGGATGTCTGCGCCGCCGCATGCAGGGACCGTGGTGGGAGATCGCTCAGTGATGGGCCGACTGCCATTCCCATGTGGACGACAATGGAACCCGGTCGAGAATGTCGGTGTTCAGATCCGCTCGCCAGATCGGGTCAGGTGCCCTCACGAGTAGTTCTATATCGTCGAAAATCATGATGAATTCATGGTGTTCCAAATGGGGAATGCTTATTTCGAAAACCATGCAGTCCTCCCCGGCACAGGCGATCAACTCTGCGTCGTCCAAGCAAGCGAACACGCGGCGCCGCACATTCGAAGGCACGCGGTGGCGCCGCATAGAAGCGGCGAGTGAATTCAAGAACACCGATTTGTTGAGTTCGATCCTCATGCTTCACATACGTAGCGGATCGCAAACTCTGGATCAAGATCGGTGGCAGGTGTCTACAGGCGCGTAGCCTGGTGGAATATGAACGAATTCGTCAGCGACGAGAGGATTCGACGTGTGGGGGGCAGAATGTCTAAAGTAGGTCGGCTGCGAAGGTCCCTTGCGATCGGCGATATTTATTTTTTGCCGATCGACAACAACGAGAACTGCCGGTTCGGATCAGTGGATCGCGCATGCGCCGCTTGGATCTCAGGGGCTGTGCTGGGCGCGACACAGGGCGAATTCTTCGGTGGGGTCGAGGCAGGGGGAATTGGGGAGATCGGCGTGGTGGGCGAGGAGCTCTTCGCAGGAGAGCTCGGCGAGGCATTGCGTCATCGCTTCGGCGGTGTCGTGGCAATCTTCGTATTTCCACAAGAGCCCCTCGGGATCATTGCAATCGTCGATGCACTCGGAGATCGTGGGATAGGGATTGTTCTCGAGCTCGCATTCGAATGCCTGTTCGCATTGCTGGGTGCAGATCTGCGTGTGATCTTCGCTCGCCTGTCGGCTGCACGCGGCGACGCAGACCAGGACGGCTGCGCGGAGCGTCCGGATCGTGAATCGGGGCCGGATCATGCGCCCGTTCGGCTAATTCGGTTCTTGCGTCCGAAAGGGCACGGTATGGCTGCGCGGCGCGGAAGCGGGGACGCCGGTCATGTCGACCATGCCGGTGACGTTCCAGATCGGGATCGGCTCGGCCTTGCCTTTGACCTGCACGGGCACGCGCTGCTCGGCCACGATCAGGCCCTCGCAGGCGCCCATGGTCGAGGGGGAGATGATGATCTCGCCGGCCTTGGCGACGTTGCACAGGCGCGAGGCGAGGTTCACGGCGTCGCCGATCACGGTGTACTGCAAGGTTCGCGACGAGCCAATGGCGCCGGCGATGACGCGGCCGGTGTTGAGGCCGATGCCGATCGCGATTCGCTCTTGGCCCTGGCTCTCGCGCGAGCGGTTGAATTCTTCGAGCGCCTTGAGCATGTCGATCGCGGCCCGAACGGCCCGCAGCGGGGCGTCGGGTAGGGTCACGGGGGCGCCGAAGAGGCCGATGATCTCGTCACCGACGTACTTGTCGAGCGTGCCGCCGTACTTGAAGAGCACGTCGACCATGAGCTCGAAGTAGGCGTTGAGCGTGGCGACCATCTGCTCGGGCGTGTGCCGCTCGCTCATCGAGGTGAAGCCGCG
>JAMHUH010000721.1:0-3469 GCA_035904925.1 Nannocystaceae bacterium
CCCGCGACACCTCCCGCACCAGGCCGAGGCCGAGCTCGCCGTGCTTGGCGGCGTGCTGCTGCGCGGCGGCGACGTGCTCGAGCAGCTCGTGCGCGTGCTCGAGCCCCAGGACTTCTATGCCCCGCGCGCCGCGGCGGTCTGGGCGACGATGCTGCAGCTGCGCGAGACCGGCGATGCGATCGACGTGCTCACGGTCGAGGCCAAGCTGCGCGCCCGCGGGCAGCTCGAGCTCGTGGGCGGCCTTGAGGGCCTCGCTCGACTCGACCAGCACGCCGACGCGCTCAACATCAAAGCCCACGCGACCCTCGTCCGGTCGAGCGCGGTGCGGCGCCGAGCGGTGATCTACCACCGCGAGCAGGCCGACAAGCTCCAGGCGCTGGCCGACGACGACATCGGCGACCTGATCGCGGCGGGGCAGACCGAGCTCGCCTCGCTCGCCTCGCAAGCGGCTGGCCTGGCTGGCCGCCTCACCGTCCCGATCAGCGTGAGCGTCGAGCAGGTAGCGAACGCGATGGTCGAGCACATCGATGGGCGATCGCTGTCGATGCTCACGCGCTCGCCTCGGCTGGATCGGCTGATCCCGCTCAGGCCGGGCAAACTCATCGTGATCGCCGGGCGGCCTGCGATGGGCAAGACCACCTGGGCCGGCTCGATCACGCGCGACCTGACCCTCGAGCGAGTCCCTGGCTCCTCGCCGCCTCGGTGGCAGCGCCGCCAGGATGCGGTCCCGGTGCTCTGGGCCTCGGGCGAAATGGACCATCGCGACCTGACCGCTCGGCTGATCGCCGACATCGGCACGCTCGACAGCCGGGCGATCCAAGCCCCCACGCGCGAGTGGGCGGCCGCGCGCGAGCCCCAACTGCGCGACGCCATGGAGGCGCTGAGCTGTCTCCCGGTCGAGTTCGTCGACGACCACCTCTCGGGCGAGCTGACCGCGATCGAGGCGGCCTGCTGGTCAGCGCGCTCGCGGCTCGGGCCCGCCACGCCGTTCGTGGTCGTCATCGACTACCTGCAGCGGCTCTCGGACTCTCGGCTTGCGCGTGTGCACTCGCGCGAAGAGTACGTCAGCAAGCTCGCCATGCGCTGCAAGTCGATCGCGCGCAGCTGCAAGTGCGCGGTGGTCTTGCTCGCGCAGCTCAATCGCGAAGTCGAGAAGAGGCCGGACAAGCGGCCGCAGATCTCCGACCTGCGCGAGTCGGGCGCGATCGAGCAAGAGGCCGACTTCGTGGGCGGGCTCTACCGCGAGCACTACTACGACCCCAACTCGCAGCAGCAGACCGATCGCCTGGCCGAGCTCGAGCAGCTCGTGCGGCGCGGCCAGCCGCTGACCGACGACATGCGAGCCGAGCGAGAGAAGCTCGCCGACTACGTGCGCCGGGCTGAGCTCATTGGATTGAAGAGCCGGGGCGGACCGCTTGGCACGGTGCCGCTGCGGTTCGAAGGCCGGTTCAACCGCTACTACGAGGCAAAATGACCATCGAACAAGAGACCCCATTCAACCCCACCGACTACCGCTCCACCTTCACCGTCGAGGCCCTCGAGCCCGTCCAGCCACCCGGCGAGCTCGCCTTCGTGGCGGGCTATCGAGCGGTGGTCGTGCGCGCCAACCCGCCAGGCGGGTCCGCAGCCGTCTACGACAGCCAGGAAGACAACGGCCTGATCCTCGCCACCGAGACGGAAGCGCTCGACCACGGCCAAGCATGGGTCGACGCCGCGGTCGAGCGGGCCAGCTTGCGCGAGGCGGCGCGTGCAGAGAGGCGAGCCGAACTGCCCGGCAAGCTGCGAGACGCCACGGCGCAAGTGAACGGCCTCAAGGCCAAGCGCACGGCTCTCGGCGTCGAGATCCGCGAGCTCGAGTCCTGCCAGTACCGATGGACCATCGACACCGACGAGCCACGCGTGCGGCAGACCTGGACAGGCGGGCGATTCGAAGTCGTGCTCGAGCCGAGCTGCTGGAGCGGCGAGCTCGACAGCGAGGGCAACCCGACCGCGCCCGAGCCCACCGCCCCGAGCCAGCCGAAGAAGGCGCAAGCGAAGGCGCAAGCGAAGGCGAAGGCCGAGACGCCCATCGCCGGGCAACTGGCCGATGCCCTCGAGGCCAGCGACATCCAGCCCGCGGGCCCCGCGGGTCCGACCGCTGCCCTGGTCGGCGCGCGCGAGTGGTCGCCGACCACGATCGCCAGCCTGCTGCGCGCGGAGAAAGCCCGCGGCAAGCCGCGTCACCGGGTGCTCGACGTGCTCGACGATCACCCCTTCGCCACCCGGGGCGGCGCCCACGATCCCGCGGCCGTGCTGCTGCTGACCAGCTCCAGCCTGACGCTCGAGCAGCTGGTCGGCGCGGTCGAGGCCACGCTTGATATCGAGGTCGTGCGCGAGATTCTGACCAGGGAACAGAAGCGGTCCGGCACGACCAAGCCGCGCGAGGCCGTGCTGATGGCCTGCGAGGCCGCGCTCGAGCGGCTGCTCGAGGTGTCGCCGTGATCGAGGTCGTGGACAACCGCGAGGTCAACTGCGCGGGCGAGCTGCACCTCGAGCTCGCCGAGCGGCTGGCCGACAACCTGCGCGCCGTGCATGAGACCCAGCTCGCCTGGGCCTACGAGCGCAACGCCCGGGTGATTTTCTGGGCTGCTCGACGCATCGGCGAGGTCAAGCACGAGGGGCGCCGGACCTTCCGACTGTGGCAGCTCGGCCTCGATTCGTTCGTGCTCAAGGTGAAGGAGCGCGAGGCCCAGGCGATGGTCGACTCGTGCAGGCCGGCGATCTTTCAGGAGTACCGCTCATGAGCGCGCAGGCCCGGCTCTTCGAGACCATCCCGACCGCGGCCGAGCAGGCCGACGACGACCGCGAGCACGAGCTCGACAGGACCCCGCGCGGCGTGGTCCGGCAAGCGCTGCGCAGGCTCGTGCAGGCTCGTCGAGATCGAGGGTACGCGTCCGTCACCATCGACGGCGACATTCGACTCTGGCGCGAGGACCTGGCCCGCTCTTCGTTCAGCGTGCTCGACTGGTGCGCGGGATCGGCCGTCTTCTCCAGCGAGATCCGAGCCCTGCTCGCCGAGGCCGGCGTGCCCGTGCACATCACCGCGGTCGAGCTGCGCGCCTGCGAGCGCGGCAACATCGAGCGCTGGGCCGATGAGGTGCTCATCGGCGACCAGTCACTCGCGCTCGAGCGCGGGCCTTTCGACCTCGTCATAGGCAACCCGGCATTCTCGCTGTTCATCCCTATGCTCCCGCGGCTGCTCGAGGTCTGCACCGCGGCGATCATCCTGCACACGACCGAGACGCTGCAGCGCACCGAGGCCGGGGCCAACCTCGCGCGGGCGCTGCCCCCTATCCGCGAGCTCGGGATCCCCGGCTCGGTCCGCTACCGGGGGGCTGGCACCGGCGCCGACTCGCGGATCTACTCGGTCTCGGCGTGGGTTCGAAATCATCGAGCCGACTCGTGGCCGCGCGAGCTGCTGCCGCTGCTG
>JAMHUH010000722.1:0-3772 GCA_035904925.1 Nannocystaceae bacterium
CGGGTCGACATCGCCAACATCGCCGAGCTCCACGGCTGGACGGTCGAGCCCGAGGGGCTGGTCGTCGGAGCCGCGACGACCTATTCGGAGTTCCTCGCCATCCTCGCCCAAGTGACGAGCAAGGCCGACGCTGCCCAGCGCAGCGGGCTCGCGGCGATCCACTACATGGCCCATCGGACGGCCGGGCGGATCGTCCGCGACGCGGCCAGCCTCGGCGGCAACACGATGATCGTGATCCAGCACGTCGAGTCCGGCGTGCCCTTCCCCTCGGACATGTTCACGGCCCTGTGCATGATGGGCGCGAGCGTCGAGGTCACCTGCCCGGCTTGGGGCGCGAGCCGTCGGCTCGGCATGCTCGAGTTCGCCGAGGCCTGGCGCAGCGACGCGGGCCTGCACGCCGGCGCGATCTTGCTGCGCTACCACATCCCTTGGACGGCGCCGCGCGAGCTGGCGCGGACCTTCAAGGTCGCGCTGCGGGAGATCAACGCCCACTCGATCGTCAACGCCGGCCTGCGGGTCCGCTTCGGCGAAGACGGAGCCGTCGCAGCGGCGCATGTCGTGTACGCGGGGATCGGCCCGATCGCGATCCATCTCGACGAGCTCGAGCGGTGGATGGTCGGTCGGCGCTGGGACGCGGACCTGCTCGCCGGCGGCCTGCGTCGACTTCGTGACGCAGTGTGGGCCCACATCGAGGCCACGCGCGCGCGCATGGCCTCGATCCCCGACGAGGGCTTCACCGACGCCTATCGTGCCCACCTCGCCGAGAGCTTCTTCTATCAATTCTTCGTGTGGGTGGCCGAGCAGGTCGATCCTGCGATCATCCCCGCGCCGCTGCGCTCGGCCGGCGCGTGGCAGCAGGAGCGACCCGTCTCGCGTGGTACGCAATCGTACGAGCCCTACCCCGACGAGTATCCGGTCAACGTCCCCTACATCAAGGCCGAGGCGTTCATTCAGGCGACCGGCGAAGCGGTGTACACCCACGACGAGCCGGTCCCGCGCAATGGCGTCGAGGGAGCCCCGGTCCTGTCGATCCAACCCTTGGCCAATTTCGCGTTCAAGCAGCCGGGCGGCAGCGCGACGATCAGCGCCGAGCAGCTCGCCGACTACCTGCGCGACGAGCATGTCGACTTCGTCGATCTCGTCACCGCCAAGGACATCCCCGGGTCCAACAA
This sequence comes from Nannocystaceae bacterium, assembly GCA_035904925.1. Taxonomy (GTDB): domain Bacteria; phylum Myxococcota_A; class Polyangia; order Nannocystales; family Nannocystaceae; genus Plesiocystis. Next base: position 1,173 of record JAMHUH010000722.1, read on the forward strand.
TCTGTCTTACGAGGGTCCCCCCGATCCGCTGATCTGCGCGAGCCAGACGACCGCATGCGGTCAGGTCCTGGCCATCGTCCTCGCCCGGACCCCGCAGGCGGCCATCAACATCGCGTATCGGGTCCAGCAGGACTGCGTGGCCTACTCGCCGGTCATCGATGATCGCGGGCTCCCCTCCCAGCCCCTGCTCAGCCTCGAGCAGGCAATCGCGGCCAAGAACTTCCTGATCACCAACAACGTGTGGGGCGTCCGGCGCACGAACACGACGCTCGGCTGGACCAAGACCGAGACCGACGAGGCGCAGGTCGAATGGAAGGGGCGCCGCGTCCAATGCAAGGTCGTGCGCGGCGAGCAGATGTCTCGCTGTCCGCAGATGCACTTCTACCTCGAGACCCAGTCGGCGCTCGCAACCCCGAACGACAACGGCGACATCACGGTCATCACCTCCACGCAGAACCCCGACACCATCCTCGGCGCCCTGACCAAGGTGCTGGCGATCGGCTCGAATCGGGTCGACGTGCGAATCCGGCGAGTCGGCGGCGGTTACGGTGGCAAGGGACCGCGCTCGCCCTGGGCGGCCGCCAACGCGGCCGTCGCCGCGACCAAGCTGCACCGGCCGGTCAAGATCGCGATGACCCGCGAGACCGACTCGGCCCTCTTCGGCCACGAGAACCCGCTCTATGGCCGCTACACATTCGCGATCGGGACCGGCGAGGACGACCCCGACAATCGCGGCATGCTGATGGGCCTCGACATTCACTACTTCATGGACGCCGGCAACACGGCGGACTGCTCGCCGGTGGTGATGGACTGCACCTTGTTGCGGGCCGACAACGGCTACTACGTGCCCAACTACGAGACCAAGGGCAACGTCTGTCTGACCAACCTGATCAGCAACACCTCGTTCCGCAGCCTCGACGCCATCTCGGGCATCATCATCCTCGAGGACGGGCTCGAGGCGGCCGCCCACGCGATCGGCATGCTGCCCGAGGACGTGCGCGAGAAGAACCTCTACCAACTCGGCGACTTCACGCCCTACGGCCAGGTCCTCGACTATTGCTATCTCGACGACGTCTGGCGCTACACCAAGCGAAAGGCCAAGTTCGCGCAGCGCCTCGAGGAGGTCCGCGAATTCAACCGCAACAATCGCTGGCGAAAGCGCGGCATCTCGATGATGCCGATCAAGTATGGCATGGGCTTCAACGCGACCTTCCTCGAGCGTGGAGACGCCCTCGTCGACATCTATGACGGCGACGGGACCGTGATCGTCCGCCACGGCGGCTGCGAGATCGGCCAGGGCCTCAACACCCAGGTCATGCAGTTGGTCGCCGAGGCGCTCAACATCCCGGTCTACATGATCGAGGTCGGCACGACCTCGACGCGGGTGATCCCCAACCCGATCTCGACCGGCGCCAGCACGGGCAGCGCCTTCAACGGCGGCGCCGCGCGGACGGCCGCCAAGCGGCTGCGCGCGCGGCTGGAGGCGTTCTGCGTCGAACAGCTCGACTCGCAAGGCCGCGAGTACTGCACGACGAATCACCTCGATTTTTGGAATTTCGACACGGGCTGGAACACCTACTACGACGCTGGCGAGGGCACGCAGAAGCTCATGTGGGCGGCGATCGTCTCGGCCGCCAACATGGCGCGGGTCAACCTCTCGACCCAAGCCCAGCACGACGAGACCGGGGGTGAGCGCGCGGACACCAACCTGCAGTTCCACAAGGGCACGAAGGAGACCGCCCAGAACTTCGTCGGGTTCACGTACAGCGCAGCGTGCACGGAGGTCGAGGTCGACATCCTGACCGGCGAGACCACGATCTTGCGCACGGATCTGGTCTACGACATGGGCAAGAGCATCAACCCGGCGACGGACGTCGGGCAGGTCGAGGGCGGCTTCGTGCAGGGCGTCGGTCGGGTCTTGGTCGAGAACGTGGCCTGGCAGTCCGAGGGGCCGCAGCGCGGAATCAACAACACGCCCAACACCTGGGGCTACAAGATCCCGGCGACCACCACGATCCCGCTCGAGCTCCACGTCGATCTCTATCCGCGCGATCGCTCGGCCGAGGTGCCCGAGAACCCCAACTTGCTGATGTCGGCCAAGGAGGTCGGCGAGCCGCCGCTCTGCCTGGCCGCGACGGTCTACTTCGCGGTCAAGCACGCGATCCTCGACTCGCGGACCGAGCGAGGCAAGCCCGGCTGGTTCCGGCTCGACATGCCCTGCACGGTCCAGGCGATCCGCACGGCCTGCGAGGTCGACCTCGCCGATCTCGACCTCGCGCCCTGACCCACGCGCCCGGACACGCGCACTCGCCCATGACCCACGCCGACCTTCGCTTCCACGCCGCGCTCACTCGCCTGCTCGAGGCCGACTCGCGCTTTGCGATTGCGACGGTCGTGGCCGTGCGTGGCTCGGCCTCCGGCAAGCCGGGCGCCAAGGCGATCTTCGACGAGCAGGGCCACAACATCCACGGCTGGGTCGGCGGTGGCTGCATCGAACGCTTCGTCGGCGAGCAGGCCATCGAAGCGCTCGCCTGTGGGAAGCCGCGGGTCGTGCTCGCCGATCTCGACGACGAGCTGCTCGGGCTCGGGATGCCCTGCGG
>JAMHUH010000723.1:0-28516 GCA_035904925.1 Nannocystaceae bacterium
CACGCGAGCGCCACGGACACGCTCTTCGCCGCGCTCGATCGCCGCGGACTCCGAGCCACGTGTGGGCCGACGCTGATGGATCGCGCGGCGCCGGCCGAGCTCTTGGTCGAGCCCGACGCCGCGATCGCCGGGCTCGCGCGACTCCACGCCCGCTGGCAGGGCCATGATCGCGGCAGGCTCGAGCTCTCGGTCGTGCCTCGCTTCGCGCTCAGCTGCACGTCCGAGCTGATGCGTCGCGCGGCCGCCTTCGCCGACGCGCACGAGCTGCTCGTTCAGACCCACATCGCCGAGAACCTCGACGAGATCGCCCTGACCCGCGAGCGCTTCCCGACCAGCCGCGACTATCTGGGTGTCTACGAAGATCACGGGCTCACGAGCGCGCGGACGATCCTCGCTCACGGCATCCACGTCGACGACGCCACTTGGGATCGGATCGCGGCCGCCGACCTCGCCATCGCCCACTGCCCCGACAGCAACTTCTTCCTCGGCAGCGGCTGCATGCGCCTGCGCTCGGCGCTCGAGCGAAAGGTTCGCGTCGGGCTCGGCACGGACGTCGGCGCGGGCCGGACCTTCTCGCTGCGCCGGGTCGCGTCGGCGGCCTACGACGCCTCGCTGATTCGTGGCGCCCGCGTCGAGCCCGGCCAGCTGCTCTGGCTCGCGACTCGCGGCGGCGCCGAGGCGCTGGGCTTGGCCGATCGGATCGGTCGGGTCGCGCCGGGCTTCGACGCCGACCTGGTCGCGATCGACGTGCCCGAGCGCGAGCTCGCCGGGACCCTCGACGCGCTGCTCTTCCACCACGACGCGGGCCCCGTGCGCGCGACCTTGGTCCGTGGCCGAGTCCTGTGATGACCGACCAGCAGGGCGAGGTCGACGAGTGCGACGTGCTGATCCTCGGCGGCAGCTTCACGGGCATCGAGCTGGTTCGTCGCCTGCGCCGTGACCGAGTCGGGCGAGCGCTGCGGATCAGGGTCGTCGATCGCCAGCGCGAGCACCTCTACATTCCGCTCGGCCACGAGCTGCTCTGCGAGCGGCTGCCCTTCGGGGTCGAGGCCGGCACGGTCTTGGCCTCGGCCCGCTACGTCGACGAGCTCGGGCCCGAGCTCGCGTGGATCCAAGCCGAGGTGACCGGCTTCGACCCGAGCACGCGCACGCTGACGCGGGCCGAGGGCCGACCGATCCGCGCCCGCTTCGTGGTGTTCTGCCTCGGCTCGGAGGTGCGCCCGCCCGCGAGCTTGCCCGGCGGCGAGCGCTTGCTCGCCTACAAGAGCGCGGCCGAGTTCGAGCGCGCCCACGATGTGCTCCGGCGCGAAGGCTCGGTGTTGATCGTCGGCGGCGGGATCACGGGGGTCGAGATCGCTGGCGAGCTCGCGCATGCCACCCGCCTGAAGGTCACGATGATCCACGCTGGTTCGCGCCTCTTGCCGGGCTTGTGCGAGCGAGCGGGACTCGAGGCGCTCGCGGGCTTGCGCGCGCAAGGTGTCGAGGTCCTGCTCGACACCCGGCTGCTCGAGTTCGGCGAGTCCTCGGCGACGATCCGCGGCCCCGCGGGCGAGCGGCGCTTGGCCGCCGACTTGGGCTTTTGGGCGGGCGGACTCCAGCCGCCGCCCGTGATCGCCTCGCTCGGCCTCGCCCGCGATCGCGGCGGTTGGTTGATCGTCGATCCGCAGCTTCAGTGTGGCGAGGGGCTCTTCGCGGGCGGCGACCTGGCCCGGATCTACGAGCGACCCGACGCGCCCGAGCCTTGGCCGACCATGCAGCGCGCGATCGAGGGCATCTTCGCGGCCTCGACGATCGCCACCAACATCCTCGCGCTCGTGCGCGGCAAGCCGCTTCGTCGGCATCGGCTCTGGTCCGACTTCCCGCACGGCGTCAGCATGGGCGCACGATCGCTCGTGGTCTTCGGGCCGATCGTGGTTGGCGCCGCGCGACTCAACATTTGGTTTCGGCGCTTCTTGATGCGGCAGTACATGCGTCGCTATCGGGGGCGGCATCGCGCCTCGTCGCCGACCTCGTGATGGGCCCCACCCATGCAATTGCCACAATAGGATAATGACACACATGTGCCACTAATCCGCTGTTGCCTTACATGTAGGACATATGTTTTAACCCTCTCCGATGCGTTTCCTGGCTGTTTTCGTGCTTCCGCTCGCTTTCGCGCTTCCTTCGATCGCGCTCGCTGGGCCGCCAGTGATCGAATTCGAGCCGGAGGACACCCACACCCGGCCCGACAGCCAGCAGGTCCCCTTCCCGGACGACTACACGCCTCCGCTCTACGCCGAGGACGCCGAGTATCCGCTCGCGGTCGCGTTCAACCCCGCCGATCCGAGCAACTACACCGCGGGCGGCATGGTCTCCTACGACTACGTCGTGGTCCACACCATGCAGGGCTACTACTACGGCGCGCAGAGCTGGTTTCAAAACCCGGCCGCCAACGTCTCGGCCCACTTCTGCATGCGCAGCGAGGACGGCGAGACCACGCAGATGGTCCACCTCTCGGACAAGGCCTGGCACGTCGGCAGCTCCAACCCCTACGCGATCGGCATCGAGCACGAGGGCTTCGTCGACGAGCCGGCTTGGTACACCTGGCCGATGTACCAGCAGTCGGCGCTGCTGGCTCGCTGGATCGCCGACGACCTCGCGATCCCGCTCGATCGCGATCACATCGTCGGCCACGTCGAGCTGCCCAACCAGTCCCACACCGATCCGGGCGTGAACTGGAATTGGGACCTCTACATGGCGCTGGTCCACGACGTCGTCCCGCAAGGTTGGGTCGAGGGCTGGGCGGTCGATCGTGGCGGCTGCACGGTCACGACCACCTCGGACACCTGGCTCAAGAAGACCTTTCAGCAGTCGAGCGAGCTCGGCGACACCGACAAGTGCTTCGTCCCGGCCGGCACCGCGATCGACTACGTCCACGCCAGCGACGAGCTGATGGGCCACACCCGGCTGACCTACGAGGCCGCTGGGGGTCCCTGCGAAGGCTTCCTCGATCTCGACACCGAAGCCTACGTGTTCAGCGATCACATCACGGCGACCTGCGCCCCCGAAGACCTCGCGGCCGCGGGCGTCACCGTCTTGCTCGACGGCACGACCGAGCAAGCGGTCGGCCCCGACGGCTACTTCTCGTTCGGCGATCTCGGCCCGGGGCCGCATACGATCGACGTGCTCGGCAAGGGCCTCTACGCCGACACGATGGTGCCCTTCGACATGGACGTCTACCCGGGCGCGCGCCTGGTCGTCGCCCTCGATCCGCTCGAGAGCCCCGGGGACGGCGATGGCGACAGCAGCAGCACGGGCGGCGAGTGTCCGATCGGCGCCGAGGGCTGCGCGTGCACGCCCGGCGGCGGCTGTGATCCCGGCCTGAGCTGCGACGCGGGCCTGTGCCAGCCCGAGGGCAGCGGCGAAACGGGCGGCGACTCGGCCTCGAGCGCCGACGAGGTCGGCGATGGCCCGGCCGACTTCGGGATCGACGAAGACCGCGGCGATGGCTGCTCGGTCGTCGAGGCCGATCAGCGCGGCGAGGCGCTGCTCGGGCTCGCGCTGCTCGGACTCGCTGGCCTGCGTCGGCGTCGGCGCTGAAAGCCGAGCAAGCTGACCAACGCGCGGCCGCCCCGCTCGCCCAGCGCGTTCGCGTGGGCCGAGCGGGCCTGACAGCCGCAGCCCGAAGCGCCGCCCTCGTCGGCGAGGGTCGGCCCGGTCTCACCCGCGCTGCCGAGCTCGTCACCCTTGCTGGTCGCGTCCGTGTCGGTGCCCGTGTCGCTGCCCGTGTCGCAGGGCGTGCTGACGAAGCCGCCGCTGTCGCAGCCCTCGTCGCCGACCGTCTCGACCACGGCGATGTACGCGTTCGCGTGGGCCGTCCAGCTGCGCGCGAGCGGATCGTCGACGTCGACCCGGATCATCACCGAGCTCGCGACCGTCTCGATCGTCGGCTCGTAGGCGAGCTCGAAGCTGCTGCCCTCGACCGGGATGTCGGCCGCGAATTCGTGCCACTCGGGCTCGGTGCCGATCGTGCTGAGCGCCCACGACAAGCGCATCGTCGCGCCCGGCATCGCGTCGACGCAGCCGCTGACCATGGCCTGGTCGCCGAAGCTGACGCTCTGCTCGGCGAAGGTCAGCGCGGCCGCGGGTGGGCTCGCGGCCGGGTCGGGATCGTCGACGATCTTGAACACGCCCGGATGCGGCGTCCACATGTTGAACCAAGGCTCGTAGGTGTAGCCCTCGACCACCCAGGTCCCGGCGAGCAACGCGGTGGTGTCCCACTCGACCGGCGCGGCCGCGGCCGCGAAGGTGATCGGCCGCCGCTGATCGTCGTCGGTGATCCGCGCCCAGCAGTCGGTCCAGTCGGGGTTGTTCTCGAGCACGTGGAACTCGAGATCGACGTCGACCAAGTTGCCCAAGCCCTTGGCCGCGGCCGCCATCGCGTCGGCCTCGGTGATCCAGCCAGGCAGGATCTCTTCGAGGTGGTGATCGCGGCAGTAGCCGAAGAACTGGTGGGTCCGGCTGTCGGGGACCTCGTCGGGCGTGACGTCGACGTCCTCGTAGGGGATCGAGTAGCTCAGCGCGTGGATCGGGCTGACGCTGCGATCGATGATCGTCATGCAGGGCGCGTCCGACCAGAGCACCGGCGTGCGTGGATGCGTGCCGTTGCCGGCCCAGGCCGAGGCCGGCGCGAGCACGAGGCCGAGCCCGAGCACGAGCACGAGGATGAAGCGCGAGGTCGAGGAGCGGCTTGGGTGGTTCATCGTGCTTGCATTCCCTCGAGCGCGGCCGCTTCGCTCGGCGGCTGACCCTCGCGGTGGGCCGACCAGTCGAGCTTGGCCCCGCAGTGGAGCATCATCGACCCCTCGTAGGGGTTGAGGATCTTGCCCTCGCGCTGGACCCAATACGCGCCTTGGTTGTTGAAGGTCATCGGGCAGTGGATGAGGATCAGGCCCTCGCGTTGATCGGCGTGCGCGGCCAGCCAGGCGATCATGCCCTCGCTCATCTTGGCGTACATCAAGCGCGCGGTCGCGATGTCGGGCGAGGCCATGCGGCCCGCGGCGACCAACATCGCGTCGACGCCCGCTTCGTCGGTGCGCGCCTGCGCGGCCTCGACCACCTTCGCGGCCAGCTCGGGCAAGCCCGCCACGCTGTCGTCGGCCAAGACCTCGCCGAGCGCCAAGTAGGGGCTCAGCAAGGTGCCGTCGCTGGCCGCTGCGATCCGAGCCGCTTCGCCGCGACAGCCGATCAGCGGCAGCGCCATGGCGAGCATGGCCAGCATGCCCAGCGCGCTCGCGAGTCGAAGCGCAGACGCTCGAAGCATGCATTGCGGATACCACAGCCGCGCGAGGCTCGGGTAGCATTCGCGCTTCCATGGGTCCGACCATGCTCGCGCTGCTGCTCGCAGCTCCGCCGAACACGCCCTTGCCGGACGTGAGCGACGAGCCCGACGCCGACGCCAAGGTCGAGCCTGAGCACGAGCCCGAGCCGGGCCCCGACGACGCCAGCCATGCCGGCTTCTTCGGCTCCGAGCTCGCGCCGACCGAGAGCACCGAGCCCGCGAGCGTCCCGACGGGTGGAACCCCGCCGATGCCGGAGATCGAGCAGCTGCCCTCGCGCGACCCCGACAGCGCGGGCAACGATCCCGAGCCCAAGCCACGCAAGATCCTCGACTGGGATCCCAATCGTCCGCCCGCGGGCAGCGACGGCGGCAGCTTCTTCGACCCGGGCAAGCTCGACGACACGGGTCCAGGTGGCGGCGGGCTGGTCCAGCTGCGCGGCTATGTCGGCGGCGCCTTCGTGGTCACCGAGCGGACCAACACCCGCGAGCGCGCCGACGATGGCACGCTGCCGCGGGTCGATCCCCTGCCCTTCTTCGGCGCCGGCACGGCCACGCTCTACGTCGGCGCCGCGATCTGGGCCGACGCGATCTATGCCCGGGTCTCGCTCGAGTATCTGTCGATCCCGCGGGTCACGGCCGGGACCGAGGACATCCTCGCGCCCGCGCGCCGCGAGCTGCTGGTCGAGTCGGCCGCGCTCGAGGTCAACCCCTTCGTCTGGGCCGAGCGGACCCCTCGTTGGTTCCGCGAGGGCTTCAAGATCACCGGCGGCGTGTTCATCGTGCCCTTCGGGATCGAGGACGAAGAGCACGCGGCCCCGATCCAATGGTTCACCACCCGGGCCCGCTCGATGACCAACGGCCGGGTCTATCCGGGCACGTGGAGCGACACCGGGGCGATGATCCAGTGGAAGCCGACCTTCGAGCGCGAGCGAGCCCGACGGCGTGAGCCCCGACGCACGCGCACGGGCAAGCCACGCGAGCGCGGGCCCATCCGCCCGATCGAGCTGACCTTCGGCTTGGTCAACGGCGACCCCTGCACCCAGACCCGCTTCACCGACGCGCTCTACAGCCCGACCAGCACCGCGGCGCCCTGCGAGCGCGTCCGACGGCCGAGCGAGCTCGCCGACTCGATGGCCAGCGCAGCCCTGCCCGGCTTGCTGCCCCGCGCCGACGTCGGCTTCCTCGGCATCGGCCCCGACAACAACCGCAACAAGTCGCTCTTCGCTCGGCTCAACCTCTACGCGCTGCCGAGCCTGTCCTTCGGTGGTTCCTTCGTGTGGGGCAAGCACCCGCGCCAGCTCGACTTCGACGAGCGCGCGGCCGGCAAGACCACCGTCGACGTCCCGCAAGCGGCGAGCTGGCGCGCGGGCGCCCACGTCGACTTCGACTTCGATCAGATCTTCGCCAGCGCCTATCCCCTGCCGATGATCCGCGGCGAGTTCGTGCTCGGCACCGACGCGGCCCCGCCTGCCCGCGCCGGCGAGGCGCAGCCCTACGCCGATCGCCGGATGATGGGTGGCTACGCCCAGATCGCCCAGCCGCTCTATCGACGCAAGCGCAGCAACCTGCCCGGCTTGATGCTGCAATATCGGATCGATTGGGCCGACCCCGACCGCGCCGCGCCGGGCTCCGTCGGCAGCGACGCGGGCCCGAGCGTGCCGCTGGTCGTCGATCCGACCGATGGCTATCTCTACGACGAGACCCAGCTCGCCCACGTGTTCGGCCTGCGCTGGCTGGTCGTCCCGCGCTTCACGATCAAAGCCGACTACACGCTGATCCGCGAGGATGGCGGGGGCGCCAACCAGCTGGCCAACGACCGCTTCATCATTCAGGTCGTCGGCGATTTCTGAGCGGAGCTCCGTTGGATGGCCGAGCCGTCTCAGTCGGACAGCCAGCGATCGAGGGCGTCGAGCGTGATCGGCTGCGCGGCCTCGCGGGCGGCGAGGTCGGACTCGGGATCGCCGGTGAACCACACGTCGAAGCCATGGTGCGCGTCGGCGTAGATGCGCAGGTCGAACCAATCTTCGCTGCGGCCCGCGGCCGCGTCGACCTGCTCGACCTGGGGATCGCGGAGCTCGACGCACTTGTCGAGCAGGCTGTCGAGTTCGCCGTGTTGGACCAAGACCGGCGCCATCGGGGACAAGAAGCGATCGAGCTCGCTGCTCTCGGTGCTGCTGGCCAGCTCGCCATCGAGGCCGCAGCCGGGGTAGTAGGCGACGGCGCCCAGGATCGTGCGGTTGGGGCCGTGCTCGCGCAGCCGGGCGTCGCTGGCGATCGAGAGGTCGTCGTGCGCGGCGAGCAAGCTGACCGAGGCGCCGTTGGAGAAGCCGAGCAGGGCCATGCGATCGCAGTCGACCCCGGGCTGGTCGCAGAGCCAGTCCTCGGCCGCGCGCGCGTCGAAGACCCGAACGATCAAGCGCTCGTGATCGTCGAGCTCGCGCGGGATCTGGTCTTGGGCCGAGTCCGACCACTCGCAAAAGCCCCGCGAGTAGAAGCTCGCCGGCATCGCGACCGCGTAGCCGCGGGCGGTCAGGAGGTCGCGCCAGATCCGAAATTGATCGTGCAGCTCCATGCTGCAAGGGCCGAGATCGTCGCCCTCGCCGGTCGGTCGATACATGCCGCCCGAGCCGTGCAAGATGACCACCGCCGGCCAACCACCGGGCGGAGGATCGCCCTCGGGCAAGGCGACGTTGGCGATCACGGCTTGATCGAGCTCGTTGCAGAGCGCGACCTCTTCGGGCCCGCGAGGCTCGAGCGAGCCGCAGGCCTGGGCCCCGTCGCCAGGCGGACGCGGGTTGCAAGCGAGGGCGAAGAGTCCGAGTGCCGGCAGGGCGCGCGTCCGCATGGCGACGATGGTCGACGCGCCCGCGCGCGCACGCAAGCCCAGTGAAGTCGCTCGACAGTCCTGCGGGCGTGGGCGATGGTGGATCTGGAGGAAACTTCATGCCCGACATTCAACTGCAAGCCAGCGATGGCCACACCCTCGCGGCGCATCGCGTCGATCCCCTCACACAATCGCGCGGCGGCGTGGTCGTGGTTCAAGAGATCTTCGGCGTCAACGCCCACATTCGAGCCGTCGTCGCTCGCTTCGCGGCGGCGGGTTACACGACGGTGGCGCCCAGCTTCTTCGATCGAGTCGAGCCTGGCGTCGAGCTCGGCTACGACAGCCACGGCTTCACGCGCGGACGCGAGCTGATCGGCAAGCTCGACTCGCGCGAGGTGCTCGCCGACCTCGGCGCCGCGGTCGAGCTCTTGGCTGGCGAGGGTCTGCCGGTCGCGCTGGTCGGCTATTGTTGGGGCGGCGCGGTGGTCTGGAGCGCGTCGCATCGGCTGCCCGAGCTCGCCTGCGCGGTCAGCTACTACGGCAGCCGGATCGTCCAGTTGGTCGACGAGCGCCCGGCCTCGCCCCTGATGATGCACGTCGGTCGCCGCGACGCCTCGCTCCCGCTCGCCAAGGTCCACGCGATCGGCGAGCGCTACCCCGAGCTCGCGATTCACGAGTACGACGCGGGGCACGGGTTCGACTGTGATCACCGCGGCGACTTCGACTCGACCGCCTCGGCCCACGCGATGACCCGCTCGCTCGAGTTCATCGGCCAGCACTCGCGACGCTGAGCATGCTCGGCGTCCGTGCCCGTGCACGCCCATGCACGGGCCAGAATCGAGCCTGAATCGAGCTTGTGGCGAGCCCTCGCGCTCGCTTGACCGAGCTGACCGAAACGGGGTTTACTCGGCGCCAAGGACCCCACGGCAATGAGCATCGAATCCGTCACCCAAACTCTCACGGAGCGCGTCGGCGCCGACGCTGGCCTGAACGCGACCCTCAAGTTCGACTGCGGTTCGGACGGCGTGATCTTCATCGACGGCAAGTCGACGCCCAACACCGTGTCCAACGCGAACAGCGACGCGGACTGCACCGTCGGCGTCAGCCTCGAGGACCTCACCGCGATGATGGCCGGCGACCTCGCGCCGACCACCGCGTTCATGAGCGGCAAGCTGCGCGTCGAAGGCGACATGGGCGTGGCGATGAAGCTCCAGTCGTTGATGTAGCGCCGGCTCTGCCCGCGCGACGCCTACCAGGGCCGGCTCCGGATGGAGCCGGCTTTTGTGTTACACCGCCGCGGTGAACCGAAAGAGCGCGCTGGTCGACGAAGAGGAGCACGACGCGACCCTCGCGGCGATCGTGCGCGCCATGTACAGCGATCTGTCGTGGGCGAAGGCCCGCGATCTGGTTCGTTCGGGTCGGGTTTGGGTCGAGGGCGAGCTGCGCTTCGATCCCGCCGAGCGCATGGCGATGGGCACCAAGATCGACGTCGATCCGACCGGCACCCGTCGCCGCGCGCCCGCGCTCGACCACGATCGGATCGTCCATGTCGATCACGACGTGGTCGTGGTCCGCAAGCCCGCCGGACTCCTGACGGTCGCGCTCGACGACCATGACGAGGGCGACACCTTGATCGAGCGGACCCGGCTCGCGCTGCGCGAGCTGGGCACCGGCGGCCGCGGCAAGATCCTTCGCGCGGGCGAGCACGATCGCCTCGGCGTCGTCCAGCGGCTCGACGAGGACACGACCGGCTTGCTCGTGTTCGCGCGCAACCGTGCGGCCCGCAAGGCGCTCGACGACCAATTCCGCGCCCATTCGGTCGAGCGTCGCTACGTCGCGCTGGTCTGGGGTCAGGCCGAAGCCGCGGTCTACGAGACCTGGCTGATGTCCGACCGCGGCGATGGACTCCGAGGATCGTGGCGAAGCGAGGAGCGAGCGCCCAAGGCCGCCAAGCGAGCGCTGACCCGCGTCCGCGTCGAGGAGCGGCTGACCGGCGCGACCTCGATCTCGTGTCAGATCGAGACCGGTCGCCAGCATCAAATCCGCATCCACATGGCCGAAGCCGGGCATCCGCTCGTCGGCGAGCACGTCTACGACCGGGGCTATCGCGGACCGCGCGTGCTGCCGCCTGGCGTCCGCGTCCAACGTCCGATGCTGCACTCGGCCAGCCTCGGGTTTCGGCATCCCTCGACGGATCGACCGATCCGCTTCGAGGATCCCATCCCCGACGATTTCCAGGCGACGCTCGAAGGCCTGCGAAAGCTCCCGCAGTAGCAGGCTGCGAGCCGCCACCCGGGCCCACGGGCCCGACCGCCGAGCGGCTTCGCAAGTCGGTTGGCCAGCGCGTCATCGTATGGGTAAGCTCGCCACCCGTGGCCGATCCTCGCTACGAGCACGTGACCTCTCGGCTCGTCCAGCAGCAGGCGGCCCCCCAAACGACCGGCGCTTACGCGACCGTCGACTCGGCACAGGCCGCGGCCTTGACTCGCGCGCTGGCCGACGGCGATCTGCCGCCCGGCACCGCCGTCCTCCAGCAAAAGCGCTTCGAGGTGGTCGAGCGGCTCGGCGAGGGCGGGATGGGCAAGATCTACAAGGCCTACGATCCGACCATGGATCGCTACGTCGCGCTCAAGGTGCTCAAGCCCGACGTGCCCGAGACCGAGCGCTCGCGCTTTCATCGTGAGGCCGTGGTCGCGGCCAACTTCTCGCACCCCAACTTGGTCCGCGTGCTCGAGGTCGGGCAGTCGGAGAACTTCCAGTGGTTTGCGATGGAGTACCTGCGCGGCAACGACGTCGGCCACGTGCTCTCGCGCCGCCGCTACATCTCGTTCCGCGTGCTGGTCGACATCTTCTCGCAGACCCTCGACGCGCTCCACTACATCCACGTGCGCAGCATCGCCCACTGCGATGTCAAGCCCGAGAACATCTTCATCACCCGCGACGCCTACGATCGTCGCTTGGTCATCGTCAAGCTGATCGACTTCGGCATCGCCCGCGATCTCGACGGCCCGCTCGAGCTGCACACGCACATCACCGGCGACCCGCGCTACATGGCGCCCGAGCAAGCGGTCATCAACGGCCGCCTCGATCCTCGCTGTGATCTCTATGCGCTCGGGGTGACCTTCTACGAGGTCGTGACCACCCGACACCCCGTCGAAGAGCACTTCGATCTGCCGCCGGCCAAGCTGCTCGAGCTGCAGATCCGGCACGAGTTCGAACCACCGAGTCGCTTCATGCCCGAGAACACGCCGCCGGAGCTCGCGGCCGCGGTCGACGACTTCGCCGCTCGAGCATGCGCCAAGCGCCCCGAAGATCGCTTCCAAGACGCGATGGACATGCAGACGGCTCTGCGAGCGATGCTGCGAGTGCTCAACCAGGGCAAAGAGAACGAATACGATCCCTCGCTCGGCGCGTGAGTCTACCGCCCGGCCGAAGCTCGGCGAACATCGTTTTTTGTGGATCGCTGGTCTAGCGCTGACGCAAAGCGTACGCCCAGACACATCTGCCGGGTCCGAACCGACCGATATGCCGGGTCGCTCTAGCCGCAGCCCACGCCCGACGGCGGGGGGAATTGTCTTGGCGGTGACATGGGGGCTACCGCAAAATGTCGTTGGCAAGCGCGCCCGAAACCCAATGGCAACGTCGAGCAGTCTTCACCTGGATCCGATCTCCGGCGATCCACTCATCGGACAGACACTCGGAGGAAAGTACACGCTCGAGCGGCTGATCGGCCGCGGAGGCATGGGCCACGTGTACCTCGCCAACGAGGCTGGAAACGCAACGCGTCCGGTCGTCGTCAAGATGCTCGCGCCGACGCTGGCCCAGCATCCCCAGGCGATGGCGCGCTTCGATCGCGAGGCCAAGCGCCTCGACGGCCTGCGCCACTCCAACATCGTCGAGATGTACGACCACGGCCACACCAACGGCCGCGCCTACATCGTGATGGAGTACGTCGACGGCGAGCTCTTGTCCGACTACATGGCGGCCAAGGGCGCGCTGAGCTTCGCCGAGTTCGTGCCGATCGCCGCGCAGATCCTCAAAGGTGTCGGCCACGCCCACTCGCGCGACCTGATGATCCGCGACATCAAGCCCAGCAACGTGATGCTGTGCGAGCGCAAGGGTCGGGCCAACTTCGTCAAGATCATCGACTTCGGGCTGGCCAAGATGCTCGAGGGTGACGAGGACATCACCAAGCAGCACTTCGTCGGGACGGCCGGCTACCTCTCGCCCGAACAGATCAAGGGCCTCGATCTCGACCTTCGCGTCGACGTCTACGCGCTCGGGGTGCTCTTCTATCAGATGCTCTCGGGCCGGATGCCCTTCGAGGCCGAGAACGACACGACGATGCTCTACAAGCACGTCCATGACTTCCCGGCTCCGCTGAGCGAGGTCATGCCGCGCGACCACGGCGTGCCCGAAGAGCTGATCCACCTGATCCACGACTGCCTCGAGAAGGACCCCAAGCAGCGGCCGCGCGACGCCAACGAGATCGTCGAGAAGCTGATCGATTGCGTGCCGATGGCGATGTTCAAGCTGCCGGCCGCGGGCGCCCGCTCGGCCGCGAGCACCAGCGGCGACGTGGCCGTCTCGGCGCTCTCGACCGCGGCCCTGACCGCGCCGACCGGCGAGACCGCGACCTACCTCGAGCGCGAGCTGACCCTGACCGACACCGAGAGCACCGGCGCGCGCCCGGTCGTGCCGAGCTCGAGCGAGCGGCCGCTGACGCCCGCGAGCTCGAGCTTCGCGCTCAGCCAAGACCAGCAGCCGGCCAAGCGCAACATGCTGCCGATGGTCCTCGGCGCGCTGCTGGTGATCGGGCTCGGCGTCGGTGCGGTGGTCGTGTTCGGGCAAAAAGAAGCGCCCAGCGAAGCGGCCAAGCCCGACGCCAGCGCCGAGCTCGAGCCCAAGCTGGCCGAAGCCGAGAAGCAGGCCGACATGGGCGAGTACGACGCCGCGGCCAAGACCCTCGCCGGCATCCGCGGCCAGCTCGAGGGCGAGGCCTCGTTGACCGGTCGGGTCGCGCGGCTCGACGCGCAGATCGAGGTCGGTCGCTTGCTGGTCGCCGCGCGCAAGCTCGACCAAGCCAACAAGGTCGAGGCCGCGATCGCGGCCTATGAAGACGTGATCGCGGCCGACGCTGGCAACGCCGAGGCCCGCGAGCGGCTGGCCGATCTCCGCGCGGCTCCGGCCGCGCCGGTCGCCGCTGGCGTCGCGATGTCGATCAAGTCCGAGCCGGTCGCCGACCTGGTCGTCGACGGCACGCCGATCGGCACGACGCCCTTCAGCGACTCGCTGCCGCTCGGCAAGCACGACATCGAGATCCGCGCCGATGGCTACGAGACCTGGACGCAGACCATCGAGGTCAAGGCCGAGAACCTGCCGATCTCGGTCAAGCTGACGGCCAAGAAGGGCGATCGCAAGATCGGCCCCAAGCCGCCCGGCACGACCACCACCACGACCACCACCCCCCCGCCGCCCGAGCCCGAGAAGCAGCCGAAGAACCCCTTCCTGCCGACCTCGACGGACAAGCAGAACAACGGTCCGTTCTTGCCGACGGAGAAGAAGACCCCGTGAAATCCTCGCTCACGATCGTACTTACCACTGCCCTTTCGCTGAGCCTGACGCTCGGCCCCAACCTCGCCTTGGCCGCTCCCGCTGCCACCGAGCCGCCACCCGACGAGACCACGGTCAGCCAGGCCGACAAGAGCGAAGCCGAGAAGCTGAGCGGCCAGGCGATCGTCGAGTTCAACGCCAAGAACTACGACAAGGCCGTCGAGCTGTTCGAGCAGGCCTACGCGATCGACCCGCAGCCCAACTACCTGTTCAACATCGGCCGCGTGTACGAGGAGGCCGGCCAGATGGAGAACGCGGTCGACTTCTACGGCCGCTTCGTCAAGCAGCCTGGCGTCGAGATCGAGTCGCGCGAAGAGGCGCTCGAGCGCCTGCGAGTGCTGCGAGCGATCATCCAAGAGACCAAGCAGCCCGAGGACGACCCCGAGCCCGTCGACGTGGTCGAGCCCGAGCCCGAGCCCGAGCCCGAGCCCGAGCCGGATCCCGCGATCGAGAAGGACAAGCGCAAGCGCAAGGCGATGCGGGGCGCAGGCTTCGGCCTGCTCGGCGTCGGCGCGGGCGTGGTGATCGGCGGGGCCGTGCTCGGTGCCTTGGCCCAAGGCGACAACAAGAAGGCCGCCGACGCGGGCTCGCTCCCCGACCGGCTCGACTTGCTCGACAAGTCGCAGGGCAAGGCGCTCGGCGCCGACATCATGTTCGGGGTCGGCGGCGCGCTGCTGGTGACCGGCGTGGTCTTGGTCGCGCTGGGCTACAGCAAGCCCAAGACCGGCGCTCATGTGGCCTTCCAGCCCAGCTTCGGTCCTCGCGGCGGCAGCCTGACCATGCAGATGCGCTTTTGAAGCGCCAGCTTGGACGCGCCCCTCTACCTCTTCTGTCCGGAACCTTGTCATGAACACCCCCAGCACCCCTCGTCTCTCCTTGCGACTCGCCGCGCTCGCCCTCGCGGGCCTCGGCGCCGGCCTGGCCGGCAGCGCCTGCTCGCTGGTCCTCAACTTCGACCAGTGCTCGGTCGACGCCGACTGCATCGACGCCGGCTACTCGTGCGACAACGGCAAGTGCGTCTCGAACGACGACGTCGGTGACGACACCGGCACCGACACCGCGACCGACACCAACACGGGCACCGAGACCGCGACCGACACCACCGGCGACGGGAGCTGCACGACCAACACCGAGTGCACGGCCGCGCACTCCGACACCTGGGTGTGTGGGCTCGAGGGCACCTGCATGAACGCGATCACGCCGGAGTGCCAGATCTTCAACTGGCCCGACGGCGCGCCCTCGGACAACGTCGTGATCATCGGCTCGATCATGGCCGTGTCGCCGCCCTTCGACTCGCTGGTGCTGCCGCTCCAGAACGCGGTCGAGATGGCGGTCGAGGACTTCAACAAGGAGGCCCAGCTGCCCAACGGCCAGAAGCTGGCCTGGATCGCCTGCGACTCCAAAGGCAACACCGATCTGGCCAAGACGGCCGCCGAGCACCTCGTCGCGACCGGGGCGCCCGCGATCGTCGGACCGATCTTCTCCGAAGAAGTGCTCGCGGTCGCGACCGACGTCACCATCCCCGCGGGGGTGTTCTTGATCACCCCGACCGGCAGCAACAAGAACATCACCGCCCTGAACGACAACGACCTGGTCTGGCGGACCATCTCGAGCGACGTCTACCAGGCCAGCGCGATCGCCAACCGGCTCGAGGTCGTGCCCGACGAGAAGCTCGCCGCGCTCCCGCTCGGTCCGCTGACCTTCGACAACATGGTCATCGTCCACAAGAACGACGCCTACGGCAACGACCTCGCCAACGACGTCTTCGCCAACCTCTCGCCCGGCCTCCAGGGCGTGACCACGGTCCACGACTACACCGTGCCGCTCGACGTCGGCGAGCTCCAGACCGAGATCGGGGCCCTGCTCGGCCCGATCGCTGGCGGGGCCAACCCGCCCGAGGTCGTGGTCATCGTCGGCACCAGCGAGGCCCAGGCGATCATCTTGATCTACCTCTCGCTGGTCCAGACGCTCAATCCGCCGCCGCCCTTCCCCTACTTCGTGGTCAGCCACGGCGCGGTGCCGGCGATGCAGTACACGATCTCGCCCGGCGCCACGATGGCCGGCTTGCAGGTCCAAGGCGCGCTCTACAGCTACATGGAAGGCGTCGCGCCGATCATCTTCGACGCCGAGAACTACACCGCGTTCAACATCCGCTACAAGGTCAAGTTCAACGGCCAGGACTCGATCACCACGGCGTCGCTGAGCTACGACGCGCTCTTGGCCTCGGCCTTCGCCATGGCTGCGATCCCCAGCGGCGACCCGATCACCGGGGCCAACATCGCCGCGCAGATGGGCAAGCTGGTCGACAAGGGCGGCACCGCGGTCAACTTCGGCGACGACCTCTTCATCAGCCAAGCCGTCAACGCGCTCTCGGTCGGCGGCAGCGTCGACCTCAAGGGCGTCTCGGGTGAGCTCGACTTCGACCTCACCACCGGTGAAGTCCGGACCGATCTCTTCGGCTGGCAGGTCATCCCGCTCAACAACGACGTGACCAAGCCGGCGCTCAACCCCGAGCGGATCTACGTGCTCGACCCGGCGCCGGCGACCGCCGGCAACTGGGCCGACCTGCCCTGAGTCCGACGGGTCTCTCGAAAAAAGCGAGCCTGCATGCAGGCTCGCTTTTTTCGTACTGGTGTCCCAAAGCGACCGGAGGTCAGCGCATTCGATAGACCAAGTTCTTGGTCCCGGCGCCCTCGCAGACGGCCCGGACCAAGTCCTCGAGCCCGGGCGTGACCACGAACTTGCGGTCCTTGAACACCTTGAAGGGGAAGCGCTGGCGGACGTTGTCGTAGCGGGCCCGCTCGCTCGCTTGGATCTGGGTCGAGAAGAGCGAGTCGAGCGGGTCGTTGCTCTTCTCCTCGCGCACGTCGCGAGCCGCGATGTCGCTCTGAAAGCTCATCATCAGCTCGGGTGTCGAGGTCGTGGTCGTCTCGAGCCAGCGCTGCCAGGCATGAGCCATGCGCGAGTTGGCCTGCTCGGGCTCGGCTGGGACCACCCGCCCCTGATCGTGGGGCAGATGGAAGAGCACCGGCCCGACCACGCCACGCTGGACCCGATCGACGCTGACGCCCTCGATGTCGTGCATGTGGATGAAGAGGTGCTCGGCGTCGAAGCTGGCGTTGCGATAGACCGTCGCGTGGAAGGCCTGGCTGGCCGCGGCCGACTCGCCGTCGGCGTCGAGGTCGATGACCTTGCGCCGCCAGGTCCCCGCGACCTGGGTCAGCTCGATCGTGATCCGGACGTAGACACCGGTCGCGTCGAGCTTGGTCAGGTCGATCCGAAATTCGGCCGTGCCAGTGGCCGGATCGTGGCGGCGCAGCTGCACGCGCTGCTCGTCGAGCGGCGCGTAGGGCTGGCCCGAGATCGACTCGTAGTAGCGGCGCTTGTCGAGCAGCCGCGCGTAGACCTCGGCCTCCTCGCGTCGGGCCTCGTAGGTGGCCGTGTCGCTCATCCGCTCGAGCGAGCCGCTCGCGACCTCGTGATCGGTGACGACCCGAGTGAAGCTGGCCATGTTGGGCATCCCGGCCCGCGCGTCGATGTAGACCTGCTCGTAGAGCTTGGCCGCCATCGCCTTTTGCATGGTCTCGAGGCTGCCCTGGAGGCGGCGACGATCGGGGAAGCTGTTGTTGAGCCGAGCGGCCCGCAGCGCCTCGACCAGGCGATCGAGGTAGGGCGTGACGACCGGCTCGCGCAGCGACTGCGTGTGCAGGGTGACGAGCTGGTTCATCTCGCTCATGGTCGTGCTTGGCTCGGGGTCGGAGCTCAGGTGCTCGGCGAGGCCGGCGGCTCACCAGCGCCGCCGCCAGCTTCGGCCCGCCGCTTGAGCGCCTTTTCGATCGCCTCTTGGATCCGCCGCTCCTCGATCTCCTTCGACTTCTTGAGGTTCTCGTCGAGCATCTTGGTCGTGCTCTCGTCGAAGGTCTCGAGCTCGTCGACCAGCTTGTCGAGGTTCTGGCGGAAGAAGACCTGGGTGTCGCTGACGAATTGCGTGGTCACGTTCATCGACTCCGTCATCACGTCGAGCGACTTCTTCATCTCCAGCATCACGACCGAGGCGTCGGCGGCTCGCCCGATCGCCTGGATCTGGGCCGAGGCCATGTCGAGCTTGATGCTCGCGGCGGTCGTGTACTGCTGGATGTCCTGACCGAGGTTGCGGATCGTCTCGGCCAGCTTGCGGGTGTTGTCCTTGAGGCTGGCGTAGCGGTTCTCGGCCGCGCCGTAGAGCTGGACGTTGCTCGAGTGGGTCGAGAGCAAGGCCTGGACCTTGTCGATGTCGGCCTCGATCTTGCGGGCCTCGACGCTGCCGGCCTCGAGCGCCTGCATCTCGGCCTCGAGCTCGGCCTTGCTGTCGCGCAGCTCGAGCACGTAGTCGAGCGCCCGCCGCTCGTTCTCGGCCGACTCGACGATCTTGCCGTTGATTCGGTTGATCTCCTTGTAGAGCTCTTGCTCGCTCTGCTTGAGCGTGTCGACGTACTCGGCCGCCTCTTTCACCCGCCGGGCCGACACGTGGTACTGCTGCTTGAGCAGCTCTTCGATCGAGCGCTTGGAGATCGCAATCGACTTGAGCCCGGGGATGTAGCTGACCATCTCCTTGAAGCCGGCCCAGAACCCGCCGCCCGTCGCGGTCCCGTCGATGTAGTCGCTGAACTTGCGCAGCTTCTTGAGCTCGTCGGTCATCGCCGACTGGATCTCGACGTTGCGCTCGCGCAGCAGCTTGAGCTCACCGACCTTGCCGTCCTGTACCTCGCGCTCTTGATGGATGTTGTCTTCGAGGGAGCGGACCGAGATCCCCTCGCCGCTGTAGGAGACGTCGCGCGAGAGGACGTCGCTGATGCTCTTGGTACCGGCGCTCATGGCGATGCGAGGTTGCCACGGGAGCGCCGACGATTTAATGGGCTCGTGACCCTGGCGAGCGCACGCCCGGCGATTAAGCGCACGCAGCGCGGAACGCGTCGAGGGCGCCCTGGACCACGTCCTCGCCCACGCACATGGACAGGCGCAGGTAACCCGGCATGCCGAAGGCCGTGCCCGGCACGACCAAGGTTCGATGGTCGAGGCGCAGGCGATCGGAGAGCGCCACGCCCCCGCCCGGATCGTTGCTGGCGCCCGAACGACGGAGGCGGTCGGGCAGGCGCGGGAACAAGAAGAACCCGGCCTTGGGCTCGGGCAACTCGAAGCCGAGCTCGCGCAGGCCATCGGCCATGGTCCGCGAGTGGCGAGCGTAGACCTCGACGTCGACCCGCCCCTGCGGCTGCCCGAGCACCTTGGGCAGGGCTCGCTGCATCAGCGCGGGCGCGTTGACG
This sequence comes from Nannocystaceae bacterium, assembly GCA_035904925.1. GTDB lineage: Bacteria > Myxococcota_A > Polyangia > Nannocystales > Nannocystaceae > Plesiocystis. Next base: position 19,061 of record JAMHUH010000723.1, read on the forward strand.
AAGCCGAGCGTGCGGGTCGAGTAGCTGAGGGCGCGGCGGAGCAGCTCGCGGCCGCGAGCCTCGGGCGAGATGACCATGTAGCCGATCCGCTCGCCCGCGAGGCCGAGATCCTTGCTGTGACTGGTGACCATCACCGTGTTGGGCCAGCGCCCGAGCAGCGAGGGCACGTCGAAGGAGCGGTCGTGGACGAGATCGCGATAGGGCGAGTCCTCGATCACCCAGAGCGGTCGCGCGCGCGCGCTGGCCCGCTCGTGCAGCATGGCCGCGAGCGCGTCGAGGCTGGCGGAGGCGTAGATCGCCCCGGTCGGGTTGTTGGGCGAGTTGAGCAGCAACACCCGGTTGCGCTCGGGCTCGGGGTGATCGGTCAGGGCCCGAGCGATCGCCTCGACGTCGAGATCGAAGCCGGCCGCGCTCGCGATCGGGACCAGCTCGGCGTCGACGTTGGCCGCGTAGTGCTCGTACTCGGAGAAGTAGGGCGCGGGGACCAAGATGCGGTCGCCCGGATCGACGACGCTGCGCAGCAGCACGTTGAGGGCCCCGGCCGCACCGACGCTCATGGTCACGTCGTCGCCGATCAGGTCAGGCAGGCCATAGCGAGCCCCCTCGCGCTCGGCCAGAAATTGCCGGACCTCGGGGAAGCCCGCGTTGGTCATGTAGCGATGCAGGCCCGGCGGCTCCTCGCGCAGCAGCTCGATGATCGCCTCGCGCCAGATCGCCGGCGGCTCGAGGCTGGGGTTGCCGAGCGAGAGGTCCCAGACCGGCCCTCCGCCGTCGGCCCGCATCTGCCGACCGAGCTCGAACATCCGCCGCGTCCACGACTCGCGCGACCCGAGCACACGATCGGCGACGCGCTGCGAGAGGGCGGCGGCTTGGTCGTCCACGAACGCGAGGGTATCACTCCGACGCGGACTCTCGGGCCGAGATCGTGGGCGGGCGCTCGGGTTGGGCGCGCGCGAGTCGGCGCGCGCGGGCCCGAGCGATCGCCTCGCGCAGCTCCGCCAGCTCGGCCGCGTCGGGGTCCTCGAGCGCGAGCGCGTAGAGCTCGATCTCCGCGCGCTCGAGCTCACCCAGCTCGAGCGCCGCGTAGCCACCCGCGATCGAAGGCGCCGGGTAAAACCAGCGAATTCCGAGGAAGACCAGCGCCGCCAGCACGACCAGGGCTGGCGCTCGCCAGCGAATCGGCCGCCTCCGCGCCTTGGCGTCGAGCAGCACGGCGCTGGCCTTGCTGCTGCCGAGCGCCACGACCACGACCGCGACGAACATCGACCATGGCTCGCCGTAGTCGGCATACCAAGGCCCTCGATCCACGTAGGCCAAGCACAGGCCGATCCCCATCCCCAACATCGCGAAGAAGATCACGATCGGAGCGTGGGCGAAGATCAGCCGGGCGAGCGTGAGCGGGAAGTCGTTCCAGAGATCGCGGGCGAGCTCGACAAAAAAACCGATGATCTGGTCCTGCTCGGACAGCGGGCGCAGGGGCACCCGCGCGGGCGGACGAAACTCGAGGCCACAGCGCGCGCACTCGCGGACCGCGTAGAGGCCATCGCTGCCGTCCTCACTGCCGCAGCGCGGGCAAGCCAGCATCACGCCGAGCATAGCGCCCCATTCTCCTGCGATCCCGCCTCGCTGGTCTCGCGCCCACGCAGTACACTCGCGCCCGCCCCAATGGACTCCGAAGCCGTCCTCAGCGTCCACAACCTCGCCTTCCTCGAAGCCCTCTACGAGGCCTACGAGAGCGACCCCTCGTCGGTCGATCCGCACTGGATCCCGCTGCTCGAAGGCCGCGACGCCGAAGGCCAAGGCGGCCTCCCGACCGTCGAGCCGGGCAGCACGGCCGAACAGACCGCGCTGCAGACCAAGGTCGACGCGCTGATCGACGCCTACCGGCTCCACGGGCACCTGCGCGCGCAGACCGATCCGCTCGAGCGGCCCGAGCCCAACCGAACCCGCGAGCTCGACCCCGCCTACTACGGGATCGACGAGCGCCACCTCGATCGCGTCTTCCACACCAACGGCTTGACCCCCGGCAAGGCCTCGCTGCGCGACATCATCGAGCGGGTCCAGGCGACCTACTGTCGGCACGTCGGCGTCGAGTATTGGCACCTCTTCGACGCCAACCAGCGGGCCTGGTTGCAGCAGCGCATGGAGGGTTGCCTCAACGAGGTCCGGCCCAGCCACGACGATCAGATCCGACTCCTGCGCAGCCTGATCCACGTCGACACGGTCGATTCGTTCTTGCACTCGAAGTTCATCGGCGCCAAGCGCTTCTCGATCGCCGGGGCCGAGAGCCTGATCCCGCTGCTCGACACGCTGATCGAGGGCGCGGCCGAGCACGGGATCGGCGAGGTCATCTTGGGCATGGCCCACCGCGGCCGGCTCAACGTGCTGATGAACATCCTGGGCAAGACCCCGCAAGAGGTGTTCTCGGAGTTCTCCAACACCGACGCCAAGAGCTACCTCGGGGCCGGCGACGTCAAGTATCACCTCGGCTATCACCGCGCGCACACGACCGCGAAGGGGCGCGAGATCTACCTCGCGCTGGCCTTCAACCCCAGCCACCTCGAGGCGATCACGCCGGTCATTCAAGGCCGCGTGCGGGCCAAGCAAGACTCGCTGCCCGAGCTCGGGCACGCGGCCAGCGTCGCGGTCACGCTCCACGGTGACGCGGCCTTCTGTGGCCAGGGCGTGGTCGCCGAGACGCTCAACATGGCCGCGCTCGACGGCTACGAGGCCGGCGGCGTGATTCGGGTGGTCATCAACAACCAGATCGGCTTCACCACCGATCCTTGCGACTCGCGCTCGGGCATCTACTCGACCGACGTCGCGCACGTGCTCGGCGTGCCGATCTTCCATGTCAACGGCGACGACCCCGAGGCCGCCGCCTACGTCGCCCAGCTCGCGATCGACTGGCGCGAGCGCTTCCATCGCGACGTCGTGATCGACCTGGTCTGCTACCGGCAGTTCGGCCACAACGAGGGCGACGATCCGACCTTCACCCAGCCGCTGATGTACGGGCTGATCGCCAAGCACGCCTCGGTCCGCAAGGTCTATCAAGCCCGCCTGGTCGAGCGCGGCACCGTCAGCGTGGCCGACTGCGAGCGGATCACCAACGAGTTCAACGCCGAGTTCGACGCCGCGCTCGAGCAAGCCAAGGCCAGCGATCCCAAGACCGCGCTCTCGCCCATGCACGGGGTCTGGACCCAATACCACGGCGGCCAGGAGATCGACGTCGCCGACGTCCACACGGCGATCGAGCCCGAGCGTCTGACTCGGCTCGTCGATCAGCTCGCCACGGTGCCCGAGGGCTTCACCCTCCACCGCAAGCTCCAGCGCCTGCTCGAAGAGAGCCGGCAGATGGCCACCGGCGCGACCGAGTTCACCTGGGCGACCGCCGAGCTGCTCGCCTATGCGTCGTTGGTCGAGCAGGGCGTGCCGGTTCGAGTCTCGGGCCAAGACAGCCAGCGCGGCACCTTCAGCCATCGCCACGCGGTGTTCACCGACCAGGTCAACAAGCACAAGTGGTGCCCGATCCAGCACCTGCACCCCGACCAGGCCCGCTTCTCGATCTACAACAGCCCGCTGAGCGAGTTCGCCGTGCTCGGGTTCGAGTTCGGCTACACGCTGACGACCCCGCAGGGTCTGACCGTCTGGGAGGCCCAGTTCGGCGACTTCGCCAACGGCGCGCAGGTCATCATCGATCAGTTCTTGTCCTCGTCGGAGGACAAGTGGAACCGGATCAGCGGCCTGACGCTGCTCTTGCCCCACGGCTACGAGGGCCAGGGCCCCGAGCACTCGAGCGCTCGGCTCGAGCGCTTCTTGCAGCTCTGCGCCGAGGACAACATGCAGGTCTGCAACCTGACCACGCCCGCGCAGTGGTTCCACGTGCTGCGCCGGCAGGTGGTTCGCAACTATCGCAAGCCGCTGGTGATCATGTCGCCCAAGAGCCTGCTGCGCTTTCGGCCCTCGTTCTCGCCGCTGAGCGACCTGACCGAGGGCAAGTTCCAGCGAGTCATCGACGACCCGCGCATGCCCGGCACCGGCCCGATCGACGAGGTCGAGACCGTGCTGCTGAGCACCGGCAAGGTCTACTACGACCTCGACCAGCACCGCGAGCAAGGAGCTCGTCGCGACTTCGCCCTGGTTCGGGTCGAGCAGCTCTACCCCTTCGTGCGGACGGGCGAGGCGATCCTGCACGCGCTCGCTCGCTACCCGCAGGCCAAGCGCGTCCGCTGGGTGCAAGAAGAGCCCGAGAACATGGGCGCGTGGCTCTTCATGCTCCCGCGCCTGACCAAGCTGCTCGAGGCTCGCGGCCAGACCAGCCTCGCCTACGTCGGCCGGCCCGAGAGCGCCTCGCCAGCGACGGGCTCGTCCGAGGCCCACAAGCTCGAGCTCGCCAACCTGCTCGCCGACGCCTTCGCCTGAGGGCTCGTCGCGGTTGTAGTCGCGGTCGATTTGATCGACCCTCGTGCTGTCCTCGCCCCACTCGCCCGCTCGCGCACTGTCCATGGCAACCCTCGAGATCATCGTCCCTCCCCTCGGCGAATCCATCAGCGAAGCGATCATCGCCCGCTGGCTCAAGCAGACCGGCGACGCGGTCGCGGCCGATGAACCGATCGTCGAGCTCGAGACCGACAAGATCACCGTCGAGGTCCGAGCCCCGAGCAGCGGCGTGCTCGGCAAGCTGCTCGCGGCCGAGGGTGAGCGCGTGATGATCGGCCAGGTGATCGCCCAGCTCGACAGCTCGGCCAGCGCGACGGCTCCCGCTGCGCCGCCGGCTCCCGCTGCGCCGGCTCCCACCCGCTTGCCTGCGCCCGCGCCAGCCCCCACCAGCACCAGCGGCGAGGCGATGCCCGCGGCCCGAGCCGAGGCTGCCCGCACCGGCGTCGATCTCGGCGACGTCACGGGCACCGGCCGCGGCGGACGGATCCTCAAAGAAGACGTCCAGCAAGCCGCTGCCAAGCCGGCCGCTGCCCCGGCTCCCGCAGCCCCGGCGCCTGCCAAGCCGGCCGCTGCCCCGGCGCCCGCCAAGCCGACCGCGCCCGCGCGCACCCCCGGCGAGCGCGAGCAACGAGTGCCGATGACCTCGCTGCGCAAGCGCATCGCCGAGCGCCTGGTCGAGGCCCAGCAGACCGCCGCGATCCTCACGACCTTCAACGAGGTCGACATGTCCGCGGTCATGGAGCTGCGCAAGCAGTTCAAGGACGAGTTCTTCGACAAGCACCAGACCAAGCTCGGGTTCATGTCGCTCTTCGTGAAGGCCTGCACCTCGGCGCTGGCCGAGTTCCCGGCCGTCAACGCCGAGATCCAGTCCGACACGATCGTCTACAAGCACTACTACGACATCGGCGTGGCGGTCGGTGGCGGCAAGGGCCTGGTCGTGCCGGTCGTGCGCAACGCCGACCAGCTCTCCTTCGCCGCGATCGAGAACGAGATCACCCGCCTCGCCGGGCTCGCCCGCGACAACAAGCTCGCGCTCAGCGATCTGACCGGCGGCACCTTCACCATCTCCAACGGCGGCATCTACGGCTCGATGCTCTCGACGCCGATCCTCAACCCGCCGCAGACCGGCATCCTCGGCCTCCACAACATCGTCGAGCGCCCGGTCGCGGTGAAGGGCCAGGTCGTGATCCGGCCGATCATGTACCTCGCGCTCTCCTACGATCACCGGGTCGTCGATGGCCGCGAGGCCGTGCAATTCCTGGTTCACGTCAAGCAGGCGATCGAAGATCCGCGCAGGCTGCTGCTCGGGCTCTGACCCTCTGATCGCTCGCGCGAGTGATCGCTCGCGCGAGAACGAGACACCAACATGGACACCTACGATCTCGTCATCATCGGTTCGGGCCCCGGCGGCTACGTCGCCGCGATCCGGGCCAGTCAGCTCGGCATGAAGGTCGCCTGCGTGGAGAAGGACTCCACGCTCGGCGGCACCTGCCTCAACGTCGGCTGCATCCCATCCAAGGCGCTGCTCGAGTCGTCGGAGAAGTATGCCGACACCAAGCTCCACCTGGCCGCCCACGGCATCTCGGTCAGCGGGGTCGAATTCGACCTCGCCACGATGATCGGCCGCAAGGACAAGATCGTCAAACAGCTGACCGGCGGCGTGGCGATGCTCTTTCGCAAGAACAAGATCGCCGAGGTCCACGGCCACGGCCGCCTCGCCGGCCGCGAGGGCGCGCTGCACAAAGTCGAGGTCGTCGACACGCAGGGCCAGGTCTCGCACACGCTGGCCGCGACCAACGTGCTGATCGCGACCGGCTCCAAGGTCGCGACCTTGCCCGGCATCGAGCTCGACTACGACAAGGTCGTGACCTCGACCGAGGCGCTCGACTGGCAAGCGGTGCCCGGCCACCTCGTCATCATCGGCGCTGGCGTGATCGGGCTCGAGCTCGGCTCGGTCTGGGCCCGGCTCGGCGCCAAGGTGACGGTGCTCGAGTACATGCCCAAGCTGCTGCCGAGCATGGAGCCCGAGGTCGGCCAGACCGCGCTCAAGCTGTTCGGCAAGCAAGGCCTGAGCTTCCAGTTCGGGGTCAAGGTGACCTCGGCCAAGCCGACGCCCGAGGGCGCGAGCGTCAGCTACCAGGACCCGCAAGGTCAGACCCAGACGATCCGCTGCGATCGCGTGCTGGTCTGCGTCGGTCGCTGGCCCAACACCGACGGCCTCCAGGCCAAGGAGGCCGGGCTCGAGCTCGATCGCCGCGGCGCCATCCCGGTCGACGAGCACTTCCGGACCAAGGTCCCCGGCCTGTGGGCGATCGGCGACGTGATCCCCGGCCCGATGCTCGCCCACCTCGCCGAGCACGAGGGCATCGCCGCGGTCGAGACCATGGCCGGTCAGCCTGGCCACGTGAACTACGAGGCCATCCCCAACGTGATCTACACCCACCCCGAGATCGCCTCGCTGGGCAAGACCACGACCGAGCTCGACGCCGCGGGCGTGCCCTACAAGGTCGGCAAGTTCCCGCTGATCGCCAACGGCCGGGCCAAGGCGCTCAACGAGACCGAGGGCTTCGTCAAGATCATCGCCCACGCCCAGACCGATCGGATCTTGGGCGCGACGATCCTCGGCGCGCGAGCGGGCGACCTGATCGCCGAGCTCGCCGTCGCGGTCGAATTCTCGGCCTCGGCCGAGGACGTCGCCCGCTCGATCCACGCACACCCGACCTTGGCCGAGACGGTCAAGGAAGCCGCGCTCGACGTGCTCGGGCGCGTCATCAACTTCTGATCTTCTGATCTTCTGATCGCGAGCTTCGCCATGTTCGACGCCCGCGAGCTCGAGCGCGCCCTCGACCTTCGGGTGCGTGGCTACGCGCTGCTGCGTTGGCTGAGCGGCGCGATCGATCGCGGCTTCATCAGCTGCGACGCCGCGCACGGCTACCTGAGCTTCGCCGACACGGCCGCGCTCTGGCTCGATCGCCACTACCTCGACCTCCCGCTCTCGGCCCGCCCGGCCCGCGACGATCTGCGCGACTTCTCGCGCGTGTTCACCAGCTTCTTGGTCAGCTCCTTCGACCTCGTCGAGGAGCCCGGCAAGCGGCTCTACTCGCCCGACGCCCACTGCTTTTGTCCGCACTGCAGCTGGTTGATCGCCGCGCCGCGCTTGCGACCCAAGCGACTGACCAAGGCGAACAAGCTGGCTGCGCGCAAGCTCAAACGCGACTGGCTGATCTCGCTGGCCTTCGAACTCGAGCGCGATTGCTCCGAGGCGAGCGCCGAGCGGGCGATCGACGATCCCGAGCTGCGCGTCGCCCTGAGCCTCGCCACCTACGCCGCCGACCTGCTCCGCCGGGTCGAGGGCAAGGCGTCGGGCCCGGCCTCGCTGGCGCTCTGGCGCGGCTTCGCGTGGACCCGCGAGGGCTCGCCGATCAAGGACTTCGAGGTCCACGCGCAGGACATCGTCGCGGCCGAGCACTCGTTGGCGGCGTGGGTGCTGACGCTGCCGAGCTGAGCTCAGTCGGGGATCTGCTCGGCGACCTCCGCAAAGGGCCGATCGCGGTCTTCCGGCTTGCTGCGCACCCACCAAGCTGCCAGCTTGTAGACCCATTCGTCTCGCTTGGCCCATCGTTTGAGTGTGGGCTCGAGATCGATACCGTGCCGAGCGACCCAAGGATCCACCAGCGAAACTATGAAAGCACCCGCAACCACGTAGACCACATTTCGCATTGTCCTGCTCGACAATTGCGCGCGAACCAAGCCGGGATCCACATCGAAGACAATCATGGTTTGCTCCCAGCGGATTTCCCCAGGCCTTTTCGAGAACCACTCGCGTAAGCCAGCACCGAAACTCGCGTCAACCGCTCCCTGCGCGCTTCGCAGCAAAGACACAACTTCACTCTGCATCTGAAAGAGAGAGTCGAAGGAGTAGCTGGTCACGAGTAGGAACTTCAATAGTCGCGCAACGAGCCGATCGATTTGTTTTCCACTCAGCCCCGGAGACTCCGAAAGCAAGCCAATGAGCAGGCTTGGATACTTTGCGTCATATCGCCCCGCGCGGGTCGACTTCTTGATGATGGCATTCACCAATCGATCGAGTTTGTCCATTCGCCCCTCGATCACTCCGAGTTGTCCCGCCGAAAACAGCACAACCTCGCGCCACTCCGGACGAAAGGGATTCTCGAGCAACCTCGACCACCGATCCGGATCACGTTCGACCTCGACACCCGCGAAATACTCCCCGATCGAAGCATGCACGAATCGCCACCATCGCCCATGCACGGGTACGAGCAAAGCAGTATCCGAGCGCAACAATTCGAGCAGCCCCCTCGCGCGCTTCTTGGCTTCGTTCGGCGTCTCGCGTCGAGCCTCGATCCGCTCGATCTCGTCGAGCAAGGCCTGCTCGTGAACGGCGCCACCGCCCCGCTCGAGGGTCCACCACGCGAGCGGCCCGAGTACTCGCAGCGCGTCGGCCCGAGTCGGCCGCTCACGCCGAGACGTGCTCGCACCAATGCTCCGTGCACGCGTCCAGCGATCGACGAGCATCTCACCGAGTCGATAATAAATTTCGATCCGGCGATCCGGCAGTCGCCCTTCGAGTTCGTCGAGGATCACCATGAACGCGAGCATGAGCGGAGTCCGAGCGAGCACACCAAGGTCACGGTCCGATTCGATCTTCGCTATGAGCTCATCGGCGTGCCTCGTCCCCCCCTGCCGCAACCGCACGAAGGTCTCGACAAACGCGCGCATTTGCGCCGAACTCGGTGCGATCGTGGCGACCAGGCGCAAGGCATGATCTTGCTCGCGGAGTTCGTCGACGAGAAAACTCCGGCCGGTCACCACGACACCGCCGATCCCTCGCTCACGAATCAATTGACCAACCTCTTCGAGCACGGCTCGCCGCGCGTCGACGCTGCGCAACTCATCGAGCCCATCGAGCAACAAGAGCACCTCGGGCAAGTTTGCCGACAATGCGGCGCCATCTCGGACCCCTTGCTCTTCCAGCCAGCCCGGCAGAAATTCGAC
>JAMHUH010000724.1:0-10204 GCA_035904925.1 Nannocystaceae bacterium
CGGCGACGCGCTGCGAACCTTGATGCAGCGCGAGCCGAGCGCCTCGGTCGCGTTGATCACCCGCTATCCCCAGCAAGCGCTGGCTTATTACGAGGCCCTGCGCCTGGCCGAGGTCCCGCGCCTGCGCCTGGTCGCCCGCCAGGACTTCGCGTTCTTGCCCGGCATCGACGTCACCGACGTTCGCCAGGTCAAGGGCCTCGAGTTCGACTACGTGGTCGTGCTCGATCCCCATGAGCAGAACTCCCCGGTTCGCGACGACTCGCGCCACCTCCTGCACATCGCCTCGACCCGCACGGCCTTCCAGCTGTGGATGGTCTGCTCGGGCAAGCCCAGCGTCCTGGGCCCGCCCGATCTGATCGCCGAGCACGAGGCCAGCGAGCTGGCCTGAGCCGGCGTAGTCGGGGGCTCGTGGTCCATCACGAGCCCCAGCGAATCGCTTCGGTCAAAACATAGATGCTGGTCGTCGGGTTGCGGCCTGGCTCGCCCTGTTCGGTAGCCTCGTGATCGAGTCGCTGGGCCCGCGCGACGGCTTTGTCGTATCCAGCAATCAACTGGGCGAAGTCGACATGCTTGTCATAATTGGTGACGAACTCCCTCATCATCTTTTGGAGGTGATGGCGGTGATGCTCGCCCGGATTTTCACGAAAGTGCAGGAGCAGCCAGAGCTCGATGCACGGATTCGAGATTGCCAACTCGATCCCGTTGCTGGCCGCGATCTGCTTGGCATCGTTGAATCGGCGTTTGTCGTGCTCGTCGACGTCGAACGCGCACCACACTCGATCGTAAGCATGGTAGGGCTCATTGGTCCGCCGTGCGAGGGCGTTCGCGTCGTCTTGTTCGCGTCGTGCGATCTGAACCAGAGTGAGCGGGTCACCGCGATCCTCGGGAATCTCGAGTTCGACGATGGCTGCCGAGAAGTGACGACGAAGCCCTTCGAGGTACTTGGGCTCGGTCACCTTGCCTTCGCAGACGACGAGGAAGCGCCGACGAGGCTCGCGGATTGCGGCCCGTCGCGCAGGTCGATGTTCGCGATGACGTCGACTGACCATGGTTCACGCGTCGTCGCCAAGCAGAGCATCGAGCATCGGGATCGCTCCGTAGCGGCCTTGCAGGTAGCCCAGCTCGAGGTTCTCGAAGGGCTGCGGCTTGAACTCGGTGAGCGGATAGAGCACGGTCGCCCCCTCGTTATCTTTCTCGGTCAGCCAGATCTGGTCGCGACGCATCAGCGGCGGGCCGGTCGTGGTTCCGAGCAGGTTGGTGTCGTGGGTGCTGAAGAGCAACTGCGCCAGCTTGGGGTTCGTCTTGGGATCGTTGAATTGCTGAATGATCCAGCGCGCCATCAGCGGGTGAAGGCTGGCCTCGAGCTCGTCGACGACGAGCACACCGCCGGTTCGGAGGGATTCGAGGATCTGCGGCGCCATTCGGAACAGCGCGATCGTTCCGCGCGACTCCTCCTCCAGGGGCAGCCACGCGTCTTCGACCACGCTCTCGTGACGAACGAATACCTGCTTCACCGCTTGACCCCGGCGACCGGGTTGTTCCTCGACCTTGACGTCCAGGATACCGATGTCGGCAGCGCGAAGGAAATCGACGATGGATTCAGAAGGCCCTTCGTCCTCTTCGGGATCGAACCTGAACGCAGCCTGGGATTGGGACATGAGCTCGAGGAGTGCCGAAGAATAGATCGTCGCTTTCGAGGTCCGCGATGCCCGAGTGATGTTGACGAAATCTGCCTGTCGAAACCAGGTGAAGAGCGACGTGAGTTGGGCGTGGTGCGTCTGCGCAGCCGCAGACAGGAACAGCGCATTGGGCCGAGTGAGCCGAGCAATGACTTCGTTGTCCCCAACCAGCGCCGGGCCGAACTCGAAGGTCTCGTCGTCCCGTTCGAACCACGTCTGTTTGTCACCGGCGTCCCAGACATGCAGCCACTCCTCGAGCACCCGCTCGTCATCGACCACGAATCCGTACTCGTGGCGTCGTCCGTTGACGATCGCGCTGATCTGAAACAGCGAGGGCTCCGACGCGCGAGGCCCCCATGCGAATGCGCTGCGCGGCACGCCACCTTCGGGCGTCCAGAACCGTTGCGATGTCAGCACGGCGCTGCGCATGAACGCGAGCGCATCGAGCACGTTGCTCTTTCCGCTCGCGTTTCCTCCGTAGATCCCGGCGGCCGGAAGCAACGCCTGCTCGTACCCCTCGACCACGCGCGCTCGCGGATCCTCGCCGAGCTCGGGCGCGGCCTCCATGGTCAGCACCTGCTCATCGCGGAGCGAGCGGTGGTTCTCGACTCGAAACTCGATCAGCATGATGGATCCGGACTCGGTCAATCGACAAACAAAGACGCCGCGCCGAACTCGGCGCGGCGTCGCGTTCAGACCGGAGAGGACCAGCCTCAGTCGGCCTTCGGACCCCAGTCGGGCGTGCTCGCGCCCTTGATGATCTCGATGTTGTTGTTGCCCTCTTCGTTGGCCACGTAGATGCTGCCGCCCTTGTCGTAGGCGACCCAGCGGCCGTCGGGGCTCCAGGTCGGATCGAGGTTGCGGCCGGGGCTCTGGGTCAGGCGCTCGGTCTTGCCGCCCTTGGCGTCGACCTTGAAGATGTCGTAGCGGTTGGAGCTGTCGCGGCCGGCGTAGACGACCCACTCGCCCCGGCTCTTGCCCTGGCTCCAATCGGGCGACTGGTTGTAGTCGCCCGCCTTGGTCAGACGGCTCGCGCCGCCGCCCGAGGAGCTCATGCGGTAGACCTGCGGACCGCCAGCGCGGTTGGACACGAAGGCGATCTGGCCGCCACCGCTCCACGAGGGCGAGCCGTCGATGTTGGGGTCGTTGGTCAGCCGGGCCTTGATGTTGCCCGCGCGGTCGATCGTGTAGATCTCGGCGTTGCCGTCCTTGCTGAGCGCGAGCGCGATGCTGCCACCGTCGGGGCTGATGGCGCCGCCGAGGTTGAGGCCGGGGTACTTGCTGACCCGCGTGCTGCCCATCCACAAGTCGGGGTTGCGCTTGGCATAGCTGGTGAACACGACCTCGCCGCCCGGCCCGATGTTGGGCAGGATGTTGAGCGAGCGGTTGGACGTGATCGAGGCGGTCGCCTCGCCGTTCATCTGCGCGGTCTGGATGTTCTTGCTGGTCGTCGGGTTGCGACGGGTGCGAACGAAGGCGATCCGCGAGCCGAACACGCCGGGCTCCTGCGTGTAGTAGCCGATGACCTCGTTCATGAACTTGTTGGCGGCCCCGAGCGCGTCGCCGGCCGGGTAGCCACGGCTGAGCACCGGCTTGTCGCCCTTGGCCAGCTCGTACATGGCGATGCGGATCTGCGAGCCCGCTTCGCTGGTCAGGATGACCACGTCGACGTTGCCGACCTGGCCCCACGCGCTCTTGTCGAAGCCGGTCGCCTTGACCAAGTTGGCCGGGAGGCTCTTGCGCGGGATGACCTCGAAGCCGCCCGAGATCTGGGCGTTCTTGCGCAGCAGGTCACCGAGCGAGCCGTCGGTCGGGATCGCGATGCCGAGCAGACGAGCCTGGCCGGTCGCGGCGTTGGTGTCTTGCAAGAGCGGGGTGGCGTTGGCGTCGGCGGGCGGTGAACCGGCCCAGAAGGCACCGAAGGCGAGCAAACCAGCGAGGATGGAAGTTCCGAACAGCGTGCGCTTCATGTGACCTCGAACGTCGGGCGGGAGCATACCCTCCGGGGGCCGCGCAGCGAAAGGGTTTTACGGCGGCGCGAGGGCAGGGTCTCGCGGCCGCGGTGTGAGCCGTCTCGGGCGCTAGGAGTGTCCGCGGAGATGGCGCAATCGTGCTCCAAAAAGCCCGAAGGCCGGCCTTCGTCTGCACGAAGCCGGCCTCCTCGGATCCTCGGCGAGCGCCGGGATCGACTACTTGACCTTACCCTGCTGCCAGGAGAACTGGTACTTCAAGAGCACGCACTGGGTGGGCATCTTGTCGAGCACCTTCTTGGGCGGCTTGGGGATCTTGAGGAACTCGAGCTCCTTCTTGATCGCCCCGTCGAGCTCGCCGTTGCCGGAGCTCTGCTTGGTCAGGACGGTGTCGACCTTGCCGTCCTTGCAGATCTTGAGCATGAACTTGTAGGGCTTGCCCTGCGGAAGCTTGGCCGCGTAGGCGGGCACCTTCATGCCGTTGAGGGCCCCCATCACCGCGGTCGCCCAAGGGTCGCCGTCCTTGGCCATGTCGGCCCAGCCGTTCGGATCGCCAAAAGGATCCCCGATGTCCGGGACATCGTTGGGGATGTCGTCGTAGGGGTTGTTGTCCTTTTGGTTCTTCTTGTCGATCTTCGCGTCCTTGTTGGGGTTCTTGGGCGAGTCGTCCTTCTTGACCTCTTTGGTGTCGTTCTTCTCGATCTTCTCTTCGGGCGGCTTCTCTTCCTCGGTGACCGTCTCCTCGACGACTTCGTCGGGCGTGCGGGTCTCCTCGTGGACCGGCTTCTCGGGGATCTCCTTGGGCGGCTCACCGAGCTTGGCCAGCGCGCCGGGCTCGAACTCGAGCATGAACTCGTCCTCGGGATCGGTCGCCGCCGAGGCGTCGCCGTGGCCACCGCCGAGGTTGAGCAGGAAGTAGACCGCGATGCTCATGCCCGCGGTGCCGAGGAAGCCACCGATCATCGGGAAGGGGATCGAGACGATCCCCTTCACCTCGCGGCCAATCGCCACGAAGGGCGTCAGCAACATCGGCGGCGTGCGAACCGGCGCGATCGGAGGGAGGTTCGAGGGGGCCTGTCCGTTGTCTTGGTGCATGGCGGTGTCCGCGGCGGCCAGCGATCAGTCTACCACTCGAGCCGTCCAGACGCCCAAACGCCCGCGCAGGCGGGTCGCTTGCGTCGTGGCGTGCTCACTCTTCGGGCTTGGGATCGGTGATGAACCCGACCTCCGCCACGTCGGCCTGCTGCAGGGCGATCATCACGTCGAGGATCCGCTCGAACTGGACGTTGCGGTCGCCCTGGATGAAGGCCCGACCGTCCTTCTTGAGCTTGGCGTTGGCGCCCAGCTGCTCGCTCCACGCGGCCTTGTCGGCGTCGAGCGGGAGCGAGCCGAGGAACACCCGGCCTTTGGCGTCGATCGAGATCACCGAGTACTCGAACTCTTCTTCGCTGATCTTGATGCCGACCGAGTGCGGCACGTCGATCGCCACGGCCTCTTGGTGGGCGAGCGGGGTCGCGACCATGAAGCCGATCAGCAGGCAGAACATCACGTCGATCAGCGACGTGACGTTGATGGCCGCCATCGGCTCTTCGCCGTCGCCGCCGCCGTCGTTGGTGATGATGCCGCCCATGGATGACTAGAAGAAGTGGCGGCGGACGATGTTGAGGTAGTCGTTGCCGAAGGTCTGCATCTCGGACGAGAGCACCTTCAAGCGCCGGTTGAAGTAGTTGAACGCGACCACGGCGGGCACGGCCGACATCAGGCCGAGCGCGGTGGTGCCGAGCGCCTCGGCGATCGGCTGCGAGATCTCGCTGAGCTCGGCCGAGCCCTTGGCCGCGATGTTCAAGAACGCCTCCATGATGCCCCAGACCGTGCCGAAGAGGCCGATGAAGGGCGACGCGGCGCCGATCGTGGCCAAGAAGGGCAGCATGGTCTCGAGCTTGGTCAGCTCGCTCACGCGCGCGCGCTGGAGCGAGCGCTCGATGTTGGTCGTGTCCTCCAAGCGGTCGTGCATGGACTGGCCATCTTGCTCGCTGCGCTTCTTGACCTTCGAGAGCTCGACGTAGCCGGCCTTGAACATGACCGCGAGCGGGCTGTACTTGAGCCCCTCGGCGACCCGGTAGATGTCGTCGAGGCGCTTGCTCTCCCAGAAGCGATCGAGGAACGAGACCGACTGCGACTGGGCCTGACTGATCTGGATCAGCTTGTAGATGGTCACGAAGAAGGTCAGCGCCACCAGCGTGATCTGGGTGATGACGACGATCAGGATTAGACCGCGCGACTTCGAGAGCAGCGCGATGAAGTCCATCTCGGCCAGCAGGGTCGTCGGGTCGGCGAAATTCACGGCGTGCGCAGGCTAACCGGCGCCTCGCCAACCCGGCAAGGGGTGCGATGCGCTTGGCCCTGGTCCGGCTAGACCTCGCCGCGGGGCCCTGCTAGACCCGCGCTCGTGCCTGCACGCGCCCGCCCGACCTTCGGCCCGAGCCTCGTCGCGCTCGCGCTCGCGGGCCTGGGCGGCTGCGCGGAGGAGCCGAGCTTTCAGCTCCGTTGGCAGCTCGCCGACGATCTCGACGTCGTCGCGCCGCTGACCTCGGTCAAGCAGTGCGCCGACGTCGGGATCAAGAAGTTTCGACTCGAGGTCCGTGGCGTCGACGATCCAGCCTCGGCGGCGCCGCGCCTGAGCAAGGACTACGCCTGCTTCCCCAACGCGTTCGCCAGCGGCGACGCGGTCGAGGGCCCGACCCTCGACCCGGGCGACTACGTGCTCGAGTTCATCGGCGTGCGCCGCAGCGGCGGCGAGTGGCTCTGCCCCGACGTCGACGACCAGGGCAACCCGATCGAGGTCGGCTGCGTGCGGGACAGCGCCAACGTCACGGTCCGCGTCGGCGAGCTGCCCGAGCTCGAGTTCGTCGTCCAGGCGCCGGTCCAGTGCGACGACGGGGTCGACAACGACCGCGACGGTCGGGTCGACGGCAGCGATCTCGCCTGCGTGCTCGGCCAGCCCTACGAGAGCTTCGACGCCGGCCTGACGCTCTTTCAGCTCTCGGTCGGGCTCCTCGACAACCCGTTGATCGAGCCCCGGCATGTCGGGATCGACGACTTCGAATTCACGATCGACGGCGAGGCCTTCGAACTGCTCGATCCGACCTCGGGCCCCGGTCAGCTCTGGCCCTGGCGCTTCGGCTTGCTCGACGCGCGGCTCGACGCCGGGCCGCACACGCTCGAGCTGGTCGCGCTCGCTGGCGACGCGCCGCTGACCAGCCCGCAGACCTTCGACTTCGTGGTCGACGCCGAAGACGGCGCCTTCGTCATCCACGAGTTCGCGCTCGGCAGCGCCGAGTTCCTGGCCCCGATCGAGGACACGATCGCGCTCTCGTGGTCGATGGGCAGCACCCTCGTCGCCCCGCCCTGCGGCAGCGCGAGCGGGCCGATCGACGACATGCGGATTCGCCTGTTCGAAGCGGGCAGTGTGCTGCCGCTCGGCGTCGACGACTTCGTCTCGTTCCCCAGCACGCCGCTGACCAACCCCAGCGTCGAAGCCGAGGGCTGGCTGGCCTTCGACTGCGACAACGGCGGTCGGCTCGCTTCGGCCGCGGCGCTGACCTGGACCGAAGCTGGCTACGCGATCGAGATCGAAGGCCGAGTCGGCGGCGTCACCTGCTTCGCCAGCGCGAACACGCCGCTGCGGCCCGGTTCGTTCAGCCCGATCAGCGTACTCGTCCCACCCGTGGTCGATGGCCAAGGCATGCCGCCGGCCGGTTGCCCGACGAATTGAAGGAAGACCGTGACTAGCGACCCCCCCGACAAATCGAGTCCGCCGCCTTCCAAGCCCCGCTCCAGCCATCGGCTTCGCCGGGGTCACAAGGCCGAGGCCGAGGCCGCCGCGCTCGAGGCGGCCAAGCAGCAGCCCAAGAAGCGCGTGGTCAAGACCGCGCGCCAGCTCGATCGCGAGGCGTTCAAGCAGGTCGACACGATGCTTGGCTCGTTCGCGCAGCGCCGCTTTGGCCCGCTGATCGCCGAGGTCGCCAAGGGCTTCTTCGGTCAGTCGAGCGCCGAAGAGGTCAAGGCGCCCGAGCTTCAGCAGGCGTTCTCGCTCTACTTCGCCTACGGGTTCCGCGACGCGCAGGGCCGTCGGATCATCGACATGTTCGCGCAGTTCGGGCTCGAGCTCGACCTCGAGCAAAAACGGGTGCTCGACGCGGTCATGCGCAGCCGCTTCGTGGTCTTCGTGCTCGATCGAGCCGAAGAGTCGAACAAGCAGATGCACGGGCGCGATCTGCTGCGCGGCGAGCCGCTGACCTTGCTCGACCACAACGCCTACGAGCGGGTCACGCCGGGCGACGTGCTGATCGCCTACATGTTCCCGGTCGGCGATCTGTGGCGGCCGCTCGGGCTCGCGACCAAGGTCCCGCGCGCGCGGACCAACACGCTGCGCGCGGGCTTCGAGAAGCTCGCCGCCGATCAGGGCTTCACGCTGATGACGCTGGCCGATCGCCGGCCCGCGCAGGTGTTCTGGCTCGGCTACCGAATCGCCGACTACAACATCCCCGCCAAGGCGTGAGCGCCCGCCAAGGCGTGAGCGAAGCGCCCAGCGCTCGCCCAGGTGCCCTGTCCAAGTCGTGGGCGCCGTGCTAAGGGCGGCGCACCATGGGCCTGTCGGTCGGAATCGTCGGTCTCCCCAACGTCGGCAAGTCGACGCTCTTCAACGCGCTCTCGGACGCGGGCGCGGAGGCGGCGAACTACCCCTTCTGCACGATCGAACCCAACCGCGGCATCGTGCTGGTCCCCGACCCTCGGCTCGACGCGCTGGTCAAGGTCATCACGCCCAAGAGCATCGTGCCGACCGCGGTCGAGTTCGTCGACATCGCCGGGCTGGTCAAGGGCGCGAGCGAGGGTGAGGGGCTCGGCAACCAATTCCTGGCCCACATCCGCAGCGTCGACGCGATCGCCCACGTGGTCCGCTGCTTCGAAGACGACAACATTCAGCACGTCGCCAACCGGGTCGATCCGACCGACGACATCGAGACGATCGACACCGAGCTGATCCTCCGCGACATCCAGTCGGTCGAAAAACGGCTCGACCGGGCGCGCAAGCAGGCCAAGGGCGGCGACAAGACCGAGAAGCTGGCGCTCGAGCTGTGCGAGCGGGTCGTCGCCGAGCTCAGCTCGGGCAAGAGCGCGCGCGACCTGGTCATGACCGACGACGAAGCGGTGATCTTGCGCGAGCTCGATCTGCTGACCGCCAAGAAGGTGTTCTTCGTCGCCAACGTCAGCGAGGGCCAGCTCGCCGCCGGGCTCGAGGATCCCCTGGTCGCACGATTGGTCGCCAAGGTCGGACCGGGCGTCGAGGTCGTGGTCATCTGCGCCGCGATCGAGGCCGAGATCGCCGGGCTGGAGCCGACCGATCGCGACGAATTCCTGGCCAGCATCGGCCTGGCCGAGCCGGGCCTGAATCGCCTGATTCGCACCGCCTACGAATTGCTCGATTTGATCACCTACTTCACCGCCGGGGTGAAGGAGTGTCGCGCGTGGACGATTCGGCGGGGGACCAAGGCCCCCCAGGCGGCCGGGGTGATCCACAGCGACTTCGAGCGCGGCTTCATTCGGGCCGAGGTCGTCGATTGGAAGCTCTTGGTCGACATGGGCTCCGAGACCGCGGTCAAGGCCGCCGGCAAGCTGCGCGTCGAAGGCAAGGAATACGTGGTTCACGACGGCGACGTCATGCACTTTCGCTTCAACGTCTGAGCCTTCGAACCCAAGGTTGGGCGGGTAGCCAAGCCACGAGTGCCTCGACACGGTGATCCTTCGCGGACGCTGACTCGGGGGATCCTTCGCGGGCGATCTCGTTCTCGACAACCAGGCTCTGCGGTGGGAAAGAGGGTCGCCCGCTCGGGCTCAAACACGTCGCCCTTCGAATCGCGGGTGCTCTCTCCCTGGTTGGCGATCTTTGGTGATTGTGGCGCTCGCGCACGGAAGCGAGGGGCTCGACTCGCCTCGGAGCGACCCTCTTTCCCCCCGCCCGCCTTTGCCTTCGCGGGTTCTCTCCGTCTCCAACAGACAGCGTGGCGAACCTCTGAATCTGCGGTCCCTGTCGAGGACGGAGCCAGCAACCGAGTTCGAAGGCGCGCGGGGGGAAGAAGGGTCCCTCCGAGGCGAGTCGAGCCCCTCGCTGCGATGCACGAGCACTACAATCACCAAAGATCGCCAACCAGGGAGAGAGCACCGGCGATTCGAAGGGCGACGTGTTTGAGCCCGAGCGGGGGACCCTTCTTCCCACCGTAGAGCCCGTCCATCGAGAACCCGATCACCCGCGAAGGATCCTCGCGAAAGCCCTAAAACCAAACCTGGTAGCCGACGAAGCTCTCGAGCCACATGCCGAAGGGCGAGGTCTTCGCTCCGTCCGCAGCACCGTTGGGATCGATCAGGATCTCGCGCTTCGAGAACACCTGCTGGACCGCGACGCCGATCACCAAGCCTTGACCGTTGGAGATCGGCAAGCCGAGGCTGAGCCCGCCGCGAAGCAGGCCGTCGAACTCGCTGATCTGATCGTCCTCG